>JAXDQI010000274.1:0-16712 GCA_034667965.1 Gammaproteobacteria bacterium
ATGCCGTCCTGCACCAAGTATCCGACATTCATGATCTCTTCAGCTCCACCCTGGCCAATTTCCACGTCACCACCCGGCTGTATTACCAGACCTGCGTGTTTCTCTACAGCCTCATGCCGTTGCGTCCGCTCGGCCATCACTATTCCACCATCGGTTTCAATCATGTCGGAAAAGTTGCCATTCTGGGCGAAATCATCGAACGGATGCGTGCTTCCGGCCAGCGGTTTCAGCGTTCCCCCGGAGCGCCGGGCACGGTTGCCCTCGGCTTCACGTTCGACGGGTGTTCCTATCACTTGAAGGTGGTGCGTGACGCGCCGACCGTTTCCTACAAGTGGGGCACGTTTCCCGGGGTGGCGGCCGTCGTGGACAAATACCGGGAGGTGCATGAAATCAACCGCGCCGGCAGCATGCTCGACAACGTCATGTACTTCAATCTGCGGCTCGACCGCGAACTCTTCGACCCGGCCCTGCTCAAAGAGATCTGTCAGCAGGCGGCGGGCAGCGTGCATTTGGACGAGAACGGCGTGTTTCTTCGATCCTTGATCGTGCAATTGAAGATCGTGCCTCTCCCGGTGTACCTGGAGACCAGCGGGGCGGAGGAAACGAGGGCGGTGATCGTGAGCCTCGGTCATTGCATCCGCAACAACGCCGCGACCAACATCTTCAACAAGGATCTCGACTGCAGAAATTACGGAGTCGGTCGATACGGACGAGTCTTCCTATTCGACTACGACGCGGTGGAAAAATTGATCGACGTGAAGATCCGCACCAATACGGATCTGGAGCCGGGGGAGGAGGGCGTACCAGGGTGGTTCTTCGAGGATGGCGTCATCTTTCTGCCGGAGGAACTCGAGCATGGCATGCAATTCAAGAACGACTATGCACGGCGCTGTTTCCGCCAGGTGAATTTCGATCTGATGACCATGGAATACTGGACCCGGGTGCAGGAGATTCTCAAGGCAGACGAGCTTCCGGGACTGCGGATGTATCCCGAATCCGCCAAGTTGCGGCGCACGCAGAATACTCAGACAGGCTCCCTAGGGCGATGAGGCAGGCGGACGACCAGTTTGGACCGTGGAACCCCGGCATCCAGTCGGTGCTGCCGAAGGAATTGCTCGCTCTTTCGACCATCTTTCGCCCCGACAACGTCACCACGAGCGTTCCGGCGGCGCTCGAATTGCAGGGGCTGACCGGGCTCTCCTTGAGCGACCTCGTGGTCTTCAGGGCGGAACGCCTGGCCCTCCACGAATTGCTCATCCGAGTCACCGCGGATTTCGTGGTACCCGACGGCTCGCGGATCGAAGATCTGGGCATCAGTTTTCGCGAGATGACGAGCAACTTGTTGGCCCGGCACATCCTTCCGAACCTGCAGTCCATCATCGGCGTGGACGCCGAGGCGCGAGTTCGCCTCGCGGCGGCCGTCAATGACGCTTTCGATGCCGTCGTTCCCGGCCCGGCGGCAAAAACAACCGATGCGGAACGAGCGCCGGCCAAGTTGTTTGCGCGACGTGGCGCCGGCCGCAAGGCGGGCAGCGCCCCCGCTGCAGGACGGGGGTGGGGTCCGCAGCAGGTTGACGCGCTGAATCGGATGGCGGCATCGTCCCCTGATCCATTGCAGGAATTGGCTTGCGGCGCCCTGTCTCGCGTGATGTCGGCACTGTTCAGGATCCACGGCGAGGCGTGGGGCAGCCGCGAACTCATCTTCTCGATCGCGAACGGCATCGCCGGCAACGCGTATTGCAGCGATTGCATCGGCGCCGCCCTCGAACCGCTGTTGCGGCAGGCTGCCATTCAGGAAGGTTATAGCCTGCTGCCGCGACAGGAACGCCCCGTCGTGATCAACACGAAGGGGCCATCGGCCTCGGGCAAGAGTACGCTGCGGCTGCTACAGCGGAAACTGGCGAGCGATATCGGCGTGGATTGGCGGGACATCGCGCTCATCAGCCCCGACATCTGGCGCAAGCAGCTGCTCGATTACGGATCGCTCGGCCCCGCCTACAAGTACGCGGGGGCGTTTACCGGCGAGGAAGTTCAGATCGTCGATCAAAAGCTGGATCGATACATGGCCCGCAAGCATCGGCTCGGCCATATGCCGCACCTGTTGATCGACCGATTCCGCTTCGACAGCTTCGCGTACGGTTCAGACGAGGCGGGAAGCAATCTGCTGACGCGCTTCGGTCAGACGGTGTACCTCTTCTTTGTGATTACGCCGCCGGAGCTGCTGGTCGAGCGGGCGTGGAAACGCGGTCTGGAAGTCGGCCGCTACAAGGCGGTGGACGACACGCTGGCGCATTCGGTAGAAGCCTACACGGGCATACCCGATGTCTTTTTTACCTGGGCGCGTCGCCGGGACAAGCGGCTGCAGTTCGAGTTCCTCGACAACACGGTGCGCTTCGGCGATCGCCCGCGCACGATCGCCTTCGGCGACAACTCGACTTTCAACGTCTTGGACGTCGGTGGAGTGCTCAACATCGAACGCTACGGCCGCATCAAAGTCGACGCCTTGGATCCAGAGGCCATCTACACCTCCCCGCAACTGCTGGCGCCCGAAAGGAGCTGCGGCTTTCTCGGGCGTTGCCTCAAGGAATTTCACAACGTCAATTTCGCCGATCAAGGCACCGGACGCATCTACCTGCATATGGAAGGCGGCAGGGTGGTCTGGATCGACCATGAGCCGCTGCACACGGCCTGCAATGATGCCGACGTGATGGCGAGCGTCGAAACCGTTGCCGCCTCGGCCCTCAGCGCCGAGGCGCGGCAGGTCGACGCCGCAAGATATTTAAATCACCATCTGGTCGCCCCCACCCTCGGGGAGTGGGGATTGGGCATTTCGCGGCGGAGCCGCTGACCCCGCGGAAGGCTACTCGAGAAAATCGCAGTACCGGTCCACGTGCACCGCGAGGTCCAGCGTGTGCTGCCGCGTCAAGCGTTCGGCCAGTTCGGTATCGCGCCTCTCCAACGCTTCGATGATCTTCAAATGATCGATGATCGATCGCGCCGCGCGATCGCTCTGCGTGATCGTCGCTCTGCGGATCGCGCGAACGTGAATCAGCAAATTGCGGGTCGCGTCCACGATCATTTGCGAGCCGCCGAGCGCGATGACGGCAGTGTGGAACGCGATATTGGCGTCCGAGTACTCGCACAGATGCTCGGATGGCGGCGAAGTCTGGAATTCGTCGAAGAAATGCCGCAATTTCGCAATTTCCGCATCGGGCGCAATCAACGTGGCGAGGCGCGCGGCCATCGACTCGAGAGCAGCCCACATCTGGATCATCTCGATCATTTCGCGCTTTGACTTGCGAACGATGTAGATGCCGCGGCGCGGAATCGTGCGAATGAATCCCTCTTGTTCCAACACCGACAGCGCTTCGCGGATCGGTGTCCGGCTCACACCGAGCGCGGACGTAAGTTGCCGCTCGTCGAGACGCAGTTCCTGCTTCGGGTCGTAAATGTCGGTATCGGCAATCGCGCTCTTAAGGAGGGTGTATGCCTGATCTCGCAAACTGGTTGAGTTCAAGGGCCCGAGCGCCAGCGTGGCGGGGGAACCGGAGCGATCGGCCAGCGCAGAGCGTTCCACCAGAGTTGCAATCGTGTTCATTGAGCCTCGTATACCGTTCCGGATGAATGTTTGTCCGCGTCAGGCAGATTGTCCTTGCAGCGCGGCCATGGCGATGATGGGCGAATTTCCCGCGGCGGAATCATCCAGCCGGTCCGGCTTGCCAAGACCCACATAGCGACCGTGACGCGATGCATAGTTCAACAATGCGACGGGTAGAGCGGAATACAGTGCGACCGAGAGGCCGACAAACAACGTGAGCGCAATCATAACAACTTCATAGGTTTGCATAACAATTCCTGGCGGCGCGTGCGCGCTGCGCAATGTAGAAGAAAAAAATCCAACCTGATTCTCGAGTGCACTCACGTTAACGACCGTGTCCTAGATATATTAAATCTCTACGGCTACTTTCATAACGAAATAAATTGGCTGGCGATCAAATTTTTTTCACTTGTCATAATGCGACGCCCTGTTCCGAATGCGCGCGCCCAATAAACTCCAGTATATCAATACATTGACACGATCATAGCAATCCTGCCGCCGCCCGTCATGGCGCTCGGGCGAGCGATGACACATGTCGCTTGGAGCAAAACAGGTGCCCGCCAGACAACTTGACACCCGGAAATCGAGTCATATATGGTATACCACGCTGAGAATTCAAGGCTGGTGGGGCCAACGCGTTGCGGTGGCTTGAGGGGCTTCGATGAAAGAATTCACGCACGCTGGCATTGGTTTCTCAGCGCGATGACGTGTTGCAACGACACGCGTCCCGCTCTTCTTACGACCGTCACCGGTCAATTCATCAATTCAATGGGCCGAAGGCCGCAACGAGGCTGTGCTAAGCGCGGATCTTCATCGTGCGCAGCGTTTGCGAACCGAATCGGATTTCGACCGTAGGGTCATCTTCTGCGACTGCCTGGATGTAAAGGGAAAAACTATGAATACAAAATTGACCGGATCAAATCCCTCGGCGTTGGCGAATCCTTGGGTACAACTCTTCATCGGCGTGATCTGCATGGCGTGTGTCGCCAACCTGCAATATGGATGGACGCTTTTCGTCAACCCCATCGACGCGAAGTACCACTGGGGACGAAGCGCGATTCAAATCGCGTTCACGATTTTCGTGCTCATCGAAACCTGGTTGATTCCCGTTGAAGGGTACTTGGTCGATCGGTTCGGGCCCCGTTGGGTGGTGCTCGGCGGCGCGGTGCTCGTGACGCTCGCATGGGTCATGAACTCGGTAGCCGACTCCTTGAGCCTCCTGTACGTGGCGGCGGCGCTCGGCGGCATCGGTACCGGATGCGTTTACGGAACCTGCGTCGGCAACGCGCTGAAATGGTTTCCGGGAAGGCGAGGTCTTGCCGCCGGCATTACCGCCGCCGGGTTCGGCGCCGGCGCCGCCATCACCATCGGCCCGATCTCGACGATGATCAATTCGGCTGGCTACGAGCACGCGTTCTTGGTGTTCGGATTGCTTCAAGGAGGCATCGTGTTCGTGATGGCGTGGTTGTTGTTGGTGCCGCCGGCACAACTCATCGCGGCCAAAGTGAAGCCGAATCAGACGGCGCACGGGTACACGCCGACCGAGGTGCTGCGCACTCCGGTTTTCTACGTGCTCTATTTAATGTTCGTGCTGGTCGCCGCCGGCGGCCTCACCATGGCAGCCTCGATGGCGCCGATCGCGAAGGATCTCAAAATCGAGAAGATCCCGGTCGAACTGTTCGGCTTTGTGATGCCGGCGCTGGTATTCGCCCTGTCGCTCAATCGGATATTCGATGGCGTCGGCCGCCCGTTCTTCGGTTGGCTGTCGGACCAGATCGGCCGTGAGTACACCATGGCGCTCGCCTTCTTCATCGGCGCGGCCTCACTATTCACGCTCAGCCAGTCGGGCTCGAATCCCGTGACATTCGTCCTGGTCACCGCGCTTTACTTCGGCGTGTACGGCGAGATCTTCAGTCTTTTCCCCGCCACGCAGGGCGACACCTTCGGCTCCAAATTCGCGGCCTCGAACGCGGGCATGTTGTACACCGCAAAGGGCGCCGGCGCGCTGTTGGTTCCGGTCGCCGCGGGTATCGCCAAGACTCATGGCTGGGGGGCGGTGTTCTCCATCGCGATGACATTCAACGTCGTTGCCGGACTGCTGGCGCTATTCGTACTCAAGCCGATGAGAGTGCGGCATTTCGCCAAGAGTCGCGACACGTACCCCTCCCAGGCGTCCGCGGCCGACAACGGCGTCACCCGCACCCGCGCCACGTGACGATCGCGAGGCATATCACTTCCCGGTCGCAGCTGCCGCCTTGGCTGCGGCCGGGAATCACATTCATGATTTCGGAGGAATGATGGCTACCGCAAACCCTTTGCCGATTCAGCCCAAGACGACCGCTGAGGACACGCTGCAGAGAAAGAGCCGCGACGCGGGTGTCATATCCGGCGGCCACCTGGTTGCGAAGGCCCTCAAGAACGAGGGTGTCGACACCATATTTACGCTCTGCGGCGGACATATCATCGACATCTACGACGGGTGCGTGGATGAGGGCATCCGCATCATCGACGTGCGTCACGAGCAGGTCGCCGCGCATGCGGCCGACGGGTATGCCCGGCAGACCGGAAAGCTGGGATGCGTGGTCACCACCGCAGGTCCTGGCTGCACCAACGCCGTCACGGGCGTGGCAACCGCGTTCCGTTCCGAGAGCCCGATACTGCACATCGGAGGACAAGGCGCGCTGACGCAGCACAAGATGGGATCGCTGCAGGATCTTCCGCATGTGGACCTGATGAGTCCCATCACGAAGTTCGCCGCGACCGTGCCGAGCACCGAGCGCGTGGCGGACATGATCTCGATGGCCGCGCGGGAGGCGTTCAACGGCGCACCCGGACCTTGCTACCTCGAAATTCCGCGCGACGTACTCGATCGCGAAGTCGACATCGCCAAGGCCGTGATTCCCCAACCCGGGCACTATCGCGCCTCGACCCGTTCGATCGGCGATCCGCGCGATATCGAGAAGTTGGCCGACATTCTCGTCAATGCCGAACGGCCCGCAATCCTGTACGGTCAGCAGGTATGGACCGCGCGTGGTCACGTCGAGGCGATCGACCTGCTGCGCGGTCTGGACGTTCCCGGGTATTTCAACGGCGCCAGCCGCGGCCTGCTGCCTCCCGGCGATCCGCACCATTTCGACCGCACGCGAACGCAGGCCTTTGCCAGCGCGGACGTGCTCGTCATCGTCGGCACGCCGTTCGATTTCCGCATGGGCTACGGAAAGCGCATCAGCAAGGACCTGAAGCTGATTCAGATCGACATGGACTACCGAACGGTGGGAAAGAACCGGGACATCACCTTAGGGTTGGTGGGAGATCCGGGCGCCATCTTGGGTGCCGTGCTGCAGGCGGCCTCCGGCCGCATCAAGGGCGACAAGCGGCAGGCCCGCCAGCAGTGGCTCAAACAATTGACCGATGCTGAGGCGGTTGCCGCCGACAAGCTGATGCCCTTGTTCAAGTCCAACAGCGTTCCGATCCATCCGTATCGCGTCGCGTGGGAGTTGAACGAGTTCCTGGCCGACAACACCATCTACATCGGCGACGGCGGCGACGTCGTGACGATCTCGGCCCAGGCGGTGCGGCCGCGGGGACCCGGTCAATGGATGGATCCGGGCGCGCTAGGGTCGCTGGGAGTCGGCACCGGCTTCGCGATTGCCGCCGGACTCGCAAACCCCAACAAGGAAGTGCTGTGCTACTACGGCGATGGCTCGTTCGGCATGACGGCGTTCGACATGGAGACCGCCAACCGTTTCGGCGTGCCTTACCTCGCGGTCATCGGCAATAACTCGGCGATGAATCAGATCCGCTACGGGCAGCTCGCGAAGTACGGCGAACAGCGCGGCAGCGTCGGCAATCTGTTGGGCGACGTTCCCTTCGGCAAGTTCGCCGAGATGCTGGGTGGTTATGGGGAAGAGGTCCGCGATCCCGCCCAAATCGCGCCGGCACTGCAGCGTGCGCGCGAGTCCGTTCAGAAGCTCCGGCGGTCGGCGGTCGTCAATATCTGGGTCGATCCGCGCGAGTACGCGCCGGGCACCAAGAATCAGACCATGTACAAGTGATTGGCGGGAGCAGCGAATGGGTAAAGCACTAGACGGTGTCCGCATCCTCGACTTCACGCACGTGCAGTCGGGCCCGACGTGCACGCAACTGCTGGCGTGGTTCGGCGCCGACGTCATCAAGATCGAGCGGGCCGGCGCCGGCGATATCACCCGCGAACAGCTTCGCGATATCCCCGACGTGGACAGCCTCTATTTCACGATGCTGAATCACAACAAGCGATCGGTGACCCTCGACACCAAGAGCGAGCACGGCAAGCAGGTGCTCGAAAAGCTGGTCAAGTACTGCGACGTACTGGTGGAGAATTTCGCCCCGGGCGCGCTCGATCGGATGGGGTTCACGTGGGAGAAGCTTCAGGAGCTCAATCCGCGCATGATCGTCGCATCGGTGAAGGGATTCGGTCCCGGCCCCTACGAGGACTGCAAGGTCTACGAAAACGTCGCGCAATGCGCGGGCGGCTCTGCCTCCACCACCGGGTTCGACGACGGTCCGCCGCTGGTGACCGGGGCGCAGATCGGCGACAGCGGCACCGGCTTGCATCTCGCGCTCGGCATCGTGACGGCCCTGTACCAGCGCAAGACCACCGGACGCGGCCAAAGAGTGCTGGCGGCCATGCAGGACGGCGTGCTCAATCTGTGCCGGGTCAAGCTCCGCGATCAGCAGCGGCTCGCGCGCACCGGCGTCATGAAGGAGTATCCCCAGTATCCCAACGGCGAGTTCGGCAGCGCCGTGCCGCGCGCGGCCAATGCGTCGGGCGGCGGCCAGCCCGGAACCATCCTCAAATGCAAAGGCTGGGAAACCGATCCGAACTCCTATCTGTACTTCATCACGCAGGCGCCGGTATGGAAGGAGATCTGCAATGTGATCGGGAAAGAACAGTGGATCACCGATCCGGACTACGCCACGCCGAACGCACGGCTGCCGCGGCTCAAGGAGATATTCGACACCGTCGAACAGTGGACGCTCACCAAGACGAAATTCGAGGCGATGGCGATCCTCAACGAACACGACATCCCGTGCGGTCCCATTCTGTCGATGGAGGAATTGGCGGTCGAGCCGTCGCTGCGCGCCACCGGCACCATCGTGGAAGTGGATCACCCGAAACGGGGCAAATACCTCACGGTGGGCAATCCCATCAAGATGAGCGACAGCCGCACGGATGTCACACGCTCGCCGCTGCTCGGCGAACACACGGATGAAGTGCTGGCTGAGCTCGGATACCCGGCCGCCGAAGTCGCGACGCTTCGCGCCAACAAAGTAATCTAAGGGGCATTCATGCAAATGCGGGTACAGAATAGCGGTACGTTGGAGTTAGGCTGTGACAAGAGCGCGGTGCGAAAGATACTGGATCAGGCCAAAGCCGCGGCGCGTGAGGCGCTGACCGCGCCGGAGGCGCGCGGAGTGTGCGAGGCCTATGGCATCGTCATTCCGAAGGAGGGCGTGGCGAAAACAGCCGACGAAGCCGCGCAGCTTTGCTCCACCATCGGATTTCCGGTGGTCATGAAAATCGTCTCGCCGCAGATTCTGCACAAAACCGAGGCGGGCGGCGTCATCGTGGGAGTGAAATCCGCGGACCAAGCGAGGGAGGCCTATGCCACCATCGTGGGTAACGCCCGGAAATACGACTCGAAGGCGGACATTCACGGCGTTCAGGTGCAGCAGATGCTGAGCGGCGGCACCGAAGTCATCATCGGAGCCGTCACCGATCCCGCGTTCGGAAAATTGGTTGCCTTCGGTCTCGGCGGAATATTGGTCGAGGTCCTGAAGGACATCACGTTTCGTTTGGCGCCGGCGACCAACGAGGATGCGCTGTCGATGCTGGACGGCATCGCGGCGGCGGAAATCCTTCGCGGCGTGCGCGGCGCGAAGCCGGTGGACCGCAGCGCGCTGTCGTCGATGATCGAGCGGGTTTCCTCCCTGATCGCGGATTTCCCCGAGATCTCGGAAATGGACTTGAATCCGGTTTTCGCCACCGAGCGGGGGGCGACGGCCGCCGATGTACGCATCGTATTGAATTTCAACCCGGCGCCCGCGCGCGACCGGCCCAATCAGGCGGCGATCGTCGAGAAGATGACCCGGATCATGAAGCCGAAGGCGCTGGCCGTAATCGGCGCGTCGGCGGAGAACGGCAAGATCGGCAATTCCGTGATGAAGAATCTCATCAACGGCGGCTACAAGGGGGAAATCTATCCGATTCATCCCAGCGCCGACACCATCATGGGGAAAAAGGTCTACAAGAGCGTCAAGGACGTGCCCGGCGACATCGACGTGGCGGTGTTCGCGATTCCGGCGAAGTTCGTCGCTCAAGCGCTGAAGGAAGTGGGCGAGAAGAAGATCGCCGGCGCGATCTTGATTCCGTCGGGCTTCGCCGAGACCGGCAATGTCGCAGGTCAGGAAGAGTTGATCGAGATCGGCCGCAAATACGGCGTGCGGTTGATGGGGCCGAACATTTACGGGTTCTATTACACGCCCAGCAATCTGTGCGCGACTTTTTGCACCGCTTACGACGTCAAGGGAAGTGCAGCACTTTCATCGCAGTCGGGCGGCATCGGCATGGCCATCATCGGTTTTTCGCGCTCCGCCAAAATGGGCGTTTCGGCGATCGTCGGCCTTGGCAATAAATCCGACATCGATGAGGACGACTTGTTGACGTTCTTCGAGCAAGACGACAACACCAAGATCATCGCCCAGCATCTGGAGGATTTGAAGGATGGCCGCTCGTTTGCGGAAGTGGCCAAGCGCGTGTCGAAGAAGAAGCCCATCGTGGTTTTGAAGGCCGGTCGCACCAATATGGGTGCGCGGGCGGCGAGTTCGCATACCGGCGCGCTGGCCGGCAACGACAAGATCTACGAGGACGTGTTCAAGCAGGCGGGTGTGATCCGCGCGCGAAGCCTGCGCGACCTGCTCGATTTCGCCCGCGGCATTCCCGTGCTGCCGACGCCGAAGGGAAACAACGTGGTAATCATCACGGGTGCGGGCGGTTCAGGCGTGCTGCTCTCGGATGCGTGTGTCGACAACAATCTCCACCTGATGGCGATGCCCGCGGACCTGGATGCGGCTTTCCGTAAGTTCATTCCGCCCTTCGGCGCCGCCGGCAATCCCGTCGACATCACGGGCGGCGAACCTCCGGCGACGTATCAGAACACGGTGCGCCTGGGTCTCGAGGATCCCCGCATCCACGCGCTGATTCTCGGGTATTGGCACACCATCATCACGCCGCCGATGGTTTTCGCGCGTCTCATGGTCGAAGTCGTGGCGGAAATGAGGGCCAAGGGCATCGAAAAGCCCGTGGTCGCATCGCTCGCCGGGGATGTCGAGGTGGAGGAAGCGGCCGAATATCTGTACCAGCATGGAATCCCGGCCTATGCGTATTCCACCGAGATTCCGGTGGCGGTGCTGGGTGCGAAGTACAAGTGGGCCCGGGGCGCCGGGCTGATTCCAGAGGTGTGATCGAATTCGGTTCTGACTAATTGTGCGACTGCCACAGGATTGGATTGCTGAGCAGTCGCAGGGTAGAGGCTGGGCTAGCCGGACACGGCGCACCCGGTCGGGGGTGTGCAACGCAACCATGGAAGGGGGGCGAGCGGTCTACGGAGGGGCGAGCGGGTCTGCGGAGACCCGTGGAGGGTGAGGGTGCTGAATAAGATTCAAACATACGCGCAAACGCGTTTCATGAGGATCACACAATGTTTAATTTGAAGTGGGCTAAGGCAGTGGCGGTGGCGTTAGCCGCCTGTGCTGCGACATGTACTATTGGGAGCGCCGTTTACGCGGACGATGTTCAGGATACGCGAGCGCTCAAAGAACAGATGCGAATGATGCAGCAGCGCTTGGATGAGATGCAGAAGCAGCTCGAAACGATGTCCAAGCGCCCAACGCCGCCGGAGGGTGCTGCGCAGCAAGGGCCGTCCGTCGCCAAGGAAAAGGAAAAGCCCGAGGACAAAGAGCCGCTGTTGACGAAGATCATCAGCGGATTCTAC
The DNA here is from genome assembly GCA_034667965.1 of Gammaproteobacteria bacterium. Lineage (GTDB taxonomy): Bacteria > Pseudomonadota > Gammaproteobacteria > Steroidobacterales > Steroidobacteraceae > Bog-1198. Next base: position 11,632 of record JAXDQI010000274.1, read on the forward strand.
GGAACGCTGGACGTCTCCCTCGACGACACCACGAAGGGAATCAACGGTATGACCGCCTATCATTACGCGCTCATCAATCCGACCAATCCCGCCGGCGGCTATCAGCTCGATCCGGCGAATACCGGTCCGAAGTCTGGCCCCGTCGGGCGCTTGGGCTACATGCCCGGTCTATCGACGAACAAGTCGGTGCTGGGTTACCGCGGTTCGCACAAGATCGCCGACACCGGCGTCGATTTCATCTACCAGATCGAGACTCAGCCGGCCATTACCGCCTCTCCTGGGCTCAATACCTCGCAGTACCAGCAATCCAACGTCACCAAGGCGGGGATTGGATACGGCGACACCTACGTCGGCTTCTCCGGCAACACCTGGGGTAAGGTCAAGTTCGGCACGACCTATTCGCCCTACAAGAAATCAACGGACCGAATGAATCCATTCTCCGGCATGTTGGGCGATTACGCGGTCATCATGGGCAACTCCGGCGGCGATAACCGCGTCGAGTTCGGGACCCGTCTCGATCATTCGATTTGGTACGAATCGCCGAAACTCGGCAATCTGTTCAGCTTCGACCTGCTGCTCTCGCCGGGCCAGAATCGGACCTACAACGACGTGGTCCAATCGTCGGGTTCGCCCGATTGCAATGGCGGCAACATGCCTGGAAGCGGCAATCTATTGCTCAATTGCGATGACGGCGGATTCGACGATGCGTTCAGCGTCGACGTGAAACTCGAAAGCGGACCGTTCTACGCAACGGCTGCATGGGAGATTCACAAGCGGGTGAACCGCAACAGCGACGGCATCGGCTCCAACCATCCGATATACGGCTACCTGCAGGGCACCAACTCGCCCCTCCTCGATTTTGCCACGTATGATTTCCTGGTCGCGGAATTTCCCGGAGTCGCGGCGGCCGGCAACGGCTACACACCGCCGTATCTGACCGATATCGGCGATGAATCGGCGTTCAAGGCCGGCGTGCAATATACGTTCCCGTTCGGACTCGCCGTCAGCGGCATCTATGAATACATGAAGCGCAGCCTGCCGGCCGACCTGGAGTTTCAGAACGAGCGGCAGAGGAACGGCATCTGGGTGGCGCTCTCGCAGGATTTTTCACCCAAAGACAACTTAAGCGTGGGCTGGGGACATGCCGGAGCGACTCCGGGCGATCCGGGCGGGCAGCACAACTACAATCCGTTGAATCGTAACAACACGGCGGATATGTACACCATTGCGTGGAAGCATCGCTTCGACAAGCACATCTACTGGTATATCGACGCGGCGGATACCATCAACAAGGGCAATGCGCACTACGATATCGGCGCGGGAGGGCGCGGGCTGACGACGGACTGTCACGACGGCACGAATACAGCGGTCATCGACTACAGCAGCGCCGGCAATACGACGTGGGGTGGTTGTCATGTAATCGGCTTTTCCACGGGGGTGAACTATAAGTTTTAGGGTCCCTGATATAAGGCCCACTCTCCGCAATGTGGCCAGGGACGAATAGGCGTCCCTGGCCCCTTGCTGTAGGATTCAACACGATTGGGGGCGCCGACACATGCGCTCCATGGACGAAAGGCATTGAAGATAGCGATTATCGGGGTCGGAGCGATTGGCGGTTACCTCGGGGCCCGGCTCGCGCACGCCGGCGACGAGGTGACCTTCTTCGCACGCGGTGCGAATCTGGATGCGCTGCGCACCCGCGGCATTCGAGTCATCGATAGCGATGGTTCGGAACTAGCCGTGCCGCGCGTGAATGCGACCGATGACTACGGAGCAGCCGGTCCACAGGACGTCGTGATTCTCGCGATGAAGGCGCATCAGGTCGAAGCGGTTGCGCCGCAGGTGCCCAAGTTATACGGGCCCGACACCATCGTCGTGCCGCTGCAGAACGGCATTCCCTACTGGTATTTTCATCGCCATCCGGGCGAATTTGCGGGTACGCAGGTCAAGAGCGTCGATCCGGACGGACAGATCGAGCGGCACATACCCTGTGAGCGGGTGATCGGTTGCGTGGTGTACCCGGCCGCCGAGCTGGTAGCGCCGGGCGTCATCAAGCATGTCGAAGGCAATCGGTTTCCGGTCGGTGAACCGGATGGCAGCAGCAGCGAACGCGTGACCCGCCTGTCGCAGTGCTTCGTGAAAGGCGGCCTGCAGGCGCCGGTGCTCGACGATATCCGCGGGGAGGTCTGGTTGAAACTTTGGGGCAATCTCACCTTCAATCCCATCAGCGCCTTGGCGCGGGCCACGCTCGCCGGCATTTGCCAGTATCCCTTGAGCCGGACGCTCGCGCAGGCAATGATGACCGAGGCTCAGACGGTCGCCAACAAGCTCGGCGTCACATTCCGCGTTCCACTGGAGAAGCGGATTGCGGGCGCAGAGCGTGTGGGTCATCACAAGACCTCCATGCTGCAGGACGTCGAGGCGGCGCGCACCCTCGAAATCGACGCATTGCTGGGTTCGGTGGTGGAGCTTGCCCGATTGACCGATACGCCGACTCCGCACTTGGATACCGTGTACGCGCTGACCAAGCTCCTCGGGAAAGGCCTCGAGGACTCGAAACCTGAGTTAGCTGATTCGCGTGCGCTGCCCGCTTAGCCGGGCAGGCTCGTCTTTAATTTTTCCGCGGACACACGTGAGCCGGTTCCCACCGCGCTCACCAATGAAGGGAACCGGCGCATGAACATCCATGAATATCAGGGAAAGGAGATCCTACGCAGATACGGTGTCGCAACCCCGCGCGGATATCCCTGCTTTTCGGTGGCCGAAGCGGATGAGGCCGCGCGCAATCTCGGCGGCAAGGTGTGGGTGGTCAAGGCGCAGATTCATGCGGGCGGGCGCGGCAAGGGCGGCGGCGTCAAGGTCGCCAAATCCCTCGATGACGTTCATCGATACGCGTCGGCCATTCTCGGCATGACGCTGGTGACCCATCAGACCGGTCCAGAGGGACGGCTCGTCAAGCGCCTGTTGGTGGAGGAGGGCGCCGATATCCGCAAGGAGCTCTACGTCGGCATGGTCGTCGACCGTGCCTCGCAACGCGTCACCCTGATGGCGAGTTCCGAAGGCGGCATGGAAATCGAGGAAGTCGCGGCACATACGCCGGAGAAGATCCACAAGGTTGCCATCGATCCGGTCGATGGTCTGACCGACGCGCAAGCCGATGAGGTTTCGCGCAAGATCGGTGTGCCGGAGGCGTCGCTCGCGCAGGCGCGCACCTTCATGCACGGCTTGTACCGGGCCTTCGTGGACTGCGATGCCTCTCTGGCCGAGATCAATCCGTTGATCTTGACCGGCGACGGCAAAGTCCTGGCGCTCGACGCGAAATTCAATTTCGATTCGAACGCCTTGTTCCGGCACGCCGACATCGTGGCCATGCGGGATCTGGACGAGGAGGACCCGGCCGAGGTCGAGGCGTCGAAGTACGACTTGTCGTACATTTCGCTCAACGGCAACATCGGCTGCTTGGTGAACGGGGCCGGGCTCGCAATGGCGACGATGGATACCATCAAATTATTCGGCGCCGAGCCGGCGAACTTTCTCGACGTGGGCGGCGGCGCCACCACGCAGAAGGTCACCGAGGCGTTCAAGTTGATGTTGAAAAATCCCGCCGTGAAGGGGATTCTGGTCAACATATTCGGCGGCATCATGCGATGCGACACGATCGCCGAGGGCGTGATCGCGGCGGCGAAGGAAGTCAAGCTGAGCGTGCCCTTGGTCGTGCGCATGAAGGGGACCAACGAAGACGTCGGCAAGAAGCTGCTCAAAGCATCGGGGCTGCCCATTATCTCCGCGGACAACATGGCCGAAGCGGCGCAGAAGATCGTCGCCGCGGTCAACGGACAATAAGGGAAAGCCGATCCATGAGTATTTTGATCGATGCGAACACGAGGGTGGTGACTCAGGGCATCACGGGCAAGACCGGCGCGTTTCACACGCGTCTATGCCGCGACTATGCGAACGGCAGGGCCTGTTTCGTCGCCGGCGTCAATCCCAACAAGGCCGGCGAGGACTTCGAAGGCATTCCAATTTTCGGCAGCGTGAAGGAGGCCAAGGAGCGCACGGGTGCGACCGTGTCGGTTATTTACGTGCCGCCGCCGTTCGCCGCGGGCGCCATCGATGAGGCGGTGGACGCCGGACTCGATCTCGTCATCTGCATCACCGAGGGGGTACCGGTGCGCGACATGATCGCGACCCGCAAGCGCATGGAGGGGAAGAAAACGCTGCTCATCGGTCCCAACTGCCCCGGTGTCATCACCCCGGATGAGATCAAGATAGGCATCATGCCCGGCCACATCCACAAGAAGGGGCGAATCGGCGTGGTTTCCCGTTCAGGAACTCTGACCTATGAGGCGGTGGGTCAGCTGATGGAACTGGGGCTGGGCCAGTCGACTTGCGTAGGCATCGGCGGCGATCCCGTCAACGGAATGAAGCATGTCGACGTGATGAAGATGTTCAACTCCGATCCCGATACCGACGCGGTGATCATGGTCGGAGAGATCGGCGGCGACGACGAAGAGACCTGCGCCAAATGGATCAAGGAGAACATGAAGAAGCCGGTGGTCGGTTTCATTGCGGGCGTCACGGCACCGCCGGGCAAACGGATGGGACACGCGGGCGCCATCATTTCGGGCGGCAAGGGAACGGCGCAGGAAAAATTGGCCGTGATGGAAGCGTGCGGCATCAAGGTCACGCGCAATCCGGCCGAGATGGGCAAATTGCTCAAGTCGGTGCTCTAGCATGGGCTCGCCGACGCGCTGGGCGCGTTTTCAGGCGTACGACGGCCTGGTGGGATTCGGCGTCCTCGACGGTGGCCGCATCGCCGCATATTCAGGCGACATGTTCGCCGAGCCGCGGCCCACCGGGAAGACCGTCGAACTCGACGCCTGCACGCTGCTCGCGCCCTGCATTCCCACCAAGATGATCGCCTTGTGGAATAACTTCCACGCACTGGCTGCGAAACTCGGCAAGCCGGCGCCGGCGTACCCCTTGTTCCTCATCAAGCCGGCCACCTGCATCATCGGACCGAATGAGGTGATCGTCCGGCCGACGGGTTACACGGGCAAGATCGCCTACGAGGGTGAGCT
>JAXDQI010000275.1:0-5429 GCA_034667965.1 Gammaproteobacteria bacterium
TCGGCGGGCCAGATCTGCCGATCCACGTCGTTTCGCTGCCTGACGGTGGCGGCGCGAAGCGCGCGACCGAGGAGGTGCTTTTGGGCGGGCAGCGTATGACGCCGCGTTCCGAGATTATCGTGGAGAGCGCCGAGGAAGTTGTCCAAACTGTTGCGCAGGATCGCGGCGCATTAGGGTTTGCGGTGGCGAGCCGCGTGAATCTTTACCGCCTGCCTGAACTTCAGACCAAGGTGTTGATCACACAGACGTATGGTTTCGTCAGTCTCAACGAGCCCACCGACGCGATGCGAGCGGTTATTGCCGCCACCAGGGGCGCTGTATTTGACGAGGAGCCATAGCGCTCCGTCTTCGACGTCGCCGTCATAGCGCGATAGCCGGCAAGGGTACCGCGGCACTCAGTGATTGACGAGGGAAGACTAGGCTTCGCGACTCGGTTCGCTCGCGTCGCCGCTCGGCCATTCATACATAATTAACGTAACCAAATTAATTATTTGATTCGTTCCACGTGCAGCCGGCCCGGTAATCCCATGAAGAAGCTGTTGACCGCGATTGCAGCATTGTCGGTGCTGAGCTTTGGTCCGCCGGCGATCGCTGCCGATATTGCGGCCAAAGCGAGGCCCGTCGCCGCAATCGCCCCGACGAGCTGGGCCGGAATTTACCTCGGCGGCCAAGCCGGTTACACCTGGGCCAACGCCGACTACACTCACACCAACACCGCGGGCTTTGTGGAAAGCTTCAGCTTCCACCCCAATTCGGCAATCGGCGGCGCACACGCCGGCCTCCAGGGCCAGTGGGGCAACTGGGTGCTCGGCGTCGAAGGCTCGTTCAACTTTACTCATCTCGATGAGCTCCGCACGAGCGTGCTGCGACCCCCGTCGTACAAGACCTTCGAGCTCAACGACATCGGGGCCGTCGACGCCAAGGTCGGCTACGCAGCCAGCAACTGGCTGATCTACGTAAAGGGCGGATGGGCGGATGCGAACATCCGCACCGAGGGCACCAATCCGCTGAATGGCTCGACCGCGGCCCCGCAAAAATGGGAGAGCGGGTGGACGGTCGGCGGCGGCGTCGACTACCTGGTCGCCACCAACTGGATCCTCGGCATCGACTTCAACTATTACAATTTCGGCTTCGACCGCTCCGCGATCGCCAGCAGCGGCGGCACCACCACCTGGTCGAACGCCAGCGCGGACGTGTACGCCGTGATGGGACGCATCAGCTACAAGTTCGGCCTCTGATGCATGTCCGTTTCGGGTCACCGGCCTGATGCGCCGCGTGGCCGTTGAGTCTGCTCCTCCTCACAAAGCAGACATGGACCGGCGTGGTCGGTAGGTCAGCTCCGCGCCGGGAGCTGACATGGCGTCACCGGAAACGCAGCGCCGTGCAGGACCGTGCAAGCCCAGAATCTGCTGCTCTTGAGGGGTCAGGGCGGTCGTCATTCGCCATCTATCTTGCCAGCAAAGTGCCAAAGGAGCATCCTGAATGCTTGGGAACCAAGTCGTCTGGGAATGACGGCCAACATCGGCCTTTGGTGGGCCCCAGTGACGTTGCCGGCTGCATTTGCGGATGAGTCGGCGGATGCGTCGCCCACTGGTCTCTGGTCCGGAAATTGGGGCGATCCCGATGGTCGTTACCGGAACACACGATCTGTATCTCGTCGCGCTGTCCATTCTGGTCGCCTCTTTCGCGTCTTACACCGCCCTCAATCTCGGCGGGCACGTGGGGGCCGCCCGGGGACTTGCGCGTCGCGTGTGGCTGGTTGCGGCCGCGATCACAATGGGAGGCGGAATATGGTCGATGCACTTCGTCGCCATGCTCGCCTTCAGCATGCCGATACCGATGTCCTACGACATCGGATTGACCGCTGTTTCGCTGGTGGTAGCGATCTTTGTGACCGGCGGCGGCTTTTACGTAATCAGCCGCCGGAGCGCATCGCCGCTTCACCTCGTTCTCAGCGGCATCTTCATGGGACTTGGAATTGTCGCCATGCATTACATCGGCATGGCGGCGATGCGGGGGCACGCCGAGCTCGGCTACGACCGACTATTCGTTGCGCTCTCCGTGGTCATAGCGATCGGCGCGTCAACGGCGGCACTACAGCTGGCATTCCGAACCACGAGTCTTGGGCAAAAGCTCATCGCCGCCGTCGTGATGGGCCTGGCCATTTCCGGCATGCACTACACGGCGATGCGAGCGGCCATTTTCACCGCTCACGCCCCGTTTCACGAGCCCCAAGTAAACGCAAGTCTCGATCAGACCAATCTGGCGCTGGGGGTTGCCGGCATTACGTTTGCCATTCTGGCCTTCGCGTCGATCGCCTCCCTGTTCGAGCAGAAGCGCGCCGAAGAATCGCTGCGTGAGGCGCGGGGGGATCTCGCACGCGTCAACCGGGTGAACACCATGGCAGAGCTGACTGCCTCCCTGGCGCACGAGGTGAATCAACCGATTTCCGCCGCCGTCAACAACGCCAACGCCTGCTTGCGCTGGCTCGCCGGCGACACCCCAAATCTCGAAGAGGCGCGCACAGCTGCGATCGGAATGGTGAAAGACGGAAAGCGTGCGGCGGAAATCATCAGCCGGATCCGCCTGCTCTTCAAGAAGGGTACTCCGCAACGGGAATTGTTGGATGTAAACGAAGTTGTTCGAGAGATGATCGTCCTCCTGCGCAGCGAGGTGGAGCGATGCTCCATATCGGTTCGGACGGAGCTGGCGGCAGATCTTCCCCACGTCATGGGAGATCGCGTGCAATTGCAGCAGGTCATGATGAACCTCATCAGTAACAGCATTGATGCGATGAAGGATGTGGATGGGACGCGCGAGCTTGCCATCAAGTCGCGGCGAGCGGAAAACGAGCAACTTATGGTGTCCGTCAGCGATACCGGCGTAGGGCTGCCCCCGCAGCAGGCGGACCAGATCTTCAATGCGTTCTTTACCACGAAGGTTCATGGGACCGGTATGGGATTGTCCATCAGCCGCTCCATCGTCGAATCGCATAGCGGCCGCTTGTGGGCTGCCGACAATTCTCCGTGCGGCGCAAGTTTTCACCTCTTTCTCCCCGCCAAAGTCGCGGCACATGAATGACGCCCGCAGGCCCGCGAACGCGTTGAGCTGGCCCAACCGGGTGCCCGACGATATTGCCTCAGGTGCAACGCGAGCCCACTCGCGCCGATGACACGCTCGTATCGAACAGCTCGCTCGATGTCCGCTCTGGGGCCAGCTGCGGACATACCTCCGCAAGCCTCCGCAAGATCGAGTGCCCTCGCCGCCTATTTTTCCAGTGCGCGCTTCTTCCAAATCGCCCAAGCACGACCGAAGTCGTTGGGCGCCTTCGCTCTGGCTGCGGCTTCTGCGGCGGAGATGTATTTGATTGGACCGCCAAGGCCAATGGCTATCGCCTGCAGGCGGGCGTTCACCTCAGTATAGATGGCGTACCTCACCGCAGTCTGGACATCGGGCCCGACCACGACATTGCCGTGCCCACGCATCAAAGCAACTGGTCGGTCGCCGAGCGCTGCGGCAAGCGACCTGCCGAGATCGCCGTTGCGCACCAGCAGCGCGGCCGCGTCGGGGCTCGTCACATCGCCGATGTCCCACACCGGCACCCCGCCGTAGAGAAAGGTCGATTGGTGGTACACCGGTCGCATCGGCACTTGGGTGATGCCGAACGGAATTACCGTGGGCGAATGGCTATGGATAATCGCCTTCACATCCGGCCGAGCCTTATAGATTTCGCCGTGGATGAACCGCTCCAGGACGCTAATGCGTCCTTTCGCGTCAATGGGATTTGAGTCGAGGTCGTATTCGAGGATGTCATCGGCAGACACTAGGATTGGGGCGAGCGAACGGGACATCAAATAACGATTCGGGTTGCTCGGGTGACGGATGCTCACGTGCCCATAGGCATCGAGTACGCCCTCGGCAACAAGGATGCGATTGGCGGCGACAAGGTCCTCGATGATGGCGGCACTCACAGGTCCGCCAGATGCGGGCTGCGTCTGAGCAACAGCCGATTGTTGGTATGCGGCGATCAATGTTGTCGCGGCGAGCGCGATGACTCTTCCACATCGCTTCATTTTATCTCTCACGGGGGCCTCGTGATTCGGATTTGGTGTAGAAGAGAAGTATCATGCCGCAACGATAACAGATATGCGAAACAGGCAGACAAAGCAGTGCTTGTTCGCTACGAATGGCGCTGCGCAGTGAGGTCTGCTCCGGGTCCGTAGCAGAAGTCGCACCTTCGGCATCACATCATTTGTGTAATCGCGGTGGACACGGCTGGCGTTGGACGCCGCGCTACGGAACCGGACGAAGCTCAGACCCTGAACGCCTCGTGTACGGAGGTCTGGAAGGCGCCGCCGTTCATGGGGCCGCCGCCGGCGACGTGAATGGCATCACCCACCACGGCGGCACCCATGCCATGGCGCGGCGTCCGCATGGCGGCGTAGGCCTGCCAGCTGTCCGCCTGCGGATCATAGGCTTCGACCTGGCCGAAGACGCGCCGCGTGCCCTCGCCGCCCATGCAGAACAGTTTGCCGCGGTAAAGAACGCCGCCATGGCCCGAGCGCGGCGTCGGCATCGGGGCGCGCTCCTCCCAGCGGTCGACGCCGACGTCGTAGACGACGTGCATGCCGGTGTTGAAGTCGAACGTGTCCATCCGGCCGCCGACGACCGAGATCGATCTCGCGACGACGACCGCCGCCGTGTGATCGCGGGGCCCGGGAACCGGAGCAAGGGTTTCCCAGGTGTCGGCATCCGCGTGATACGCCTCGTGCCAGTCGAGCGAGCGCACGTCGCGCCCGCCGACGGCGTGGATCCGTCCATTGAAGGCGACCACCGAAATGGCGCCGCGCGAGCCGCGCGAGAGCGGCCGGATGGCGTGCCAGCGGTCGTCGGCGACCACATAGGCGTAGCAATCCGGCACCGCGATGCGGTTCTGCTCGACAAAGCCTCCGAACGCATAGATGACCCCGGCGTCGGCCGCGACGCCGATATGGTTGGCGCCGCGCGGAATCGGCGCCGCCTGTCGCCACTCTCCGGTGCGCGCATCGAACACGTCGTGATAGCGGCGCGCCACCTGCTGCTCGGCATAACCGCCGATGATGTGCATGCGATCGTTCTCGGCCGTCGCCCATGCCATCTCGCTGCGCGGCACCGGCAAGGGCGCGGCGTCGGACCAGGCGCCGGGCGGATCGGCTTTCGGAGCCGGAGAAAAGGTGAAGCGCTGCTCGAACGCGTCCGCCGGCAATTCGGTGATGTTCGGGTCGCGCAGGTTGGCGTAGAGCCCGCCCCGTTGCACGACCTGCATCTCCTCGGGCCCCGGCATGGCATCCGTGCCGTCACGGCCTTGCTGGGCCGAAGCGCGCGTGATGGCATTTGCGGCGAGCACAGCGGTGCCGCCCGCGATCAGAATGCCGCGTCTCGAGAGGTTC
>JAXDQI010000276.1:0-4988 GCA_034667965.1 Gammaproteobacteria bacterium
GGGGCAGTTTCACCCAAGGGGTGTGACGATGCGTGACTATAGGAATGGCCGTGCTGGATTTGACCGCGTGCTGATGGCCGTCGCGGCAACCTTCCTCACGGTGTCCGCGACCGCGGCATTTGCGCAAAACGATGCGCCGCGGAGCACACCCGCGGACCTCGCGATCGACGCAGCGATCCCGCGCCCCGAACCCGCAAATGTTCCGCCGCCGACGGCGAGCGACTTCAAGATGGAAACCACCGCGACCGTCCCCGACCCAGCCAAGACCACCGAGAAGGCTTTGGAGACCAAGCCGGCCGAGACAGCCGCGGCTCCCGCGGACGTCAAGAATGACGACACCGCGACGCCGCCGACGGCCGCTGCACCACCGGCTGTCGAACCTGCCAAAGAATCGATCAAGGAACCGGTCAAAGCGGCCAGCAATGTCGCGCCCGCGGATCAACCGGTCGCCGACAAGCTCAAGGAAATGCTCGGCGCAAAGTCATCGAAGTATTTTGACCGCAAGGCCGAGCGCGCCGCCGTCGAAAAATTCTACACCGCACGAGAATACGCGCCGCTCTGGACCCAGGCCGGCGCTCTCACCGCGAGCGCCAAGGGCGTCGTTGTGCGCCTGAAGGATGCCGCGGCCGAGGGCCTCAATGCCGCCGACTATCCGGCGCCGGATTTCGCCGCTGCAACGTCTCCGGATTCCCTCGCGGATGCCGAGCTAAAACTGACCGCCAGCATGCTCGATTATGCGCGCCAGGCCCAGAGCGGCCGGATGCACTGGTCGCAAGTCAGCGCCGATATCCTCTATCCCGATCACCCGACCGATCCGGCCGAGGTTCTTGCCAATGTCAGCACGGCCAAGGATTCCAGCGCGGCGCTGGAGGGTTACAACCCCCCGCACAAGCTCTATCGCGAACTGAAGAAGAAGCTCGCCGAATTGCGCGGCCAGGGCGAGGGCCCGGTGGTGCAGATCGCCGATGGCGCTACGCTGAAATACACCCCGGCGCGCGGCAAGAAGCAGCCTGAGATCGTCGTGGAAGATCCGCGCGTGCCGCAGCTGCGCGCCAAGCTCGCCATCACCGAGAATGCCGACGACACCCACTATGACGCCAAGGTCGCCGAAGCGGTGCGCAAGTTCCAGGACGGCGCCGATCTCAAGGCGACCGGCGTGCTCGACGACCACACCGTCAAGGCAATCAACAGCCCGAAGCGCGACCGCGCCATCGATACCGTGATCGTCAATATGGAGCGCTGGCGCTGGCTGCCGCGCCAGCTCGGCGCGCCGTCGCTCGGCAACGCCTATGTCATCCTCAACATTCCCGATTATACGCTGAAGGTGATGCAGAACGGCGGACAGGTCTGGACCACGCGAGTGGTGACCGGCAAGCCCGGAACGCATGCGACCCCGCTGCTGACCGAGACGATGAAGTTCATCACCGTCAATCCGACTTGGAACGTGCCGCCGTCGATCATCTACAACGAATATCTGCCGGCCCTGCAGCAGGATCCCACGGTTCTGCAGCGCATGGGATTGAAGCTCGAGCGTGCGCGCGACGGCAGCATCCACATTTCGCAGCCACCCGGCGAAGCCAACGCGCTCGGCCGCATCCGCTTCAACTTCCCCAACAAGTTCCTGGTCTATCAGCACGACACCCCGGACAAGAATTTGTTCGCCAAGGAAGAGCGCGCCTTCAGCCACGGCTGTATGCGGGTGCAGAATCCGGATCAGTACGCCGCAACCCTGCTCAACATCACGCTGCCGAACGACCGCTATACCCCGGAAAAGATCCGCGGCATGTACGGCCACAGCGAGATCGACATCAAATTCCCGACGCCGATCCCGGTCAACATCACCTATCAGACGGCGTTCGTGGATGACGCCGGCAAGCTGCAGCTGCGCAAGGATGTCTACGGCCGCGACGCTGCGATGCAGGCGATTCTGCGCGGGGCAAAAGGCAAGGACCTCGAAAGCGTGATGGCACGTTCGCAGCCGGGCTATTCGCGCCCGGCGGGCTCAAGCCTGCCCTCGAATGTCGCGTTCAACAGCGACTACGGCAGCTCCGGACCGTCGTTCTTCGACCGGCTGTTCGGGCCCCGGACGCCTCCGCCGCCGGTACGGGTACAGCGTCCGCGCCGGGCCGTTCTCCACTAAGCGCCGACATTTGACTGTGTTTTCAAGGGCTTCACCACGGTGAGGCCCTTGTTCGTTAGCGCCCATTAATCATTGTCCACCCGGATTTCGGCAGCGGGCACTTTTTCGCCATACTCGCGGTTAAGGTTACGCCTTAAGGCCTGAGGGTTTGGGGTCGTAAATTTCGGTTAACCCTCCTGCCTTAAGACTGCGTTCATCCTCTCTCGCTTCGGGTCGCGAGAGAGTCCCTCGACTGGTCGTCCTCTTGGGTGGGCTTCATAGTGCTGGTTGGTTTCGCGCGCGGTTTTAAATCGCTGCCGTTGTCACGTGCCGGATGTCATGCCGGGCTCGCGTCACTGCTGCTTCTGGCGGGCGCCGGATCGGTGCATGACGCAACTGCGCTGGGCGAGACCCGCACCCTTTCCTTCCACCACACCCATTCCGACGAAGACCTCACCGTCACCTTCAAGCGCAACGGCCGCTACGACGAAGATGCGCTGAAAGAGCTCAATCACTTCCTTCGCGACTGGCGCAGCCAGGACCAGACCACGATGGATCGGCACCTGTTCGATATCCTGTGGGAAGTCTACCGCGACGTCGACGGCAAGAAGCCGATCCAGATCATCTCGTCCTACCGCTCCCCCGCCACCAACGCCATGCTCCGCCGCCGCTCCACCGGCGTCGCGCGTTTCAGCCAGCATATGCTGGGCCACGCCATGGATTTCTTCATTCCGGACGTACCGCTGGAGCAAATCCGTTTCGCCGGGCTTCGCCTGCAGCGCGGCGGGGTCGGGTTCTACCCCACCTCGGGATCGCCTTTCGTCCATCTCGACACCGGCAGCATCCGGCACTGGCCGCGCATGACCCACGATCAGCTGGCCCGGGTGTTCCCGGACGGCCGCACCGTGCATGTTCCGTCCGATGGCAATCCGCTGCGCGGCTATGAATTGGCCAAGGCCGACATCGAAAAACGCGGCGACGGCGGCGACGATTCCTATTCCAGGAGCAAGCCGGGCCTGCTTGCCTCCTTGTTCAGCAGAGGCAAATCGTCAGCCGACGAGGATGACGAAGGCGGCGCAACCGCTGCCGCTCCCGAGAAGCCGTCTGCTGCACCTCTGATGGCTGCGGCCGTCCCCGCCAAGTCCGCCGACCCAGTGCCGGTGCCGCGCGCCAAGCCGGCGGCCACCGCGACGTTCCAGCTGGCGTCGGCTGACGCGCAGATCGTCCCGCTCGGCAAGCCGTCGAAGCCGGTCGCTGCTCCGTCACCCGCGAAGAGCGAAGCAAAGCCGGAAACGCCAGCCGACATCATCAACGCCCGCGGCTTCTGGGGCGATACCCCGGCGGCGGCGAAACAGGCGACGCCCGAGCAGATCGCCGCGCTCAAGGCCCGCCAGGCCGTCGGTGGAGCTGAGCCGCAATCGACCGCAAGCATCTCGGCTGCGTTCCAGGCGCTGGCCTATGCGCCGGCGGCAGCTCCGCCGACTGAGCGTCCCAACGTCGTTGCCGCCAGCGCGCCAATGCCGCGGATCGTCCGCCCGGCCTCGCCCGCACGCAACCCGATGGCGGTGAACAACATCACCACCGTTGTCGCCAAGGGCTCGCAAGGCATGGTCGCGAACTCGACCCGGCTCACGTCCGCCACCAAGGGCAACGATGTCTGGATGCGCGCGATGATCCTTTCGCCAAGCGCCAGCACCTCGATGTCGGTGTCGACGATGAGCGATCCCGATCTGACGCTGATGCGCTCCTATTTCGTCAAACCGCAGATCGCGGTGGCGATGAGCTTCTCCGACGATCCGCAACTGGGCCTGGTCTGCGACCGGTTCACGGGACCCGCGGTCGCGAAGCTTGCGACCCAGTCGTTCGTGATGCGAACCGCGTCGCTGCGGTAGAGCCTCCCAACAACATAGTTTGCTCCGTCATGGCCGGGCTTGTCCCGGCCATCCACGTCTTGCTTTTCAGTTAGGCAAAAAGACGTGGATGCCCGGCACAGGGCCGGGCATGACGGCGTTATGGATTACGCGAACAATACGTTCGCCAACGCCTCACACCATCCCCAACGCCTGCATGTAGGTTTCCAGGATGGTTTCCTGTTCCTGCCGCTCGTTGGCATCCTGCTTGCGCAGGCGCACGATGGTGCGCAGCGCCTTGACATCGAAGCCGTTGCCCTTGGCCTCCGCGTAGACGTCGCGGATATCGTCCGAGATGGTTTTCTTTTCTTCTTCAAGCCGTTCAACGCGTTCGATGACGGATTTGAGCTGGTCCTTGGCGAATTTGGTCGCGGGCTCTTCCTTGACGGCGGCAGCGGTGGCCATCGTGTACTCCTGAAACTGATGGTGAGAAGCGCGGACGCGCTTTGCCGCGCACCGCATCCTTGAAATGACAGTCGGGAGTGGCGCGGCTTGCGTCAAGCCAACATCGCGCTCATCCACAGCGAGCGCACAGGGAAACAAATACTCCATCGTCATCCTGAGGTGCTCGCCGTTCTTCACGGCGAGCCTCGAAGGATGGAAGCAAGCACGGTGCGCGCGGCCATCCTTCGAGACGCCGCGCAAGAGCGCGGCTCCTCAGGATGACGGGAGAGAGTGGGGAACGACTCAGTGCCCGCTGCTCTTTTTCATCGCGGCCAACTGCTCCGGGCTGGCGGCGCCCTGATGGGTCGCCTTCCAGGTCTCGTAGGGCATGCCGTAGACGGCCTCGCGGCTCTCGTCCTTGGTCATCTCCGTGCCCTTGGCGTCGGCGGCTTCCTTGAGCCAGTTCGACAGGCAATTGCGGCAGAAGCCGGCGAGGTTCATCAGCTCGATGTTCTGGACATCGGCGCGGGAGCGCAGATGTTCCACCAGGCGGCGGAATACGGCCGCTTCCAATT
>JAXDQI010000277.1:0-4445 GCA_034667965.1 Gammaproteobacteria bacterium
ATCGGCGAACAGATGTGGCGGGAGCGGTGGGGGAATTGAGAACCGTCGTGTCCCGGGCGCACTGCACCACGACGTGAAGAACGTCGCGCTGCAGTGCGCCCGGGACACATCTCACCGTTCGAACCGCGCCACCAGTTCGACATGTATCGAATAGTGAAACTGGTCCACCGGCGTGACGCGCGTGAGCCGATAGCCGCCATCGACAAGAATGCGGGCATCGCGTGCGAACGTGGTTGGGTTGCACGACACACCGACAATCACAGGCACTTTTGAGGCGGCAAGTTCGCGTGCCTGGGTCTCGGCGCCTTGCCGCGGCGGGTCGAATACGACGCCATCGAAAGGTTTGAGTTCGTCAGCCATCAGCGGCCGGCGAAACAGGTCGCGGGCCTCTGCCGCAATGGGTTTCAGCCCTTGCAGAGTTGAAGCGGCCCTGGTCAAGGCGTCGATTGCATCTTGGTCGCTGTCCATTGCGGCAATGCGGGCACGTTCAGCGAGCCGCAACGCAAAGGGCCCGACTCCGCAGAAGAGATCGGCGATGTTCTTTGCCGATCCGCAATTCTCAATGACGAGTTTTGCCAAAATGGCTTCACCGGCTGCCGTCGCCTGCAGGAACCCGCCGGGCGGAAGGATCACGCGCGCGCGGCCCATGAGCACGACCGGCACCGAGCGCTGCACCACAAGTTCTCCGTGGCGCGTCAGGCGAGCGAGGCGATGGCGTTCCGCGACCCGACTCAATTCGTTCACGCGCGCTGCGGTCAATGGACCGGACCCGCGAACATCGACATCGAGGCCCGCTTCCGATGCCGTCACCTGGATGTCCAGCGGTTTGCGCATCGGCCCCAGAGCCTCTGCAATCGCCCACGCAGCTTCGATTGAGCCATCAAGGCCAGGTTCAAGAATCGGGCAACGATCGATCGCCACAAGGTCATGGGCGCGCAAGGAGGCGAAACCCACTTCAAGAACATCATGGGTGCCGCGCCGCGCGTGAAACACCGCGCGCCGGCGGCCGTTGCCCTGGGCTTCGATGAGATCATCAATGGGTACATCGAGACCCGCCGACGCAAGTGTCTCGACCACGAGGGCGCGCTTCCAGTCCCGATAGCGCGGCGTCGCCCAATGCTGGAACGTGCAGCCCCCGCAGGTGCCGAAATGCAGACAGATCGGCACGATGCGGTCCGGGCTCGGTGTGGCGATCCCGATCAGATGGCGGCGGTCCGGATGGCCCGGCCAGGCATCGGCTTCGACGGTCTCGCCCGGCAGCGTATAGGGCACATAGACCGGCCCCGCGGGCTGATCCGCGACACCTTCGCCTCGCCGGCCGAGCCGGGCAATCACGATCTTTTCCACCATGCGGTTGCGATAGCGGGGGATCGGTGTTCCGTCCAGCTGTTCATGCCACCTTTGGTATGAAGGCGCGTGCCGTCAGCACGTGAAACCGCCACACCAGCAGCGTCGCGAAGGTTGCGAGCCCAAGCGAGAATCCGATCCAGACCCCGATGGCGCCAAGCCCGGCCCGAAATGCGAGCCCATAGGAAGCCGAAAAGCCGATCACCCAGAAACTGATGGCGGCAAAGAGCAACGGAATGCGCGTGTCGTTGAGACCTCGCAATGCGCCCGCTGCAACGCCCTGGATCGCATCCATGATAAAGAAGCTGGTCCCGACCAGCAGCAGTGTTGCGGCGAGCCGCACGGTTTTGGCGGCCTGCGCGGTGTCGGGGTCGAGGAACAGCGTCGGGATGAGATCGCGCAGCGTCACGATCGCAAAGGTGATAACGACAGCGAGGGCGGCGCCTAACGTAATCGCACCAAAGCCGGCGCGCCGGGCTGCGGCCACGTCGCCACGGCCGACCGCATGGCCGACGCGGACCGTCGCGGCAATCGATATCCCCATCGGGATCATGAACAGGATGGTGGCGACCTGCAGCGCGACTTGATGCGCCGCAAGGGCCGTCGTTCCGATCCAGCCCACGAGGAGGGCGGCGGAAGAAAACAATCCCCACTCCAGCATCATCGAACCCGATATCGGGATCCCGATGACGAATATTTCGCGCAGCAGTTTCCAATCTGCCCGCCAGAAATTGCCGAGCACGCGGTATTTGCGGAAAGGGTGGCGCGCATAACAAATCCATATTCCAACCGCGCACATGGCGATGTTGATGAGTGTCGTCGCAATGCCAGCGCCCAGTATGTCCAGTCGCGGCATGCCGAAGCGGCCGTGGATCAGCGCAAAGGCAAGCAATCCGTTGGCCGGAATTGCGACGAGCGTGATCCACAGCCCGGGTTCCGGCCGGTTGACAGCGCCCATGAAATTGCGAATGGCGATAAAACACCAGGACGGGATCGTCGACCACGTAAGGCCGACAAGGTAGCGTCCCGCCAATGCGGCGGTCTCCGGCGCTTGTCCGGCCGACAGCAGTATCTGTTCGCCCCAGAGCTGCGCCACATTGACCGGAATGCCGACGATTACTGCCGCCCATATCCCCATGCGGAGCGAACGGCGCACCAGGCGCGGCTGGCGGGCCCCATAGGCCTGTGCGGCGAGCGGTGCGACGGCCGAGACCAGGCCCATCCCGATGACGAATCCCGTAAAAAGAATGAGATGCGACAGCGCCACCGCCGCGACTGCGAGATCGCCGAGCCGGCCGACCAGGACCAGGTCGGTGGTCATCATGGCGATCTGTCCCAATTGCGTTAGCGCCATCGGTAGCGCGAGTTTCACGGTATCGATGATCTCGGTCTGCCAGATCGACGAAGGTTTTGTGACTGTTGTTGCGGGGTCGGACATGCGCGGCACCATAGTGGAAGGCGCGGCAAGAGAAAGGCAAATGCACTATTGCCGCGTCGCCCCGAGCAGGAATTCGCGATTTCCGTTACCACCCGCGATCGGGGACGGCAGCAGGCCTGTTACTGTCCAGCCGAGTTCAACAACCATCGTCGTAATCTCATCACAGACCGCGGCATGGATCGCCGGATCACGGACGACGCCCTTCTTGACGCGGCTGCGCCCGGCCTCGAACTGCGGCTTGATCAATGCGACCAGTGTTGCGGGGCCTTGCAGCAGTCGGTGCACCGCAGGCAGGATAAGCCGAAGTGAAATGAAACTGACGTCGATGACCGCAAACGTGGGCGGTTCCGGGAGTGCGGTGGCGCTAAGATCGCGGATGTCGGTTGATTCCATCGAGGTGACTTCGTGCAGTGCGCGCAGGCGCGCGTGCAACTGGTCTCGCCCAACGTCGATCGCGTAGACGTGACGTGCTCTGCGTGCGAGCAGGACATCGGTAAATCCGCCAGTCGAGGCGCCGACATCGAGGCATACGTGGCCGGACGGATCGAAGTCGAAGTGATCAAGCGCAGCCGCAAGCTTCACGCCGCCGCGCGATACGAAGGGGTGCGGCGCCCGCGCCTGCAGGACTGCATCCGCCGGGACTTCGGCGGATGGTTTGGCAATGGCCTTGCCGTCGGCGGTTACGAGCCCGGCTGCTATCGCGGCCTGCGCTTTGCTGCGGCTCTCGAACAGCCCGCGCTCGACAAGCATGAGGTCCGCGCGCATGTGTTCTCACTCCGGCAGCGGAATGAACTCCTTGTCGTCGCCCGGTACGGTATCGAAACGGCCCGCCTTCCATTCGGCCTTGGCCTGTTCGATGCGCTCCTTGCGTGAATGGGCAAAATTCCACCAGACGTGACGCGGTCCGTCGAGCGCAGCACCGCCGCAGAGCACGACACGCGCGCTGCTTGCCGCGGTGAGCGTGATGGCGTCGCCGGGGCGAAGCACGAGGAGTTGCCCGGCGGCAAAACGGTCGCCCGCGATTTCGATCTCACCCGACACGACATAGACCGCGCGCTCCTCCGTATTGGCGTCGATCGGCAGGGAGGCGCCAGCCTCCAGGTTTGCATCGGCAAAGAGCGTTTCCGACAGCGTGGGCACCGGCGAGCGTTGGCCGTAGATATTGCCGAGGACGACACGAATGCTTTTGCCGTTTTCCGATATTGTCGGCAGATCGGCACCGTCGCGGTGGAGAAAGCCCGGATTGGTTTCCTCATGCTCCTGCGGCAACCCGATCCAGCACTGCAGGCCATGCAGGGATTCATTGCCATTGCGCCGTTCGGCGGCTGTACGTTCTGAGTGCACGATGCCGTGCCCGGCAGTCATGAGGTTCACGGCACCCGGGCGGATCGCCATGGCGGTGCCCAGGCTGTCGCGATGCACGATCTCGCCGTCGAACAGGTATGTCACGGTCGCCAGCCCGATATGGGGGTGCGGCCGCACGTCGATGCCGCGGCCGGCGCGAAACACGACAGGGCCGAAGTGGTCAAAGAAGATGAACGGGCCGACCATGCGACGTTTTGCGTGCGGGATGGCGCGGCGGACTTCGAAATCGCCGAGATCGACACTGCGCGGTACGATAATATGCTCTATGGCGTCGCTTGCGGGCGCGTCACCAGGG
>JAXDQI010000278.1:0-58087 GCA_034667965.1 Gammaproteobacteria bacterium
TCTCGCCCCAACTGCGGCGGCCCCGCATCGATTGCGGGCAAATCGCCCGCGGACGCGCCCACGTGAAACACACAGACAGGCTCCACGTTGTTACGCTCGGATCGCCTTCGCGGCCCTCCTGCTCGCCGCTTGCGCGAGCCAGATGGAGCCGGCGCAGCGTTCCATCAGCGACATCGAGGCTGCGCTCCGGGCGGCCGCGTCCGACGCAGCCAAGTATGTTCCGGATCAATTGGCGGAGGTGCGTCGCGAATTGGGTGATTTGAAGGCGGCGTTCGACCGGCAAAATTATGGCGCCGTGCTCGAGGGCGCGCCCGCGGCGATGAGCCGAGTGCAGGCGCTGGCGAGCGCGGCTGAGGCCAAGAAGGCCGAAATCACGCAGGCGCTGGGCGAGGAGTGGTCCGGGTTGGCCGCTCGAGTGCCGGGATACCTGACGACCATCCAAAGCCGCATCGAGCTCCTCGCCAAGAAGTCGAGCAGGAAGCTGGCGGCGGGGATCGATCTTGATGCAGCCCGCGGCAGCCTCTCCGGAGCCTCGTCGGTGTGGTCCAAGGCCCAGGCTTCGTTCGCCGCCGGAAATTTGGGTGAAGCGGTCACCACGGCAAAGAGCCTCGAGACCAATCTGGAAGGCCTGGCGGGTACGTTGAAGATCGAGCTGAAGGCGCCTCCGGCCGCCTAGAGCGCCAAGGTCCCTTCGCTGACGATGACGGCCGCACCGCCGATGTGCGCGGCAACCAAGCTGCCATTGTCGATCTCCAGTTTGACGCTCACTTCGCCGGGGCGATTCATCTGGCGCCCCTGGCGGCCGATGAAGGAGCTCGCGTTCTTACCGAATTGACCGAGTTCCCACAGGTACGCGGCGAGCATGGCGTGCGCGTTGCCGCTGACCGGATCCTCCGGAATTCCGAGCGCGGGACAGAACATCCGCGAGTCCGTGAAAAATTCGTCGTGGCTTCGATTGACCGAAAAAACGAAGAAGCCATCCAGCTTCAGTTCCTTGCCGAGAGCGAGCAAGGTATCGGAATTCGGCGCCAACGTCTCCAGCGCGCGCGCATCCGCGACGGGCAGAAGCAATCTCGAACTGCCCCTGTGGGCGATTCGGGCGGGCATGACTTCGTGCAGCTGGGTGGCCGGGAGACGCAGGGCTTCCGCGACCCGCAGCGTCGTCTTGAACGGCAACGGCGCATCGAGCTCCGGGGTGTTCTGGCGAAACTCGATCCGCGGTCCGGCCTGTTCGTGCACCCGCACCTCGATGATGCCGGTTCCGGAATGTTGGCGGATCACACCCTCACCCCGCCGGCCGAGCGCCAATAGGACGGCATGGGCGGCCACGGTTGCGTGTCCGACGAACGGCGTCTCCTGGCGGGCATTGAAGAACCGGAGGCGGATGTCGTGATCGCCGGCGGTGGCGGCGGATACGAAGGCCACCTCCGCCTGCGTGAATTCACGCGCAATCGACATCATGGTGGCATCGGTCTGGCCGTCGGCGTCGAGCACGACGGCAGCCGGATTACCTGTGAAACGAGTGCGAGTGAACGCATCGACTTGGAATATGCGCAAATGTCCTCCGCAGCTGGTGGTGCGAGTTTTGCACGCATCGGAGCGCCAGGCTACACTTCGATGAACCTTGGGGTGGTCTCGAGCGAGACCTGAGACGTGGGATGTCGAATATCCGACTTACCTGCGAACCCGTTGAACCTGACCCGGGTAATGCCGGCGTAGGGAAGAGGTGCCATGCGCACAGCCGTTGAAATCAGCATGTACCCGTTGGCGGGCGACTACCGTCCGTTGATCCAGGCGTTCATCGACCGCCTCAATACTTACGCGGAATTCCACGTCGTCACCAATGCGTTGAGCACCCAAATCTGGGGTGAACTCGACCGGGTGATGGCGGTTCTCGCCGCCGAGATGGGCCGCGCCGCCGCGGCGGGCCCGCAGCCGGTATTTGTCATGAAGGTGCTCCCGGGCCTGGAACGACCGACCGCGCCGCCGCCGTGATTCAAGAGTTCATCGTCCAGCTCGACGCTGCCTGGCGCTCGACGAGTTGGATCGAAATCGTCGCGGCCGCGCTCGCCGTGGTGTATTTGTTGCTTGCCATCCGGCAGCAGATCGGCTGTTGGGCGGCCGCATTCATCAGCTCCTGCCTGTATGTCTGGGTGATGTTCGGCGCGCATCTGTACATGGAGTCCGTGCTGAACGCCTTTTATGCCGCCATGGCGGTTTACGGCTACCGGCAATGGAGCCGGGGCCGAGGCGGGCGGCCTTTGGAAGTGTCGCGTTGGCCGTTGTCGCGCAATTGTCTCGGGCTTCTGGCGGTCATCGGGATGTCGACCGTCAGCAGCTTTTTCTTGCGCCGTTTCACTCCCGCCGCGTGGCCCTTCGTGGATTCCATGGCGGCGTGGGCCAGCGTCTTTGCGACATTCCTGGTGGCGCGCAAGGTCTATGAGAACTGGCATTGGTGGCTCGTCATCGACTCGGTGAGCCTGTGGCTCTACTACACCCGCGGGTTGTACGTCACCATGCTGTTGTTCTGTTTGTATTTGCTGATGATATTCGCGGGCATGCGCGAGTGGCGCCGTACCTTGGAGCCTCAGGCCCATGCCGCGCAGCGCGCCTGAGGAGCTTGCGTTGCGGTGGGTACCCGGCGGCGGACCGGTGACGCTGCGGCCGCTGGCGGCCGGGCTCGTCAACGAAAGCTACCGGGTCGAACGTGAGGGGCGGGTGTACTCGATGCGGCTGGCGGCCGACGTTTCGGAGCTTGGCGTCGATCGCGAATGGGAATGCAGAGTTCTCGAGTGCGCGGCGCGTGCCGGCCTCGCCCCGGTCATTGCCTGTTGCGAGCCGTCGCGAGGAATCCTCGTGGCCGAGTGGACCGGCGGACGCGCATGGTCTGCGCAGGAGCTGCGGCACCCCGCCAATATCAGCGCATTGGCCGGACTCATACGCCGGGTACAGGCCCTTCCGATTCCAACGCCGGCCCGCACCATGAGCCCCGCAGCCTGGATCGCGCACTATAGCCGGATGGCGGCACGGAGCGGGATGCGGACCGCCGCATCGGCCGGGTTACGCGGTGCGGCAAATGCGCACCTCGAGCTGTTGGCAGGGATTCCATCCGCGCACTCAGTGCTGTGTCACAGTGATCTGCACCGCCTCAACGTGGCGGCCGGCGAGCGCCTGGTGCTGCTCGACTGGGAGTACGCACACGTGTCGGATCCCTACTGGGACTTGGCGGCATGGGTCGCAAACAACGACGAAACGGCGAGTTTCGCAGCGGACGTCCTCGCGGGCTATCTCGAGCGCTCCGCCGACGAGCGCGAATCGGAGCGTCTGCGCCTGCTGACGTGGCTGTACGACTACATCTGCTTGCTGTGGAGCGAACTATACCTGACCCGGCAGGCCGGAGCCCCGGGGGGTGTGGTTGCGGCCCGCGCCGAACTGCTGGCGCTGCGCTTGAACGGCGGTGGTCGTGCACGACAAGTTCCGGCACACTAGCCGACGTCAAGCGTGGGGGCCACGCGGGAAATTTTCTAACGGAGAGCAGAATGGCGCGGATGATCGTAGTGGACCGTGACGGGAAGCAGCACGAGATTGAGGCAAAACCCGGCCTGAAGGTGATGGAGATTCTGCGCGAGCTCGACTACGGCGTGGCTGCGATTTGCGGGGGTCTGTGCTCGTGTGCGACCTGCCACGTTTACGTCGACGAGAGTTGGGCAGACCGACTGCCCAAGCCGCAGAGCGACGAATTGGAACTTCTCAAGGAATTGCCGGATTACCGTGATGCGACCTCCCGGTTGTCCTGTCAGGTGGACTTTACGGAAGCCTTGAGCGGAATCAAAGTCTCCATCGCACCGGATACCTAGCCCCGCCGCGCCGCATATCTGGAGTTCACTTCTTTTCGGTCTGTCGGCGAACCGCATCCTGCGCCGCCGCGAGCGCGGCCGGGTCGCCCAAGAACCGGCGGGCGACCGGCTGGATCTGCTCGTCGAGTTCATAGAGCATCGGTATCCCCGTGGGTATGTTGAACTCGACGATGTCGCGCTCGGACATCATGTCGAGCATCTTGACCAGCGCGCGCAGGGAATTGCCGTGCGCCACGATCAGGACGTTCTTGCCGGCGCGCAGCTCGGGAACAATTCGGGATTCCCAGAAGGGTAGAACGCGTGCCAGGGTGTCCTTGAGCGACTCGGCCACCGGCAGCAGCGCCGGATCGATGTCGGCATACCGCGGATCGAAACGCGGGTGTCGCGGATCGTCAGACCCCAACGGCGGCGGTGGAATATCGTAGCTGCGGCGCCAGATCTTCACCTGAGCTTCGCCGTACTGCTCGACGGTTTGCGCCTTGTTGAGTCCTTGCAGCGCTCCGTAATGACGCTCGTTGAGCCGCCAGTTGCGTTCCACGGGAATCCACATGCGGTCCATGGTGTCAAGAATCAACCACAGCGTGCGGATGGCGCGCTTCAGCACGGAGGTGAAGGCGATATTCGGTTCGAGCTTTTCGGCGAGTAATTCATCACCCGCTTGCTCAGCCTCCCGGCGGCCCAGATCGCTCAAGTCGACGTCATGCCATCCGGTGAACAGGTTTTCGACGTTCCAGACGCTCTGTCCATGACGAACCAAGATCAGTTTTCCGGTCACGGTGAAATCCTCCTCATTCATCGCAGGGCGGCGGCAAAGACGCCTTCGAACTCGGTCGCCGGCGCCTGCCCATGGTGAATGTCCACGAAGAGGCGAATGCGTCCGCGTCCCGCACGCTGCAACATTTTCCTGAATTTCTCAACGTGCTCGGGGTTCGGCGGCCGGAGCGTGGCGCGGAGGGTGCCGTGCACGGGCACCAGGTAGCGGATCGTGGATTCCTGAATGACCGCGTCGGCGGCAAGTCCTGAGACGTCGAGGTACCGGCTCACCCAGGCCCAGCCGGTCAATACGGCCACGGAAAACAGACTTCCGCCGAATGCCGTGCCTTTGTAATTGGCGTTGGGGAGGAGCGGGGCCGAGAGCGTTATTCCGGAGTCGTCGGCGCGCTCGACCACAATGCCGATGTGCCGCGCAAGCGCGAACTCGGTTGTGATTCGAAACTGGAGATAGTCCTTGCCGAACATCGACTCATTCTGCATGGGCACCATCCTGAACCATTCTTCTCACCGCTTGAAGTGCCACGGAGAGCGTTGCGAAGTCCGGCGCCGCGCCGGTACGCAGATCGACGACGATTCGCTTCAGCGACACGGCCGCCGCGGAACGGCCGTCGAGCCATCGATCCACGCGGGCGGCCGGAGATGCGCCCCGGCACGACAGCACCGCGGCGGTGATTTTGCGCTGCAGTTCGAACAGATTGTCGCTGAGCGTACCTCGGGCGACCGCCTGCCAGTGTCCCTCCGCCGGCAGCGTCTCGATCTGATCCTTGATCCAGGTGAGGCCGATGCGCTCGCCGACGTCGAAATAAACCCTGGCGGCAAACCCGATCTGGAGGCGGGAGGACATCGCAGCCTCGACCAAGTCTAGGGAGCAATGCAACCAGTCCAACGAGGCGATGCGGGTCGCCAGGGCTTCAGGCACGTGCTGATCTATGAGTCGGGAACGCAGCACGCCGAGGCGTGCCTGCTCGACCGCGGAGAGCACGTCGTTCAAGGTCCGGGACAGTTCCTCGACCGGCGCCGCGTAGCGCCGTACGGCACGCTCGATTCCCAAGTCGCTCCGCCGGTTTTCGAGCAACCAGTAGGTCGCGTGACGCAGCAATCGGGTCGTCTGGAACATCGCCGTGTATTGCACGGCCGCCGGGGCCAGGGTGTCGAGAGCCTCGATCTGCGTCCAGATGTTGCGCACCGCGAATACCTCGCGCGCGATGCTGTAAGCGCGTGCGATGGCGGCGGGCTCCGCGCCGGTGTCGTCCTGAACACGCACGGGGAAGACGGGCCCCATGCGGTTGATGAGGCTGTTGGTGATCGCCGTCGAGATGATTTCGCGGCGCAGTCGATGGCGCTTCAACCGCACGGCGAAGCGCTGTTGTACCGGCGTGGGGAAATAGCGGGCCAGTTCCGCCGACAGATACGGATCCTCCGGTACGTCGGAGTGGATCAACGCTTTGTACAGCCAGATCTTGCCGTAACTCAAGGTGACGGCGAGTTCCGGCCGCGTGAGACCTTCGCCGGCCTTGCGGCGCTCGGCGATTTCCTCATCGGAGGGCAGAAACTCCAGCGCGCGGTTCAGATCCCCGGAGCGCTCCAGGGCGCGGATGACGTAGGCGCTTTCGCCGATGCGCTCCTTGGCTTGGAATTCGCCCGTGCTGATCGCCTGACTCTGCAGGTAGTTGTTGCGTAGAACCAGGCCCGCGACTTCATCCGTCATCTGCACGAGCAGCCGGTCGCGCGCCTTCCGGGTGATCTCCTTGGATCGAACGGCGCCGTTCAGCAGGATCTTCAGATTCACTTCCAAATCGGAGCAGTTCACGCCGGCCGAGTTGTCGATGAAATCCGTGTTGATCCGGCCGCCGCGCCGCGCGAATTCGATGCGGCCGAGTTGCGAGAACCCCAAATTGCCGCCTTCTCCGACTACTTTGCAGTTCAATTCGCGGGCGTCGATGCGCACCGCGTCGTTGCTGCGGTCGCCCACGTCCATGTTGCTCTCGCCGCCCGCCTTGACATAAGTGCCGATCCCGCCGTTCCACAGCAGGTCGACGTGCGACTTCAGAATCGCCTTGATCACTTCGTTCGGCGTGGATTGCGGCGGAAGCTCGAGCAGCACCTGAGCCTCGCGCGGCAAGGCCAGGCTCTTGGCGCTGCGCGGGAATATGCCGCCGCCCTTCGATATCGCCGCGGGCGAATAGTCCTCCCACGAAGAGCGCGGCAGCTTGAACAGGCGCTCCCGCTCCTTGAACGAGCGGGCCGGGTCGGGCTGCGGATCGATGAAAATATGCTGATGATTGAATGCTGCGAACAGCCGGATGTGCCGCGATTGCAGCATGCCGTTGCCGAACACGTCCCCCGCCATGTCGCCGACGCCGGCCACGGAGAAGTCTTGATGCTGGATGTCGATGCCGATCTCGCGGAAATGGCGCTTCACGCATTCCCAGGCGCCGCGTGCGGTGATGGCCATCTTCTTGTGATCGTAGCCGGCCGAACCGCCGGATGCGAAGGCGTCGCCCAGCCAAAACCCGTACTCCTCGGAAATCGCGTTGGCAATGTCCGAGAACGTCGCCGTGCCCTTGTCCGCGGCCACCACGAGATACGCATCGTCGCCGTCATGGCGCACGACGTCCGCGGGCGCGACAATCTTGTCGTCGACGATGTTGTCCGTTATATCCAACAGCCCGCGAATCAGCGTTTGATAGCACGCGATGACTTCCGCAGCCTGCGCCTCGCGATCGCCCGCCAGATCGCGACGCACGACGAAGCCGCCTTTGGCGCCGACGGGCACGATCACCGTGTTCTTGACCTGTTGCGCCTTCATAAGACCGAGAATCTCGGTTCTGAAATCCTCGCGCC
Organism: Gammaproteobacteria bacterium; assembly: GCA_034667965.1. GTDB lineage: Bacteria > Pseudomonadota > Gammaproteobacteria > Steroidobacterales > Steroidobacteraceae > Bog-1198. Next base: position 7,476 of record JAXDQI010000278.1, read on the forward strand.
GGTCCGACCAGCGAATGCCGCCGCGCGCGACGTAACCCATCCGCAGGTGCACGCCTTCCATGCGCGTCGAAAACACGAAGACTTCGAAGAGCGGTTTGGGCAGCGGCAGCTCGCGCAGGCGCTGGCTTTCCATCTTGAACGAGAGGTACTCCTTGAACTGGCCGGACTCCGCGGTTTGATACGCATTCGTGCGCACCGTGGCGGACAGCGCGTTCCATAGGGCGCGCAAGATGCGGTCCTCGTCCGAACCCTTCACGTCCTCGAGCGCGGCCCGGATGCGCTGATCGACCCTGGCGACGGCGCTCCGGCGGCTTGCCGCGGACAGGTGCGGGTCGAAGCGCGCCGCAAACAGATCGGCGAACGCGCGGGCGAGGCCGGAATTGTTGACCAGCACCCGGGCAATGTAGCCCTGACTGAACGGCAGGCCCGCCTGCAGCAGGTAGCGGCAGTACGCGCGCAGCACTGTCACCGTGCGCCACGGCACGCCCGTGGTCAGCGTCAGTTGATTGAAGCCGTCGCTGTCCGTGCGGCCGGTCCAGACGGCGGTGAACGCGCTCTTGATCTCCCGATCCAGCGCGTCGAATTTGATGACCGTCGGCGCCTGCATCACGAGTTCGAGATCTTGGATCCAGGCCCGCCGGCCGCCGGCGAATTCCAGTTCGTATGGCCGCTCCGCGATCACCTTGAGGCCCATGTTCTCGAGCATGGGCAAGAGGTCAGAGATCGGTATCGCGTCCTGCCCACGGAAGATCTTGAGAAAGAATCTTTCCTTGCGTTTCGGATCCGCGCGGTAGATATCGAGGTGCAGGCGCTTGGGCTCCTTGTCCGCAGCCTCGAGGAAGGACACGTCCTGTGCGGCGGCCTCGCCCGAAAAGTCCTCCGTGTAGGCCGCCGGGAACGCCTGCGCGTAAAGGGCGTGGAGCTGCAGGGCGTAAGCTTCGTCAAGGCGCGCCAGCAGCGCGCTCTTGAAGGCGTCTCCCCACGACCTCACCGCCGCGGCAATTCGCTGCTCGAGTCCGTCGGTATCGACACGCTCGGTCTCCACCGGCAGCGTGCGGGCGACGATGTGGATGCGCGCGAGATTCGACTCGGCGATCTGGACCTGCGATTCCATGCTGATGGCGTTGAACGCCTCGCCGACCACCCGCTCGATACGCTGCCGCACGACGGTGTTGTATTTTTCGCGCGGCACGAAGACCAGGCACGAGTAGAACCGCCGGAATGCGTCGCGGCGCAATAGCAGGCGCACCCGAGGCCGTTCCTGCAAGCCGAAAATACCGGTGACGACCTTGATGAGTTCCGGCACGCTGGCCTGGAAGAGTTCATCCCGGGGAAAGGACTCCAGGATGTGCTGCAATGCCTTGCCGTCGTGGCTGTCGGCGGCCAGAGCGAAGTGGTGCACGACCTGCGCGACCTTGTGGCGCACCATCGGGATATCGCGGGGGTTGGTGCTGTAAGCCACCGAGGTCCAGAGCCCGAGGAAGCGGCGCTCGCCCACCAACCGGCCGGTGGGGCCGAAATGCTTGATGCCGATGTAGTCGACGTAGCCCGGCCTGTGCACCGTCGATTGAAAATTCGCCTTGGTGACCAGGCTCAATTCGCGCGAGCGGCTCTGGCGCCGGATGTCGCTGGCCAGAACGCGCCCCGTGGCGGGCGGATGTTTGTGGCCGGGGCGCAGGATGCCGAGTCCGCTCGCGGCGACGGGTTCGAGCGATTCCCGGCCGGCCGTGCCGTGCAATCGATACTCTCGAAATCCCAGGAACGTGAAGTTGCGGTTCAGCATCCATTCCAGCAGCGCCTGGGTTTCACTGACGTCGATTGGATCGAATCGCGCGGACGGGGCGTTCAGGTCTGCGGCTGCCTGCCGGGCCGCGCTTTGCATTTTCGCCCAATCGGTACAGGCGACCCGCACGTCCCGCATGCTGCGTTCGATCTCAGTCTGCAACGAGCGCAGCGTCGCGGGATCGACGATGCGATCCACTTCGATGTGCTGAAACGATTCGAGCCGCTGGTTCTTGACGCCGTCGGTCTGGCCGCGCTCCTCAATCGACAGCAGATTTCCGGCGGCGTCGCGCGTCACGGCAAAAACCGGGTGCGCCAGGAAGTGCAGCGTCAGCGACCGTTGCGTCAGCGCCAGACCGATCGAATCGACCAGAAAGGGCATGTCGTCGTTGACCATTTCGATCACGGTGTGCGGCGACGTGTAGCCGTCGTCGCGCAGCGACGGATTGAACACGCGAACCACCGCGCGACCGCGCCGCCGCCGCGCGAGTTTCAAGTGCGAAGCAGCCATGACCGCGAGTTCCGAGGGCTGGCGTCCGGCAAGGTCCTCGGCCTCGACGTTGGCATAGTAGGCGCGCAGGAACGGGCGCACGTTCGCGCCGCGCAGCGGGCCGCGAAGCGGCTTGGGAAGCCGGCCCGCCGCCGCGACGACGACGGCGACGGCCTTGCGGTGTTTTTCGGACGATACTTGACGCATGATGCACTCCCACCGGAAGCTATTCTGGTCTTTCCAGGTCCGCGATGACGGCGGCCAAAAATCTGCATGCCTCGCCGCCGGTTATGCAGCGGTGATCGAAGCTCAGGGACAGCGGCATGCGGCGGTGCGCGACCACTGCGCCGCCGCACACCACGGCATCCTCCCGCACCGATCCTGAGCCCAGGATCGCCACCGCCGGGGGCACCACCAGAGGGATCCCATAACGGCCCGCCAGCGTACCGAAGTTCGAGAGCATCAGCGTGAAGTCGCGCAGATCCGCAGGCTGGACGGTGCGGCGGCGGGCGGCTTCCTTTTGTGCGGCAATGGCGGCACGCAGTTCGGCCGGTGTTTTATTCCGGATGTCGCGCAGCACCGGAACGATCAGGCCGCCGTCCGTGTCGACGGCGATGGCGAGATCGATGGGTTCGAGGACGATGCGCGAATTGTTCGCGGAATCGTACCAGGCATTGAGCGCCGGTTCCGCGGCGCAGGCGGCGATCATGGCGCGTACGAGCCGCACCATGTAATCACCGCGGCGCGTCCAGCCATCGATGTCGGCGTCATCACATACCGTGCTGCCCGATACCTGGTCCCGGGACAGCGACATGCTGTGGGCCATGGCGCGGCGTGCGCCGCGCAGCGGTTCGGCAGTGGCGCCTGCCGGAGCGTCGAGACCCTCCGCGGTTCGGCGTCTGTCGATGCCGGCGCGCGCCAGCACGTCGTCCAATCGGATGAGCCCGTCCGAACCGCTGCCCTCGATGGCCGCCAAGTCCAACCCCAGACGTTTGGCGACTGCGCGAGCAACCGGCACGGCGCGGAACCGTGGGTCGTCACGTGCGGGGGGACCGGCCACTAAACTCAAGTCGACGAATTCTTCGTCGCTGGTCTTGGGCATGCTGCCCACGACGGTGCCCGAATCGAAATCGATCAGCGGAGATCCGGTGGCGAGGACGTCGCCGACGGCGCCATGGAGTGCGGTCACGGTACCGTTGAACGGCACCGGGACTTCGACAACCGCCTTCGCTGTTTCGACGGACACCATGGGTTGATCCACCACGACGTGATCGCCCGGTTTGACGTGCCACTCGAGAATCTCGGCCTCGGCCAGACCTTCGCCCAAATCCGGAAGTTTGAATGTGCCCATGTCAGACAGGCTCCTAGTCGGCCATCAGAGATTGCACGGCATCCACGATGCGTTGCACGCTCGGAATATAATCGTGTTCGAGCCGGAACAACGGCATGACGGTGTCGTAGCCGGTGACGCGCTGAATCGGCGCCTGTAGATCGAAGAGGCCGTGCTCGGCCACGATCGCCGCAATCTCCGCGCCGACGCCGACGTTGCGTGCCGCTTCGTGCACGATCACGAGGCGGCCGGTCTTCGCCACGGAGGCCAAAATGGTTTCACCGTCGATCGGACTCAAGGTCGCGAGATCGATCACTTCCGCACTGACGCCCTCGGCGTCGAGCGCCGCCGCGGCCCGCAACGTGTCGAGGATCATGGCGCCCCAGCTCACGACGGTGACATCGTTCCCCTCGCGCAGGATGAAGCAGCGGTCCAAGGGCAGCGCCTGTCCATCGTCGGTCACTTCCTGGCGCATCGCGCGGTACAGCCGCACGGGTTCCAGGAACATCACCGGGTCTGGGTCGCGGATTGCGGCCAGCAGCAGTCCGTAGGCACGCGCGGGCGATGACGGACACACTACGCGGATCCCCGGAATGTGGCACAGCAGCGTCTCGGTGCTCTCCGAATGATGTTCGGGAGCGTGGATCCCGCCGCCGTGAGGCGTGCGGATGACCACCGGACACGACAGACGGCCGCGTGTCCGATGGCGCATGCGCGTCATGTGGTTGACGATCTGGTCGAGAGCCGGATAGAGGAAGCCCATGAACTGGATCTCGGCCACCGGCTTCAAGCCGTGCGTCGCCATGCCGACGGACATGCCCGCGATCATGGCCTCGGCGAGCGGCGTGTCCTGCACGCGGTCCGTGCCGAACCGAGATTGCAGCCCCGCGGTCGCGCGGAAAACGCCGCCGTTGGCGCCGACATCTTGACCGATTACGACGACGGAGTCGTCATGCTGCATCTCCCAGCCATGCGCCATCGCGATGGCCTCGACCATGGTTATTTTCGGCAATTCAATGACCGTTGGTTTTCGAGGCGCCAGGTTTCGAAGAACCGGGCTTCGAAGAAGAGGAACCGGGCTTCGAAGAAGAGGAACCAGGCTTCGAAGAAGAGGAATAATAGCGCGCGGTCGCGCGCTGCTCGCGCAGGTGCCTGGGCAGCGCCGCAAACAGGTGGTCGAACATGGCGTCGGTGGATGGTTTTGCGCAGCGCAGGTATTCCGCCACCGCGGCGTCGACCTTCAGGGCACAGTCCTGCAATAGGGCCTGTTCCTTCGCGTCGCTCCATACACCCTCTCTGCGCAGATAGGTCCGCAGCCGAACCAGCGGTTCGACCGCCCACGCCGCCTCGACCTCGGCCGCCGATCGATAGCGGCTCGCATCATCCGCGGTGGTGTGGTCGCTCAATCGGTATGTGAGCGCCTCGATCAAGCACGGCCCGCCGCCGCGCCGCGCGGTCTCCAGCGCCTCGCTCACCACCTCGCGAACCGCGAATACGTCGTTGCCGTCGACCTGCACTCCGGGAATGCCGGCCGCCACGGCCTTCTGCGCCAACGTCTGCGTCGCGGTCTGCGCGGCGAGCGGAACCGAGATTGCCCAACCGTTGTTGACGATCATGAACACCACAGGCAACGCGCGCGCGCCCGCCACATTGAGCGCTTCGTAGAAAGCACCCTCGGACGTGCCGCCGTCGCCGATGTAGGCGAGTGCACAGCGCGGTTCACGCCGCACCTTGAACGCCATTGCGGCTCCGGCCGCGTGCAGGGTCTGAGTGGCGATGGGCACGCACCAGGCGAAGTCGTGCCGGGGTCCCGCGAAATCATTGCCGCGCTCATCACCCCCCCAGTACGTGAGAATCTCCGTCATGGTGACGCCGCGCCAAAGCTGGGTGCCGAATTCGCGATATACGGGCGCCAGGACGTCTTCCGGCCGCATCGCCGCGCCGACGCCGATATGCGTGGCCTCGTGCCCCAAGGACGGCGGATAGGTGCCGAGCTGCCCGGTACGCTGCAGATTCACCGCCTTGGTGTCGAACATGCGCACGCGCGTCATCGCTTCGTACATTTTCACGACTTCGTCCAAGTCCGCGGCGAACCGCGGCAAGGGGGCCACGACGCGTCCCGCGGGATCCAGGATCTGCCTGTAGTGGATTTTGAATTCGGCGACGATCGTCATTGTTGGATTATGCCACGAGGCAGTTCACGGACGGTGTTGACCTGCGAGGTAGCGTTGCGTCTGCATCTCGATGAGCCGGCTCGCAGCGCGCTCGAATTCGAATTTGAGGCGTTCGCCGCGGTACAGAGCGGGCGGCGCGGCGGCGGCCGAAACCACGATCTTCACGGCGCGGTCATACAGCTCGTCGATCAGCATGATGAAGCGGCGCGCGGCGTCTTCATCCGCCGGACCGAAGGTCGGAATATTCGAGATGAATATGGTGTGGAACAGATGCGCGAGTTCGATGTAGTCGATCTGGCTGCGCGGACCTTCGCAAAGTTCGGTGAACTCGAACCACGCGGTGCCCGGCGTCCAGCTCACCGCACGAAGGTCGCGCCCCGCGATGGTGAGCGAGGATTCCTTGATCGCGCCCGCGTCCGCGGCAGCGCCGGTCAACGCCGCGAAGCGCTCCTGCAACGCGGCGGCGGTTCCGATCGCCTTCGAGTCCATATAGGTGGGCGCCCGTTCGAGCTGGCGCAGCCTGTAGTCGATCCCGCCATCCAAGTGCATGACCTCGACGTGCGTTTGGATCAGTGCGATGGCCGGAAGAAATCGCTGGCGCTGCAGACCGTCCTTGTACAGGTCCTGCGGCGGCACATTGGATGTCGCCACCAGCGCCACTCCGCGCCGGAACAGTCCGTCGAACAACCCCGCGAGTATCATGGCATCCGCGATGTCGGCGACGAAGAACTCATCGAGGCAGATCACCCGGGTGCGCTCGCTCAAGCGTTGCGCAACCAAGTCCAGGGGATCGGGATGCTGTTTGATGTCGGCGAGGGCCGCGTGCACGTCCCGCATGAAGTGATAGAAGTGACTGCGGTCCGCGGTCCGCGGCGAGTCATGTCGATCCGAGACCGACGCGAAGAACAAATCCATGAGCAGGGTCTTACCCCGGCCGACGCCGCCCCAGAGGTACAAGCCGCGCGGCGGGGCTCGCGATGCGCCTGTCGGCCAGGGGATGTTGGCAAGCCAGGGGACGCCGGCGCGCAGCCGTGCGAACAGTGTGGGCTCACCGGCCCGCAGAACGTCGCGGAGAACATCCAAGCGCAGAGCGGCGGCGTGTTGCGCGCCGTCGAATTGCAAACGATGCGCCGCCACCTCGGCACTCCAACGCTGCATCACGGTGTGGGGTCGGCTCGTCACGGCTCTTCGAGCCTTACAGGGCTTGATAGTTGGGCCCCGAGCCCCCTTCCGGTGTCGTCCAAGTAATGATCTCGTAGGGATCCTTGATGTCGCAGGCCTTGCAGTGAACGCAATTTGCCGCATTGATCTGCAGCCGCCGTCCGCCGGCGCCGTCCGCGACCATCTCGTACACGCCCGCGGGACAGAAGTTCTCGCACGGGTTGCCGTATTCCTTGGTACACCGGGTCACGCAGATCGAGGGGTCGGCCACCTTGAGGTGAATCGGTTGCGACTCTTCGTGGGTGTTGCCGGCGAAAAAGACGAAGGAAACGCGGTCGCGCGGCGGCAGGGTGCGCTCGGTCCATTGCCGATCCGGCGACTCGAATTCGTCGAGCTGCTTGAGCCTCGAGAAATCCGCGGTGTTCTTCAAGGTCCAGGGCGATTTGCCGTACGTCACCGTCTCCCACGCGGAGTTGAGAAGACCGAACCACATGCCGCGCTTGAAGCCGGGTTTGAAGTTGCGAACCTTGCGCAGCTCGCGGCCTCCTTCGGAAGACCGCCACTTCGCATCGAATCCGGCGCTCGACGCGTTCGACGCGATGTGCTCGCCGGCCAGCACTCCGGAGCGTATCGCCTGATGCACGCCTTTGATCTTGGCGAAATTCAGCGTACCGCCGGCGTCGCCGATGAGGATTGCGCCGGGCATTTCCAAGGTCGGTGTCGACTGCCACCCGCCCGCTGCGACGGTGCGCGCGCCGGCTGATAGGATTTCGCCGCCTTCCAGCAGCGGTTTGACGCTCGGATGATTCTTGTATTGCTGGAACGCCTCGAAGGGCTTCAGGCGCGGATCTTGATAGTCGAGTCCGACGATGTAGCCCACGTAGACGCGATCGTTGTCGAGATGATAGAGGAAGCTGCCGGCGTAGGTCTTCGAGTCCGCCGGCCAGCCCAGGGCATGTTCGATTCGGCCGGGGCGGACCCGTCCGGGCGGCAGCTGCCACAATTCCTTGTAACCCAGCGCGAACGTCTGCGGGCAGTGCCCTCTGGAAAGATCGTATTTCTGGATGAGTTGTTTGGAAATCGATCCGCGGCACCCCTCCGCAAGCACGGTCAATTTGGCGTGAATGTCGACGCCCGCGGCGTAGTTCGGTCCCGGCGTGCCGTCGCGGTTCAATCCCATGTCGCCCACGCGAACGCCCTTTACGCCTCCGCCATCGTCATACAAAGCGCCTGCCGCGGCAAAGCCGGGAAAGATATCGACGCCCAAGGCCTCGGCTTTCGCCGCCAACCACGGGGTGAGCTGGCCCAGGGAAACAATGAAATTGCCGTGATTGTTGATCGGCGTGCCGGCGGTCATCGAGTGGGGCAGCATCTTGGCGAGAAAGTCCGGGAAGGCCTTGAACGATCCTTTCGGCGTGAGCACGCGAAAATCGTCTTCGCCGGCCGGAACTTTCATCCCCGTGTATTCGGTCCGAAATTCGGGCAGCAACTTCTCGAGGGGGCCCGGTTCGAGGACGGCGCCGGACAGAGAATGTGCGCCGACGGAGGCAGCCTTCTCCAGCACGCAAATGGTCCTCTCCGGCGCCAGCTGTTTCAGCCGGATTGCGCAGGCGAGGCCGGCCGGCCCGGCGCCCACGATGGCCACCTCGTATTCCATGACATCCCGCTGACCTTCGCTCATCAACTCCACCTACCGGCGCCCCAAAAGACGGCGTAGTACACCACAAAGGCCTTCCCCTCGCAGTAATCCATCCAGCGGACAGTCGATGAGGGGATTGCCGCACAGATGTCGCTTTACTAAACAGGGATCACCATGTTGACAGGCCACGGAAGCCGGCAACCACCAGGATGGCCAACGGAATTTGGGCATGGTAGGGGCAGGGACGCCCACCTTTTCCCGCCGTCGGGTTATATCAACTCGACGGCGATGGCGGTCGCTTCACCGCCACCGATGCACAGACTGGCGATTCCGCGCCGCTTGCCGCGGCTTTTCAGGGCATGGATCAGCGTTGTCAGGATTCTTGCTCCGGTGGCCCCGATGGGATGGCCCAGCGCACAGGCCCCGCCGTTGACGTTCACCCGGGCATGGTCCAGCTCCAGGTCCTTGATGGCGGCCATCGCGACCACGGCGAAGGCCTCGTTCACCTCGTACAGGTCGACGTCCGACGCCTGTAAGCCGAGCCGGGTCAGCAGCTTCCGAATCGCTCCCACGGGGGCCAGCGTGAACCATTCCGGCTCCAGCGCGAAACTCGTATAGCCCAAGATGCGGGCCAGCGGCTTCAATCCTTTGCCGGCGGCGAGCGATTCGCGCGTCAGCACCACCGCGGCGGCGCCGTCTGAAATGCTCGCGGAGCTGGCCGCCGTTACCGTGCCGTCCTTTTTGAACGCCGGTTTCAGCGCGGGGATCTTCGTGACGTCGAGCGTGGAGGGGGTCTCGTCGGTGTCGACCAACACTTCGCCCTTACGGCTCTTTGCCGTCACAGGGGCGATTTCAGTCCGGAAATCGCCGTTGGCCGTGGCCGTCTTGGCGCGCCGCACCGATTCGGTCGCGAATTCGTCCTGGGCTTGCCGGCTGAAATCGTACTTTCTCGAAGTAGCCTCGGCAAAGCAACCCATCAGTTGACCGTCCCACGGGCTCTGAAGTCCATCGAAGAACATGTGGTCCAAGACCTCTTGATTGCCCATGCGGTAGCCAGCCCGGGCCTTGGGAAGCAGGTAGGGAGCGTTCGTCATCGATTCGAGCCCACCGGCCACGATGACGTCGGCGGATCCCGCCAAAATCTGGTCGGCAGCCAGCATCACGGCACGCATGGCCGAACCGCACATCTTGTTGACCGTGGTGGTGGGTGCGCTCGTGGGTATACCGGCGCCCAACGCCGCCTGGCGGGCAGGCGCCTGCCCGAGTCCCGCCGAAAGTACGCATCCCATGATCACCTCGTCGACGTCGGCCGCCGCCAACCCGGAATCGGCAACGGCCGCCTTGATGGCAACCGCTCCGAGCTGCGGGGCGGTCACGCCGGCGAACACTCCCTGAAAGGCTCCGACCGGCGTGCGGCGTGCGGAAAGAATGACGATGGGATCCGAGCTCATGGGGTATATCCGCGCTGATTGGTAGCTTGCCATTATAAACGCTTCAGGGCGCAAGCGGCTCCCCGACGGCCTGTGCGATCAGCTCCCGGCTCCGCTGCCGCGCACCGGCGGCGTCGAGGATGGCGAGGATTTCGAAGCGGATGGGGCGGCGGTAGAACATCAGGCCGCCTGGGGGCATCATCTCCCGCGTACCGTGGATGGCGGCGGCGACCACCGGCATCTGCGAGCGCGCCGCCGTCGCGAAGGCGCCCCCCAGGAATTTCCCGATGTGCCGGCGCTCATCGAAGGTGCCTTCCGGAAAGAACACCAAGGATTGACCGCTCGCCGCCAGCCGCAGAACGCGGCGCGCATCGGACGCCCCTTTGTGCCTGTCGAAGCGCTCGACGAATTCCGAGCCCAGCCGCCGGAGGAGCAGGCCCGCCAGCGGGACGCGCACCATCTCCTTCTTGATGACGAATGCGAAATCCGGCGGCAAGGCGGCGATGGCAACGATCCCGTCAATGTAGCTCGCGTGATTGGCGACCACCACGCACGGCGCCTGCGGGAGCCGCTCGGTTCCCTGCACCGTGAACGGTATGCGCGCCGCGCGCAGAAAACTCCGCGACAATGCACCGGCCACCTGGCGGCGACGGCGCAGATTCGGCACGAACAGATTGATGACCAATGTGGTCATTCCCAATGCCAGGAACAGCACGACGCAGTAGGTTGTATACAGGGTCTGCAGCGGGGCCGAAGAAGTGCCCATCCGGGGGCGCGCCGGGCGCGTTTCGGAGGCCGGCGGGTCGATATCTGTGATCTGGTTCTCCTTATGTTAATACTTAATTGTTACTGTGAGACTGGTCACGCCGACCCGGATATACCGCTCGCATACTGACGGCACATTACGCGTACTGCACCATTTCGTGCGATCACCACGCGGGAACATATGGCGACGGCTCTTAAACGCACGGTTTATACACGCACCTCGGGTAGCACGGAATCGGCCGCGCGCGAGGCTGCAGATCCGGCCCTGCAACGTTTCCTCGACGCCGTCTGGATGGAACGCGGCCTGTCCGCCAACACGCTTGCTGCCTATCGGGCCGACCTTACCGCGTTGGCGCGCTGGCTCGAAGAGCACGACAGCGCCCTGCTGAAGGCAACGCGAATTGAATTGCTGGGCTTCATCGCGGCTCGGGTCGAGGGAGGGTCGAGGCCCCGTTCGACCGCGCGGCAGCTCTCGAGCTTCCGCCGTTTTTTCCGTTTCATGGTGCGCGAAGGCTTGATCCCGCTCGATCCGACGGCGCAGATCGCGATGCCGAAAATCGGCCGCTCGCTGCCGAAGTCTTTGACCGAAGCTGAAGTCGATTCCTTGCTCGAGGCGCCGACCGTCACCGATCCGCTGGGGCATCGCGACCGGACCATGCTCGAGGTTCTGTATGCGACCGGTTTGCGCGTGTCGGAACTCGTGAGTCTCAAACACAATCAAGTGAACATGAATCAGGGCGTGATCCGCGTGGTCGGCAAGGGCAACCGCGAGCGCTTGATTCCGCTGGGCGATGAAGCCGTCAAGTGGGTGGAGCAATTCATACAGGGCCCGCGACTGGAGATCCTGCTGGAACGGCAGACCGACTACCTGTTTCCGACGCGTCGCGGCGATCGCATGACGCGCCAGGCGTTCTGGCACATCATCAAGCGCTATTCGAAAAAAGCCGGCGTCGACAAGGAACTGTCGCCGCACACCTTGCGGCATGCGTTTGCCACGCATTTGTTGAATCACGGCGCGGATTTGCGCGTGGTGCAAATGCTGCTGGGTCACAGCGACCTGTCGACGACGCAGATCTACACGCACGTCGCCCGTGAACGCCTGAAAGAGCTGCATCAACAGCATCACCCACGGGGTTGAGCGGGGCGCGTAGCCGGGGCGCCGAGCTCCGGGGCGCGCCGCCTCTGCTAGAATTTCGTGAACCTCCCGGCACTCGCGGGGTCCAATCGACGTATACCGCTGGAGCGTTTCATGTTCAAGACACCTGTGATCCTGTTGTTGGGATTGGGAGCCCTCGGTCACGGTGCGTTCGCTGACTCTACCGATCAGACGGCGGATCCGCGCGTGGCGCTGGTAAAGCTGCTCCCGGCCGGATCCAAGGTCGAGGATCTGCGGCCCTCTCCCATCCCCGGGCTCTATGAGTTTTCGCAGGGCGCGGACGTGAGCTATCTGACCGCCGACGGCAAGTTCTTCCTCGACGGCAACGTCTACGACATGGCCACACGCGAGAATTTGACGGAAGGTCTCCGCACCAAGGCACGGGTCGCGATGATCAACGCCGTGCCCGAATCGCAGATGCTGATCTTTTCTCCGAAGAATCCCCAGTACACCATAACGGTGTTCACCGACGTCGATTGCGGCTACTGCCGCAAGCTGCACAGCGAGATGTCGGAACTCAACAGACTCGGGGTGCGCGTTCGGTACATGTTCTATCCGCGCACCGGCCCCAACACGGAGAGTTGGCGAAAGGCCGAGGCGGTGTGGTGTGCGACGGACCGCAACGAGGCCCTGACGCGCGCCAAGGCCGGCGGACCGGTCGACACCAGCAAGAGCTGCGGCCCCAATCCCGTGGCGCGTGAATATGCCCTGGGACAAAGCATCGGCGTGCGGGGCACACCAGCCATCGTCACGGAAACCGGCGACTACATCAACGGCTACATGCCGCCGCGTGATCTGCTCGAACAGATCAAGGAACTGCAGTCCACCAAGCGAAAGGGCGCGGCCGGCTAGGCGCGGCCGGCTACCGTTCCAGCAGCTTGACCTTGTCCTTGACGCCTTCCCATTGCTTGGCGTCAGCGGGCGCATCCTTCTTTTCGCTGATCACGGGCCACTTTTTCGCGAGGTCGGCATTTAGTTTCGCGAACTCTTCCTGACCCGTCGGAATTTCCTCCTCGGAAAAAATGGCTTCGACGGGGCACTCGGGTTCGCACAGCGTGCAGTCGATGCACTCATCGGGGTCGATAACGAGGAAATTGGGGCCCTCATGGAAGCAATCTACGGGACAGACTTCCACGCAGTCCATGTACTTGCATTTGATACAGCTTTCGGTGACCACGAACGCCATGAGTTACCCTTCTATTGGACAGTTGAACGTATTGGACGATTGAGCGTGTTGGACGGTGAACGTGATAGGTATTCTGCCATAGCTTAAGGCTTCAACGGTCGCGTCAGCTCCGTGAAGTGATGATCCTCGCGCCCGGCGGCGCGGTCCTCGAAGAACTTCCGCAGCGTGTACTCGCCGCTCGGAAACGCCAGGTCGGCCCAGGGAATCTCGGCCTCGGCGTACAAGCCGACTTCCAGGCTCTCCGCGCCGGGCGCGAATTCCCGCGCCAGCAGCCGCGCACGGAACATGACGTGCACCTGGGCGGCATGGGTGACGTTGACCACCGCCAGCAGCGAGCCCACCTCCACCGTGGCGAGAGCCTCTTCGTAGCACTCGCGGGCGGCCGCGTGCTGCATGGTCTCGCCGTTTTCCATGAATCCCGCCGGCACCGTCCAATACCCCATGCGTGGCTCGATGGCGCGCCGGCACAGCAGGATTTTCTCTTCCCACTGAGGCACGCATCCCAAGACCAGCAGCGGGTTCTTGTAGTGAATCATGCCGCAGCCCGTGCATACGAAGCGGGGCAGATGGTCCCGATCCGGTATCTTCGATATGACGGGTGAGCCGCAGTTGCTGCAGAAATTCAAAGCGCATCCATAAAAATTAGAGAGTCTGGTGCCCGGAGAGGGAATCGAACCCACACGGTGTCACCACCACCGGATTTTGAGTCCGGCGCGTCTACCAGTTCCGCCATCCGGGCAGGCCAGACTGCGCAGTATATGCGATCGGCGCCCTAGAAAGAATTACCAGGGTAGTATTGGTTCGACACATGCAGCGTACGGACTTTCACTACGATCTTCCCCCGGATCTCATTGCCCAGCGCCCGACCGACGAGCGTTCCGCCAGCCGCCTGCTGGCGCTCGATGGCGCGAGCGGCGTGCATCGAGACCTCGCATTCCGCGATTTACCCTCGCTGTTGACGTCGAAGGATCTGTTGGTGTTCAACGACACGCGAGTGGTGCCGGCGCGGATCCACGGGGTGAAGGACAGCGGAGGCAAGATCGAAATTCTGCTCGAACGCGCGCTAGGGTCCACCACCGCGCTGGTGCATGCGCGGGCCAGCAAGGGCCTTAAGGTGGGGGCACGGGTGTCGCTGCCCGGCGGCGCCACAGCGCGCATGCTGGACCGGGAGGGCGAGCTGTTCCGGCTCGAATTCTCCTCGCCGGTGCTACCCTACTTCGACATCCACGGTGACATGCCGCTGCCGCCCTATGTAGACCGGGCGCCGGAACCCGCCGATCGCGACCGCTATCAGACCGTGTTTGCGCGTAACCCAGGCGCCGTGGCGGCACCCACGGCGGGTCTGCATTTCGATGCGGATACCTTCGCCGCCCTCGAGGCCCGGGGAGTCAAGCATGCATTCGTGACGCTGCACGTGGGAGCGGGTACTTTCCAGCCGGTGCGGGTGGAGACGTTGGAACGGCACATCATGCATGAAGAATACCTGGAGGTGCCCGAGAGCACGGCCGGTGCGATCAATGCCGCGCACTCGGCCGGCGGCCGTGTCATCGCGGTGGGCACGACAGTCGTGCGAAGTCTCGAAACGGCCGCCGCTGCCGCTGCGGCGAAGACCGATTCCGCCGGGTCAACCGCAGCGCCGGCGGCCCGGATGCGGCTCCTGCCCTACAAAGGCGCAACACGCCTGTTCATCAAGCCCGGCGACAAGTTTCGAATCGTGGATGCCATGGTGACGAATTTTCATCTGCCCGAGTCGACGCTCTTGATGCTGTGCGCTGCGTTCGTCGGACGGGAAATCCTGCTCGCGGCCTATGCGCACGCGATTGCGGCGCGCTACCGGTTCTTCAGCTACGGGGACGCCATGTTCCTCATCCCCGAGGGCCCGGCGATGGGTCGTGCATGAGCCGGATGCGTTTCGATTTGTTGCGTGAGGACGGCGCGGCACGGCGTGGGCGCCTGGAATTCGCGCGCGGTACCGTGGAAACACCGACCTTCATGCCGGTCGGAACCTACGGAACGGTCAAGGCGATGACGCCGGCGGACCTCGACAGCATCGGCGCACAGATCATCCTGGGCAACACCTTTCACCTCTACCTGCGGCCCGGGTTGGAAGTGATCGAGGCTCATGAGGGTCTTCACGGTTTCATGCAATGGCATCGGCCGATCCTGACGGATTCCGGCGGCTTTCAAGTGTGGAGCCTCGCCGAGATGCGCACAATCACGGAGGATGGCGCGCGTTTCCGCTCTCCGGTGGACGGTGCGCCGGTGTTCCTTTCGCCGGAGGAGTCGATGCGCATTCAGCGTACGCTCAAGTCGGATATCGCCATGAGCTTCGATGAATGCACGCCGTATCCGGCCACCGAAGCCGAGGCTCGCGCGTCGATGGAACTGTCGATGCGCTGGGCGGAGCGCGGCTTTCGGAAATATTACGAGACCGAGCCGCCGGGGACGCTGTTCGGCATCGTGCAGGGCGGTGTGTACGACCACCTTCGCCTGATCTCGCTGGCTGCCCTCGAGGACATCGGCTTCGAGGGTCTCGCGGTCGGCGGCCTCGCGGTCGGCGAGACCGTGGAGGAGCGTACCCGGGTGCTCGAGGGCCTGATGCCGCATGTGCCGGCGCACAAACCGCGCTACCTCATGGGCGTGGGCCGACCGGAGGACATCCTCGAGGCGGTCCGGCGCGGCATCGACATGTTCGATTGCGTGATGCCCACGCGGCACGCTCGGAATGCGCATCTGTTCACGCGGTCGGGCGCGCTCAATATCCGCAATGCAGTGCACCACAAGGACACCAACCCGATCGAGCCGGGGTGTGGTTGTTATACCTGCCGCCATTTCAGCCGCAGCTATCTGCGGCATCTCGATAAGTGCAACGAGATATTGGGGGCGCACCTCAACACCGTGCACAATCTGTATTTCTACCAGCGCCTGATGGCGGAAATTCGGGACGCCATCGACGCGGGACGTTTCGAGGCTTACGCGAAGGAGTTCTACGCGCTCAAGGACGGCGGCCCGTCCTGACAGACCAGAATGCCGAACGCTTCGAGGAGTTTGCGGCCGGCTGCTGTATACTACGCGGCTTTGCGTCGCGGCGTTCGCCCCAAGAAATGGATGTAACTCTATGGATTTCTTCATAAATTCAGCATATGCACAGGCGTCCGGCGCCTCCGGCGGCCAAAGTATCCTGAGCGCCCTGATGCTGCCGGTACTGCTGCTGGTGGTGTTCTATTTCTTGCTCATCCGGCCGCAGAACAAGCGTGCCAAGGAACAGAAGGAGATGCTCTCCAAGGTGGCGGCCGGCGATGAAGTCGCCACCACGGGCGGTATCCTCGGCAAAGTAGTCGAGGTCGGCGAGCAATTCTTGACTCTGGAAATCGCCAATGGCGTCAGCATCAAGCTGCAGAAATTCCAGATTGCGCAGGTACTGCCCAAGGGCACGGTCAAGAGCGCATGATTTCCTATCCGCGCTGGAAGGTCGCATTGGTTGCGATCGTGTTGCTCTTGGGGATCTTCCTGGCGCTTCCGAATCTGTTTGGCGAGGAAAGTGCGCTGCAGCTGGCGCGTGATCGCGCCGTGGTAAGCCCAAGCGACCGCTCGAGCGTCGAACAGATCCTCAAGGACAAGGGCGTGACGCCCACCGGCGCATTCCTGGATCAGGGCCGCTTGACGCTGCGCTTCGGCAGCAAACAGGACCAGTTGAAGGCGCGCGATCTCATCAGCGAAGCGCGCCCCACTCAGTTCACCATCGCGCTGTCGCAAGCCTCGCGTGTTCCGGAGTGGATGCGCAACCTGGGACTGAACCCGCTGAAGCTGGGGTTGGACCTTCGCGGCGGCGTGTATCTGGTATATCAGGTGGACGTGCAGGGAGCCGTGAAACAGCAGCTCGATCACTACGAACAGGATTTTCGCGCGTCGCTGCGCAATGCCCGCGTTCCCTATCAAGACGTGCTGGTGGATTATCCCACCGATCGCGTGCGCGTTCTGTTCCGCGACGCCGACAGCTTCACCAAGGGCAAAGCGGCGATCCTTGCCGATAGCCGTAACCTGACCCTGACAGACGTGACGGTCGACGGCGCGCCCGCCTTGGAGCTGAAGCTGACGCCGCAGCAGATCAAGGAGCGCCAGGATTACGCGGTCCAGCAGAACATCGTCATTCTGCGCAACCGGCTCAACAGTCCTGAACTCGCCGTGTCGGAGCCCCAGGTTGCGCGTCAGGGGGTCGATCGCATCGCCATTCAACTGCCCGGTCTGCAGAATTCGGCGGAGGTCAAGAAAATCCTTGGTAAGACGGCGACCTTGGAATTCCGCATGGTCGATGAGAACAGCAATCCGCTGGAGGCAGCGGCGACCGGGCACGTGCCGTTGGGTTCAAAGCTGTACTACACGCGGGAAAAGCAGCCGGTGCTGCTCAAGCGCGAGGTCGTGGTGACGGGAGACCAGCTCACCGACGCTTCGTTCCAGCCCAACACGCAGGAAGGCGCCGCTGTTTCGGTGGGCCTCGACAGCCGCGGCGCAGCGAAGATGTTGAAGAACACACAGGAGAACATCGGCCACCTGATGGCGGTCGTGTTCATCGACCGCTCGCGCGAAAAGAATGCACAGGGACAGGACGTCGACCGAACCACCGAAGAGGTGATCAATCGCGCGACCATTCGCGGCGTGTTCAGCAACAATTTCCAAATCACCGGGGTCAACCCCATCGAAGGCAGGGAACTCGCGCTGTTGCTCCGCGCAGGAGGACTGGCGGCGCCGTTGTCCGCCGTAGAGGAGCGCGCCATCGGTCCGAGCCTGGGCCAGGACAATATCGACAAGGGCGTCCATGCGATGGTCTTCGGCATGCTGGCCGCCTTCGTCTTCATGGCGATCTATTACAAGGTTTTCGGGCTGATCGCGGACGTGGTGCTGGCCGCCAACGTCGTGCTCCTCACGGCATTCCTGTCGTTGGTCGGGGCGGCGTTGACGCTGCCCGGCATCGCGGCGGTGGTGCTCACCGTCGGCATGGCGGTGGATGCGAACATCCTGATCTATGAGCGCATCCGCGAGGAGCTGCGCAACGGCGTGTCGCCGCGGGCGGCCATCACGGCGGGTTTCGACCGCGCGTTCTCGGCCATCGCGGACTCGAACGTGACCGCTCTGATCGCGGGCCTGGTGTTGTGGCTGTTCGGCGCCGGCGCCGTCCGCGGATTCGCCGTGGTGCTGGTCATCGGCATCGCGACGTCGATGTTCACCTCGCTGATGGGCAGTCGCGCCCTGGTCCAGGTCATTTACGGCGGCAAGCGCAAGGTCGAACGCCTGTCGATTTAACGACGGACTGCAGGCCCGAGGATTAAGCATGGAATTTTTTCACAAGGTAACGCGCTTCCCGTTCATGAACACCCGCAAGGTGTGGTACGGGTTGTCCGTGATGTTGATCGTGGCGTCGCTGGCCATGGTTGCGATACGAGGCTTGAATCTCGGCGTCGATTTCACCGGCGGCGTGGTGGTCGAGACCAACTTTCCCCAGGCGCCGAACATCGAACAGCTGCGTGCATCGTTGGCCAAGGCGGGCGTCGCAGCCGCGCAGGTGCAGGCCTTCGGCAGCTCACGGGATATCCTGGTTCGCCTGCCGCCCGATCCGAACGCCAAAGGCGACCAGATCGGCGCGCGGATACTCGAGGTGTTCGCCGGCGTGGACAAGGGCGTGAGACTGCAGCGCACCGAAGTGGTGGGTCCGCAGGTCGGGCAGGAGTTGTTCATCAAGGGCGGTTGGGCGCTGGTGGCCACCCTGGTCCTGATCTTGATCTATGTGCTGCTGCGGTTCACGTTCAAGCTCGCGATGGGCGCGATCTTCGCGGTGCTGCACGATCCGATCTGCGTGCTCGGCTTTTTCGCCCTCACCCAGATGACATTCGATCTTACCGCCATATCCGCGATTCTGGCGGTGATCGGCTATTCCCTGAACGATACCGTCATCGTCTTCGATCGGGTGCGCGAGCGGGCGCGCATCGCGCGGAAGCTCACGATCGCGCAGGTGATCGACGAGTCGATCAATCAAACGCTTTCCCGAACCTTGATGACGAAATTGGTGACCTTGCTGGTGGTCGTCGCCCTTCTGATTTTCGGCGGCGAGACGCTGCACGGCTTTTCCGCGGCGCTGGTGATCGGCATCATTGCGGGCACGTATTCGTCGATCTACATATCGGCTGCGCTGGCGCTCGACTTCGGTCTGAGGACCGACGACCTGATGGAGCGCAAGCTCACCAAGCCGGAAGAAGTCGACGGCCTGCCGTAGGCCGCGGCCACGATGGAGCTGCTTTCCGACCCGCAGACTTGGCTATCCTTCGTGACGCTTGCGGCCCTCGAGATCGTTCTCGGGATCGACAACATCATCTTCTTGGTCGTTCTCGTCGACCGGTTGCCGCAAGTGCAGCGCAAGAGCGCACGGCTTTTGGGTTTGGGCTTCGCGATGCTGACGCGCATCGGGCTGTTGTTTGCCATCACCTGGCTTGCCACCCTGCGTACGCCGCTGTTCTCGGTGCTGGGGCTCGAGATCACCGGCCGCGACCTCATCCTGTTCGCCGGCGGTGCGTTTCTGGTCGTCAAGAGCATCATGGAAATCCATGACACGATCGCCGGCAAGACGAACGAACGTAAGCCGGGAATGATCAACAGCTTCTGGCTCATCATCGTGCAGATCGGCATCATCGACATCGTGTTCTCGCTGGATTCGGTATTCACCGCGGTCGGGTTGGCCAATCACATCGAAGTCATGGTGGCGGCCATCGTGGCCTCGGTTCTGGTGATGATGGTGGTCTCACCGACGGTCAGCAGGTTCATCGATCGGTTCCCGACCATCAAGGTGCTGGCTCTGGCATTCCTGGTTCTCGTCGGGGTGGCGTTGATCGGCGAGTCCTTGGACTGGGAGATCCCCAAGGGCTACCTGTATTTTGCGATGGCTTTCTCAGCCGTCGTGGAGTGGCTCAACATACGATTGCGGCGACGGGGCTCGCCCACGGCTTGACGGCCTCACCAAGATTAAGGAGCCTGTCTGAGTATTCCGCGTGGCCGTCAGGCAGGCTCCTGTGGATGCGGCGCGTGAAAGCCGCTACAGTCCGTGCTGATTGCGTTCGGGAATGCGCATGTCCGGGGCCGTCGGGTACGGTACGATCAACATCATCTACATCGGGTGCAAGACATGAATATCAAAGGGATGCTCGCAACCAAGCCGATCGCCGCTTACCAGAAGGAAGCGTCCGACAAGAGCCTGCATCGCGCTTTGGGTATTCCGTCGCTGATCGCCTTCGGCATCGGCGGCATCATCGGCACCGGGATTTTCGTGCTTACCGGCCTCGCGGCCGCCCAGCATGCCGGTCCGGCCATCGTGATCTCCTTCATCGTCGCCGGCCTGGGGTGCATGTTCGCCGGCCTGTGCTACTCCGAATTTGCGGCCATGGTGCCGGTGGCGGGCAGCGCCTATGCGTACAGCTACGCCACGCTCGGAGAATTCATCGCCTGGTTCGTGGGCTGGAACCTGATCCTCGAATACATGATGGCCGCTTCCACCGTCGCGGTCGGCTGGAGCCGCTACTTCGTCAAGCTGCTCGACCACTACGGCATCAACTTCATTCCGAATTCTCTGAGTTCCGCGCCGTTCGCGGCCGCGGACGTGGGCTTTCAAGTGCACCAGACGGGCGCCTTCGTGAATTTACCGGCTGTCATCATCGTCGCCGCGGTGACCGCGCTCTGCTACAAGGGCATCAAGGAGTCGGCGGTGGTGAATGTCATCATCGTGGCGATCAAGGTGTCCATCGTGGTCGCGGTCATCGCGTTCGGTTTCATGTTTGTCGATACGGCCAATTGGGTCCCGTACATTCCGAAGAACACGGGCACGTTCGGCGAGTTCGGCTGGAGCGGAATATTCCAGGCATCCGCCATCATCTTCTTTGCCTACATCGGATTCGACGGCGTTTCCACGGTCGCGCAGGAAGCGAAAAATCCGCAGCGCGGCATCCCGGTCGGCATGCTGGGCAGCCTGGCCATTTGTACGGTGTTGTACGTCCTGATGTCGAGCGTGCTCACGGGCTTGGTGCCGTTCAAGCAGTTGAACGATGCAGCGCCGGTCGCGATCGCTCTCGAATCGCACCCGCAGCTTGCCTGGCTTTCGAGCTGGGTGATCTGGGGCGCGCTGTTCGGCCTGACCTCGGTGATCATCACCATGATCATTCCGCAGGCGCGTATTTGGCTCACCATGGCCCATGACGGGCTGCTGCCGAAGATTTTCGGCGCCGTGCACCCGAAATTCCGCACCCCGCATATCGCAACACTGATTACCGGCGCGCTCGCCTGCACCTTTGCGGGACTTCTGCCCATCGGCATCTTGGGCGAGCTGGTCTCGATCGGGACCCTGATCGCTTTCATCGTCGTCTGTCTCGGCGTGCTCGTACTTCGCTACACCCGGCCCGATCTGGAGCGACCGTTTCGCGTAAGCGCGGTGTGGTTCAATGCGCCCATGGGCGTGATCTTCTGCTCCGGCATGGCGTATTCCCTGCCGACTGCGACCTGGCTGCGGCTGGTCATCTGGAGCGTGCTCGGGATCGTCGTGTACTTCGTGTACGGCTACAACCACAGCCGGCTGCGCGGACCAGCGGAACCGTCGGCGCACGCCGCGACGGCCAAAGCGGTTCCGTAACGCCAAAGGCTCCTAGGTGCGCAGCGCAGCGGGAGTCAACGGGCCGATTGCTTCGATCAGCCCTTCGTAGACCTTGGGATTGCCGGCGATGATGTTGGGACCCAGCACGTAGTCGGCCCCGGTCGGTGTGCCGACGCGGCCGCCCGCTTCCTGGATGAGCAGCACCCCCGCGGCGGTGTCCCAGGGCTTCAGGCCGAATTCCCAGAAGCCGTCCAGTCGGCCCGCGGCGACGTAGGCGAGATCCAACGAAGCGGAACCGGGACGGCGCACGCCGGCGGCCGTCGCCATGACGACCTTGAGCATGGCGAGGTAGTCGTCGACGTGAGCGGCGTCCATGCGATAGGGAAAGCCCGTGCCGATCAGCGATCCTTCCAAACCCCTTTGTGAACTCACGCGGATCTTCTTGCCCTCGAGCTGGGCGCCATCGCCGCGCGACGCCGTGAAGAATTCCTGCCGCATGGGGTCGTAGACCACGGCGTGTTCCAGTCGGCCCTTGTGCTCGACGGCGATCGATACTGCAAAGGTCGGGAAGCCGTGCAAAAAATTGGTTGTGCCGTCGAGCGGATCTATGATCCAGACGAATTCATTGTTGCCGCTGCGGCCGGACTCCTCCCCGAGTATCGCATGCTGCGGATGGCTGCGGCGGATCGTGGCGATGATGTCCGCTTCAGCCTTGCGGTCGATGTCGGTGACGAAGTCGTTGCGGCCCTTGGTGTCGATTTTGATCGAATCGAGACGCGACAGGCTGCGCACGATCAAATCACCGGCGCGCCGGGCCGCGCGCATGCCGATATTGAGGAGAGGTTGCATAAGAGGGCGGTAGAATAGCAGAGTGACCGCTCTCGTTCGCATCGTCCTGATCGACCCCAGCCATCCGGGCAATATCGGTTCGGTGGCGCGGGCCATGAAAAACATGGCAATCACGGATCTGGTGCTGGTGCGGCCGCGGTCATTTCCTCACGCGGAATCGAATGCGTTGGCGGCGGGCGCCGACGATATCCTCGCGAATGCGCGCGTCGTGTCGACGGTGTCGGAGGCGGTCGCCGACTGCGGTTTCATCGCAGGAACCACATCGCGGCCGCGATCCTATTATTGGGAATTCACGACGCCGCGCGATGTGGCGGCGCGAATCGTCGGGTTGCCTGCGGAGAACCGGGCGGCGTTGTTGTTCGGTTCCGAGCGTTACGGCCTCGGCACCGACGACCTCCAGTATTGCAACGTGTTGGTGCGCATTCCGGCGAATCCCGAGTATTGTTCCCTGAACCTCGCAATGTCCGTGCAGCTTTTGACCTATGAACTCTTCATGGCCCGAGAGCAGCCGCACTCCGAGACGCAGTTGGAGCTTCCGTTGGCGCGGGCCGGCGATATGGAACATTTCTACAATCACCTCCATGAGGTGATGAACGAAATCGATTTCGAAGATAAGACCGGGCACCTGATGGAACGGCTGCGCCGGCTCTTCAACCGGGCGCAACTCGACCGCAACGAACTCAACATCCTGCGCGGCATCTTGAGCGCCGTGCAGGGCCGTCGCGGCCAGTCCTCGCGGCGGCAGCGCGAATGACCGGGCCGCGTTCGGCGGGGTCGCGACAGACCGTGTACCTCGACTACGCGGCGACCACGCCGGTGGACCCGCGTGTCGCTGCGCGCATGGCTGCATGCCTCACGCAGGAGGGTGCCTTCGGCAATCCAGGTTCGGAGAGCCACGATTACGGAGACGCGGCCAGGGCGTTGGTGGAGGCGGCACGGGCGCAGGTGGCCGCTGCCGTGGGGGCTGCGCCTGCCGACATCCTGTGGACGTCCGGTGCGACCGAAGCGAACAACCTCGCGTTGTTCGGCGTGGCCAATTACCAGCGCGAATCGGGAAGACACATCGTCACCGCGCGCACGGAACACAAGGCGGTGCTCGATCCTTGCCGTGAACTCGAGCGCCGCGGGTGGCGCGTGACTTACCTCGAGCCCGGACGCGGCGGACTGCTCGATCCCGCGCAGGTCGCCTCGGCACTACAGCCCGATACGGTGCTGGTCTCCATCATGCACGTCAACAACGAAATCGGCGTCATCCAGGACATCGCTTCGATCGCGGCTGTATGCGCGGCGCACGGCGCCGCCCGCCTGCATGTGGACGCGGCGCAAAGCGTCGGTAAGTGCCCGCTCGACTTCGCGAGACTGGGACTGGACCTGCTGTCACTGTCGGCGCACAAGTCGTACGGCCCCAAGGGCGTCGGCGCCCTCGTCGTTTCGCGCGCCCGCGGCGTGCAGCTGCAGGCGCTGCAGTTCGGTGGTGGGCAAGAGCGAAACCTCCGGTCCGGCACGGTGGCGACGCACCAGGTCGTTGGAATGGGCGCGGCGTTCGAACTCGCGGCCGCCGAACAGGCGGCGGAGACCGGGCGCATCGCGCTGCTCCGCGAACGCCTATGGCGGAGCCTCGGCCCGCTGGGAGGCGTCCTGCGAAACGGAGAGCCGGAACATACTGCGGCGCAACTGCTCAACGTATCGTTCGAGGACGTCGAAGGAGAGAGCCTGCTCGCCGCCGTGAGGCCCTTCATCGCCGTCTCGACCGGTTCGGCGTGCACATCGTCCAACCACGAGCCCTCCTATGTCCTGCGTGCGTTGGGCCGCGATGAGCGTCTGGCGGAGAGCAGTCTTCGATTCTCGCTGGGGCGCTTCACGACCGAGGCGGACGTGGACGCGGCGGTTGCCGCGGTCGGTGGGGCGGTGACCCGGCTCCGCAGGGTGGCAGGGAGCGGTCGAAACCATGAATTACAGTAACTTAACCCGGCGGCACTTCGAGAGCCCTGCGAGCGCCGGGGTTCTGACAGGCCCTGCGGTGCGCCGCGGTGCAGCCGGCAGCCGCGCGCAGGGGATCTGGGTGCAGTTCGATGTGCAAATCGGCGCGCGCAACCAGGAATCGACCCTGGAGGCGGTCCGGTTCCTCGCCTATGCGTGCCCGCACGTCATCGCGGTAGCGGATTGGCTGGCGCAGGAGGCCGTGGGCGGGCCCGCCGAGCCGGTCCTGCCTGAGAGCGTGCACGCGCTGCGCGAGCGGTTTGAGGTGCCGATCGAGAAGCTGGGCCGGCTCCTCCTTGTCGAAGATGCCTGGATAGCGGCCCTATCGTCCCCACATCCCAAAGGGGCGGCATAAGGTCATGCAAAAAAGTGCGCGGCGGTTCCGTGCACCGGGATTGCATGCATGTTATGTATAGCGGCGTGGTAGCTGGTGTCCGAAAAAGCGCCGCAGGCGACTTTTTCCAATGAACAAGGGGCGGCGTAGTATGGCAATACTGTTGACGGAATCGGCGGCTGATCGGGTCCGTTCGCATCTGGAAAAGCGCGGCGCGGGCATCGGTCTGCGTGTCGGCATCAAGAAGACCGGATGTTCCGGTTTTGCCTACGTCGTGAATTATGCCGACGAAATTCGCCCGGAAGACTCGGTATTCGAGGCGCGCGGCGTCAAGGTGGTGGTCGATAGGACCAGCCTGCCGCTGATCGATGGAACGCTGGTGGACTTCGTCAAGCAGGGTTTGAACGAGGCGTTCAAGTTCCAGAACCCCAAGGCCAAGGGCGAATGCGGCTGCGGTGAGAGCTTCAACGTCTAGTTTAGGCGCTGCGCGCCCTGCAGCCAGGGCCCGGTTTTTCCAAGTAATACAGGGACTTCGGCAGCCGTCCTGATTGCTTGGAGGGCCCCTCTCCAGTAGACTTCGCGGTCTTTGTCGGCCCCCTTGGGGGCGGATTCCCCATACAAGCACCTGAGGTCATCATGCCAATTGAGCGCACCCTTTCCATCGTGAAGCCTGACGGCGTCGGCCGTAATTTGATCGGCGACGTGTATCGCCGGTTCGAGGGAGCGGGCTTACGGGTGATCGCGGCGCGCATGATGCAGTTGTCGCAGGCTGAAGCCGAGGGCTTTTACGCCGTGCATCGCGAGCGGCCGTTCTTCAAGGACTTGGTGAAATTCATGATCTCCGGACCCGTGATGGTACAGGTGTTGGAGGGCGAGGGTGCCATCGCGAAGAACCGCGAGGTCATGGGCGCCACCGACCCGAAAAAAGCCGCCACGGGCACCATCCGCGCCGATCTTGCGACCAGCATCGACGAGAACATCGTTCATGGTTCGGACGCGCCGGACACGGCGGCCCGCGAGATTGCCTACTTCTTCCGTGAAATTGAGGTCTGTCCGCGTACGCGCTAGCGTATGCGTGGGGATCCCTCAGGAATTACACCGCCGTGCCCGAAGATCGCGTGAATCTGCTCGGCCTGCCGCGCTCCGAATTGGAGGCCTTCGTGGCCGAACGTTTGGAAGCGAAGCCATTTCGCGCGCGCCAGTTGATGAAGTGGATTTACCGCCGCGGCGCTTCCGACTTCTCGGCGATGACGGACCTCGCCCAGGATTTCCGTGCGCGGCTGGCCGCGGTGGCCAAGATTTCAGTGCCGGAGATCGTCACCGAACAGAGGTCCACGGACGGTACCCGTAAGTGGATGCTGCGCATGGACGCGGTGCAGGGCATCGAGACCGTCTACATTCCCGAACCTGATCGCGGCACGCTGTGCATTTCCAGCCAGGTGGGCTGCGCAATGGACTGTTCCTTCTGCGCGACCGCGCAGCAAGGATTCAATCGAAACCTGAGCGTCGCGGAAATCGTGGGACAGGTCTGGTTGGCGCATCGCGAACTCGGCGAGTCCTCGCGAATCACGAATATCGTGTTGATGGGGATGGGCGAGCCGCTTGCAAATTACCGCAACGTCGTGCCCGCCATGCGGGTGTTCACCGACGACTTGGGGTACGACCTGTCGCGTCGGCGGGTCACGTTGAGCACATCGGGGCTGGTGCCGCAGATGTACAAGCTGGCCGAGGAATGCAACGTCGCGCTGGCGGTGTCGCTCCACGCTCCCAACGACGCGCTGCGAAACGAACTGGTGCCCATCAACCGCAAACATCCGATCGACGAATTGCTGGCGGCGTGCTGGCACTATATCGACAAGCAGAACGGCCGCAGCGTGACGTTCGAATACGTCATGCTCGACGGCATCAACGACAAGCCCGAGCATGCCCGGCAGCTGGCCCGGTTATTGCGCGGGCGGCCCGCGAAGCTCAATCTCATCCCGTTCAATGTGTTTCCGGGCACGCGCTACCGACGTTCGCCGGCGGCGACCATCCTGCGTTTCCGCGACATCCTCAACGAGGACGGCGTCATCGCGACCATTCGCCGCACGCGCGGCGACGACATCGATGCAGCCTGCGGGCAACTCGCGGGTCAGGTGACCGACCGGACGCTGGTGCGCTTGGGCTCTCGACTTACCACGGTTTCGCGCTCGTCGGCGGAGATTCGATGAGAACTGGCGCGCTGCTTGCGTCGTTGCTCGTGCTGACCTTGAGCGCGGGCTGTATGCACAGCGGTCTGGCACCGGGCAAAACCGGCGCCCAGGCGGCGAGCGTCAACGTACAGCTGGCGATCGAGTATCTGAAACTCGGAAAGCTGGGGGACTCGCGCGACTTCATCGAGCGCGCATTGAAACAGGATCCGCGCAATGCGAACGTGCAATTGACCGCAGGCTTGGTGTATGAGCGGCTGAACGAAATGCCCAAGGCGGAGAAGGCTTACGCCGCTGCCGCGCGCCTTGGGGAGCGCGATCCGAACATTCAGAACAACTACGCCGGATTTCTTTGCCGCACCGGCAAAGCCGCCGCGGGTGAAAAATTGTTCCTCGAGGTTGCGCGCAACCCGGTTTATCAGACGCCGGAGGTGGCGCTGGTGAATGCCGGCGTGTGCGTGCGCAGTATCGGCGACGTCCTCGACGCCCAGCGCTATTTTACGCGGGCATTGGCGATCAGACCCAATATGCCGGAGGCCATGCTGCAGCTGGGCGATCTGGCGATCGACAGCGGCGATGCGGCCATGGCGCTCGATTTCGTGCAGCGTTATCTCGCGGTGAATCCGGTCGCGCCGGAAGTGTTGTGGCTCGGATTTCGCGCGGAGCGAAAATTGGGCGATGCGACGGCGGCAGCCGGCTACGCGCGGCGCGTGCAGACCGAGTTTCCGAACTCCGAACAGGCCCAGCTGATGCGATCCGGCACCGATCGATGAGCGACCCTTCCGAATCGCTCGGTGGACGCCTGAAGGCGGAGCGGGAGCGGAAGGGGTTCAGTGCCCAAAAGGCCGCTGATCAATTGCACCTCGATGCCTGGGTCATCGAAGCGCTCGAGAGCGGCGACTACGCACGCATCGGCCCCTCGGTGTACGGCAAGGGACATCTGAAGAGGTACGCGGGGCTTCTCGGGCTCCCGCCGGATGAAATCGTCGGTGCTTACGAGAATCGCCCGGCGGCGCCGGAGCAACTCGCGCAGGCGCCGGCTATTCGCATGCTGGCAGCGGAGACTCCGGACCGCGCGCCGCCGTGGGCAACGGTCGCCGCAGTGGCGGCAGTCGTGGCGGCGGTCGCTGCCGCAGGCGTCATGTGGTGGCACCCCTGGCAGCCGCGCCGCGCCGCGACGATCGCGGGGGCGGGAGCGAGCGTCGCGTCCACTGCGGATGGCAATGGCGCGACGAAAACGGCCGGCGGCGAGCGTGGCACGCCCGATGACGGCTCAGTCAACAGCGGCCCCGCCAACGCCCACCCCACCAACGGTGGCCCCGCCGATCCCGTTGACGGCACGGGATCGCTCCCCGGGGGCATAGCGCCCGCCGGCGCTCATGCGGGGGCCGCAGCAGCCGACGGGGAGGTCGATCCGGTTGCGGGGGTCGGACACGCACGATTGCGATTGAGTTTTTCCGCCGATTCGTGGGTCGACGTCCATGATGCGTCGGGGCGCCGCCTGTTCGCCGGCCGCGGCCATGCCAATAGCGTCAAGACCATTGCGGGCGACGCACCCATGAAGGTGTACCTCGGGTTCGCGAGCGGCGTGCAACTCGCAGTCAACAATCACGTGGTCGCCATCGGTCCGCAATTCGTCTCTGGCGACGTGGCGCACTTCGAAGCGGGCGCCGACGGTGTGTTGCGCCGTGACGTTCACGCTTCCGCAGCGGGCGAGCCGCGTCCTCGCGGCTGATCGGAGTCACTCTTGGGTAAGATCATCGAGCCCCTTCGCGGCGTTCACGACGTGCTGCCGGCACAAGCCGCGGCATGGCAGCACCTGGAGCGCATCACCCGCGAGGTGTTCGCGGGTTATGGCTACGAGGAATTTCGCGTCCCAATAATCGAACAGACGCAGTTGTTCAAGCGCTCGATCGGCGATTTCACCGATATCGTCGAAAAGGAAATGTTCAGCTTCGTCGACCAGGGCGAAGATCACATTACGTTGCGTCCCGAAGCCACCGCCGGGATCGTGCGGGCCGTGATTTCCAACGGCCTGCTGCGGGAGAGCCGGCTGCGGGTGTGGTGCATGGGGCCGATGTTCAGGCGCGAGCGGCCGCAGGCGGGACGGTATCGTCAGTTCCATCAGATCGACGCGGAGGCGTTCGGCTTCGCGGGTCCGGACATCGATGCGGAACTGATTCTGCTGTCGGCGCGGCTGCTGCGGCGGCTGGGACTTACCCGCCTCAAGCTCCTCGTGAATTCGCTGGGTACCCCCGCATCGCGCGCCGCCTACCGCGACCAACTCACGGCCTATTTCGGCGCGCACGAAGCGGCTCTGGATGAGGACAGCAAGCGGCGCTTGCACGGCAATCCGCTGCGCATTCTCGACAGCAAGAACCCGGAAATGCAGCGCATCGTCGCCGGGGCGCCGTTGCTGCTCGACTCGTTGGATGCGGAATCGAAGGCGCATTTCGAGTCCTTGTGTGCGCACCTCAAAAGCGCGGGCATCGAGTATCATGTCGAACCCCATCTGGTGCGCGGGCTCGATTACTACACGCGCACGGTTTTCGAGTGGACTACCGACGCTCTGGGCTCGCAGAGCACGGTGTGCGCCGGTGGCCGTTACGACGGTCTGGTGGAACAGTTGGGCGGCGCCAGCACCCCCGGCATCGGCTGGGCGATGGGGCAGGAACGAATCGTGATGCTTTTGGAGAAGCAAGGGCTCGCGGCCGTGCGCGACCGGCCGGACGTGTATCTGGTGCTGGCGAGTGGTGGGACCGAAATTCCGGGCTTCCGTCTGGCGGAACAACTGCGCGACGCCTGGCCCGCCTTGAAATTGCAAATCAATTTGGGCGGCGGCAGCTTCAAGACGCAATTCAAGCGCGCCGACAAGAGCGGGGCGAAATTTGCGGTCGTTTTGGGCGACGACGAGCTGGCTCGTGGCGTCGTGTCTCTCAAGGATTTGCGGCGGGATACGGCGCAGGAAGAATGCGCCGTCGAACGAATCAGTGAACGCTTGGGGGTCTTGTTGGGTCTGTAAGGCTGGGATAGCGGAGTAGTCATGGCTGAAGATTATTTGACGGATGATGAGCAACTGGAAAACGTCAAGCGGGTAGTGGCGGAAAACTGGCTGTGGGTGGCCGGCGGGGTCGTATTGGGTGCGGCGCTCATTTTCGGATATCGCTACTACGAGAGCTACCGTAACGACCGCGCCCTGCGCGCCGCGGCGCGATTCGAGGAATTGACCTCGGCGCTCGCTCGGGACGATCAAGGCAAGCTGCGGCAGGTCGCGGACGGCCTCATCAAGGAATTCCCGACCTCGCCTTATGCGGATCAGGCGCAATTGGTGCTTGCGCGGCTTTCCGTGGACAACGGCAAACTCGCCGACGCCATCGCGCCGTTGACCCAGGTCATGAGCAGCTCCAAGGATTCGGAGTTGAGACATATCGCGAGGTTGCGGCTGGCCCGGGTCGTGATCGCCGAGGGCAAGCCCGACGACGCGATCAAGACGCTGGCGGAGGACACCTGGGGCGCGTTTGCCGGGCAAGCGCACGAGGTTCGTGGCGATGCCTTTTACGCCAAGCACGACGTCCAGGGCGCGATGAAGGAATACCAGGCGGCACTCGGCGCCGGAGACCCGGGCAGCGCCGATTTCGGGCTCCTCCAACTGAAAATTGCGGATCTGACTGCGCCCGCTGCGGCGCCTCCCACGGCCGATTCATTGAACAAGGCTAAACCCTGATGCGTCTTTTTCTCCCCTTGGGAATCGCGGCATTATTGATCGCGGCCGGCTGCTCGAAGGACAAAGACGTCGAACCGCCTGCGGCCTTGCTCAAATTCAACGGTACGTTGCCGGTCAAAAAGTTATGGGGCGACAACGTGGGCGGCGGCAAGAAGCAGGTCAAGCTGCGCTTGGGGCTGGGGCCATCCGTCGCGGACGGCATCGTATTCGCCGCCTCGCACAAGGGCGAGGTGCTCGCTGTCGCTCTCGATACGGGCAAGCAGATTTGGGTCAAGAAACTGAAGCTACCCCTGTCGGCGGGCCCCGCAGCCGGGTCCGGGATGGTGATCCTGGGTTCCAGCAAGGGTACGGTCATCGCTCTGGACGCCGCGAACGGCCATGAGCGCTGGCGCATGCACGTCAATTCCGAATTGCTGTCGGCGCCGGCGATCAGCGAGAAAGTGGTGGTTCTGCGCTCGGTGGACGGCCGGCTGCACGGGTTGGACTCCGCGAGCGGCAAGGAGTTGTGGCAGGTCGAGCAGCAGGTGCCGCGCCTGAGTTTGCGCGGCACGGCGACCCCCATCATCGCCAAGGAATTGGCCATCAGCGGCTTTGATAACGGCAAAGTCATGGCGGTATCGCTTACCACCGGGGATACGGTCTGGGATACGGCCCTCGCGTCGCCGCACGGCCGCACCGAATTGGACCGGTTGGTCGATATCGACTCCGCCGTGCGAGTCGTCGGCGACGATGTGTTCGCCGCGGGATTCCAAGGCCGCACGGCCATGATGGCGCTCGATTCGGGCCAGATCTGGTGGGCGCACGACATGTCGAGCTATCGGGGCCTGGCCGCGGACGGCGAGAATCTGTTCGTGACGCAATCAGACGGCGCGGTCGTCGCCCTGCACGACCGCGATGGCTCCGAACTCTGGCGCAATGAGGACATCAAGCGGCGCGGTTTGAGCACGCCGGTGGAGACCACGACGGCCGTGGCCGTTGCGGACTATCAGGGGTACGTGCATTGGTTGGACAAGAAGACGGGTTACCTGGTGGCGCGAGTCCGTGTCTCCAAGTTCCGAGTCAGCAATCCGCCGGTGGCCGTGGACGATACGGTGGTGGTATTGGACGACGGCGGCAAAATGGCGGCGTTCCGGGCCGACCCGGCGCATGCCGCCACCGCGGTTCCCGCTCCCAAGGCACTGCCGACGAAGGAGCAGAAAAAAGCAGCGAAAGCAGCGGCGAAAGAAGCCGCCAAGGCGGCCAAGGCGTCGGCTAAGGCGGCTGACAAGGCAGCCATCAAACCAGCCGCTCCGCCCCCTGCCGCGCCGGCGCCCGTCGTACCGCCGCCGGCCGCGCCGCAGTCGGTGCCACCCGCCGAACCACCCGCTGCGCCGCCCGCTCCCCCCACGCAACCCTAGGCCGACGTGCTGCCCGTAGTCGCACTGATCGGTCGACCAAACGTGGGCAAATCCACCCTGTTCAACGCCATGACCGGCACCCGGGACGCGCTGGTCGCAGATTTGCCCGGGCTGACGCGCGATCGGCAATACGGGTTTTCGCGGCGCACCGAAGTGCCGTGCATCGTCGTCGACACGGGGGGCCTCGTCGAAAATGCCGATGTCATCGAAAGCCTCATGATCGCGCAAACCGAGCGCGCGATAGCCGAGGCCGATCGTTTGATCGTCTTGGTGGACGGCCGCGCCGGAGTCACCCCGCAGGATCAGTTCGTGGCTCAGCTGGCGCGGCGCAGCGGCAAACCGTTGTGGTTGGCTGTGAACAAGACCGAGGGTTTCGACCACGACATCGCGGTTGCAGATTTCCATCAGATAGGTCTGGGCGAGCCCCATCCGATCGCCGCCGCACATGACCAGGGCGTGATCTCGCTGCTCGAGGCCGCGCTCACCGGCTTGACGCCGGACCCGCACGACGGTCCCGAAATGACCGGTATCAAGGTCGCGGTGATCGGGCGGCCGAATGTGGGCAAGAGCACGCTGATCAACCGGCTGCTCGGCGAGAATCGTATGGTGGCCTTCGACCAGCCCGGCACCACGCGGGATGCCGTCCTGGTGCCGTTCGAACGCGACGGCGAGCGCTATACGTTGATCGACACGGCGGGGGTCCGGCGCCGCGCCCGCGTTGAGGAGGCCGTCGAGAAGTTCAGCGTGATCAAGACTCTGCAGGCGATCGAAACGGCTCACGTGGTCGTGGTCGTGATGGACGCGCACGACAATGTGGCGGAGCAGGACGCGAGCCTCCTTGGAACGGTGATTGAACAGGGTCGCGCGCTGGTGCTTGCCGTCAACAAGTGGGACAACATCCCCACCGAGCAGCGGGATTTGATCCGTCAGCAGGTCGAGCAGCGGCTGGAGTTCGCATCCTTCGCGCCATTGCACTTCATCTCGGCGCGGCACGGCAGCGGTGTGGGCGAGCTGTTCGCAGCGGTGCGCAAAGTGTATGCCGCCGCCACCCGCGACATGGCGACTCCGGAATTGACCCGGGTTCTCGAAGCGGCCATCGAAAGCCATCAGCCGCCGCTGGTGAGCGGACGCCGCATCAAGCTTCGCTATGCGCACCAAGGTGGACAAAACCCACCCATCATCGTCATCCACGGCAATCAAACGGATCACGTGCCGGATGCGTACCGGCGGTACCTGGTCAACGTGTACCGCAAAGCCTTCGATCTGATGGGTACGCCCGTCCGCGTCATTTTCAAAGGTGAGGAAAATCCCTTTGCAGGCAAGAGAAACCCACTAACGCCCCGGCAGGTCCGCAAGCGCAAGCGGCTCATCCAGCGTAACAAGCGCTGAGCGAAGATTTGCTAGACTAGGCGGGCTCCTTGGGCTACAAGTCGCTGCCGGCTGCGGATGGGGATGTCCTGTGCTGGGATTGCTGAAAACAAAGACCGTTCGCGTTGCCGCCATCGTCGCGGCGCTGGTCGGCATCTATGCCCTGGTCGGATTCGTGATCGCGCCGAAATTGGTGCGCTCCGCGCTGCTCAAGGACATTCCCAAAACCATCGGGGTGACGCCGGCGGTGGGGGACATCCGAATCAATCCGTTCCTCTTTCAAGTCACCGTCGAGAAGTTCTCGCTGACGGCGCCCGGTGGCGAGAAGCTGCTGGGATTCGACCGGTTGTTCATCGATTTCGAATTGTCGTCGATCTGGCACTTTGCCTATTCCTTCGCCGCGATCGACATTACGTCACCGTTCGTGAATGCAACGGTGGCGAAGGACGGCTCGCTGAATCTCATGCAGTTGCGGCCGAAGACGCCGTCCAAGCCGGCCGACAAGACCGCACCGCTGCCGGCGATCCGCATCGGGTCGTTCAAGGTGTCCACGGGCTCGTTGACTTTCGAGGATCACAGCCAGCCCGACGTGTTTGCCGCGCGCCTGGAACCCGTCAATTTCGAACTGCGCAAGTTCACTACCGGGGCCGAGGGTGGGAAATTCACGTTTGCGGCGGTCTCGAAGCTCGGCGAGCGGATCGAATGGCACGGACACGTGTCCGTTCAACCGATCGAATCGGACGGTGAGTTTCGATTCGAAGGCTTGCTTGCCCACACGCTCTGGGAGTATCTCGGAGACAAGCTGAATTTCGTGGTCAACTCGGGCGCCATCGATCTGGCCGCAACCTACAAGTTTTCGGCCAACGGCGGCCCCGTTAATCTTCAAGTCGACGCGTCGAAGTTCGCATTGACCGATCTGACCGTGCGGCCCAAAGATTCGGAGACGGATTGGATAACGGTTCCCGCGCTGACCGCGACGGGCACCACCGTGGATCTCGCCAAGCACCGGGCACACGTCGATCTGATCTCGATCACGGGGGCCAAATTGCTGACGTGGCTGGAACCGGATGGCTCGTTCAATCTCATCAAGCTCCAGCGGGGGTCCGCGCCCGCCGCCCCAGCCGCAACGGCCAACCCAGCATCGGCCGACGCGAGCGCCTCGTGGCAATTCGATGTACGCCAGTTCGAGCTCCGCGACGCCAGCATATCGGCCGAGGATCGCACCATGCATCCCGCGGTGAAAGTGATGTTGGCGCCCTTCGCCTTGCAAGTGAAAGGGGTGAGCCAGGATTTGAGCAAACCGGTGAGCGTAACGCTCGATGCGCGCATTGATGAAAAAGGGCTGCTCGCGATCAACGGCGAAGTCACGCCGCAGCCGGCCATGGCCGATCTGTCCGTGAAACTCTCGGGCTTCGCGCTGACTGCGATTCAACCCTATATCGCGCAGCATAGTTCGATGACGCTGCTCGATGGCAGGCTCGGTGGCGAGGGGAAGTTGCAATACGGAGTGCAGAAGAGCGTTCCCGCGCTGCAATTTTCCGGTAACGTCAATGTCGAGAAGTTTCATACGGTGGATAACACGCTGCACGACGACTTCGTCAATTGGGAGCGGCTGGACATCTTCGGGTTGAAGTACGGCAAAGGGCCCGATCATCTCGACATCGAACAGATCGTGGCCCGCAAGCCGTACGCACGGGTCATCATCGAGTCCGACGAGAGCACGAACGTCAAACGCGTGCTGACGGTGCCGGGAGCGGCTCCTCCGGCTCCGTCCGCCCCGGCCCCGGCACCGCCGGTCGCCGCGGCCGCGAAAACGCGGAAGTCCGCGAAGTCTCCCGCGCCCGCGGCGCCGGCGCCCGAGACCATGCCCATATCGGTCAAGAAAGTGGTCGTCGAGTCCGGTCAGGCAAACTTCACGGACCTGTCGGTGATGCCGAATTTCTCAACCGGCATTCAATCGTTGGGAGGAACCATCACCGGGATATCTTCGAAGGCGGCATCGCGGGCGAAGGTGGATCTGCACGGTTCGGTGGACCAATATTCACCGGTTGCGATCACCGGTGAGTTCAGCGTGCTGGGACCAAAGCTGTACACCGATATCGCGATGAGCTTCCGCAACATGGAGCTGACAATCTTCAATCCCTACTCCGGCAAATTTGCCGGTTACAACATATCGAAGGGCAAGCTCACCACCGAGCTGCACTACAAGGTCGACGGCCGCAAGCTCGATGCGCAGCATCACATCGTTATCGAGCAGCTCGAGTTCGGCGAAAAGACCGCCAGCAAGGACGCGGTGTCCTTGCCCATCAAGCTGGCGGTGTCCCTGCTCAAGGACCGCAATGGGGTGATCGATCTTGATCTTCCGGTAACCGGTTCACTCGACGATCCGCAGTTCCGTCTTGCGCCGATCATCTGGAAGGTGTTCGTCAATATTCTGGAGAAAGCCGTGACCGCGCCGTTTGCCCTATTGGGATCTTTGTTCGGCGGTGGCCCGGATATTCAGTTCATCGATTTCCAGCCCGGTGTGAGCGCCTTGGATCCTGCCGCTGCGGAGAAAGCCAAGGCGGTGGCGAAGGCGCTGATGGAGCGGCCGCAGCTCAAGATCGAAGTGCCGATCGCCGTGGCGCCCGGGCTCGACCGGCCCGCGCTCGTCGCGGCGCGCTTCACTGCGGAGCTCGGCGCCGCGGAATCCGTCAAGGGCGGCTCGAAGAAGGCGGCTGCGGCGACCGGAACACCGCCGTCCTATGACGAACTTGACCCTTCGACCAAGCTCGAGCTTCTGACCCGCCTCTATGCCAAAGATTTCGGAGCGGAGCCGAAGTTTCCAGATGCGGTCACCAGTATCAAGTCCAAGCCCGACGTCGCGACGGCCAAGATCGACTTCCTGGAAAAAGCTATTCGAGAGCATATACAAGTGGGAGAGGGCGACCTCCAGGCACTCGCCCAGGACCGCGCCAAGGCTTTGCAGCAGGCACTGCTGGCGGACGCTCAGGTGGGCGCAGACCGGATTTACCTGGTGACGAACGACAAGGCCACGGCCAAAGATGGTTTGGTGCGGGTGGAATTGACGTTGCAATGAAGGCGGCCCGCACGGTTGCACCGGTGAAAGGAACGCCGGGCGCAATTTAGACATCAAGAGGGAGTGCGTTATGTCGTTATATGGGCTCGTCACCTTCAGCGTGGTCTACTTCGTCGCTGTCGCAACCCCGGGACCCGGAGTCGCCGCGGTGATCGCTCAAGGCTTGGCCCGGGGCTCGGTCGGCGCGCCCGCGTTCATCGCCGGCTTCCTGGTCGGAGATCTCATCTGGTTTGCGGGTGCTGCGCTGGGCTTGAGCGCACTGGCGCAGACCGCTCACACAGCGTTCCTTCTCCTCAAATATGCCGGTGCGGCTTATCTGCTCTTTCTAGCGTACAAACTGTGGTCGATGCCGGCGCGTCCGCTCTCGGAGGCGGGCGATGGAGCTCTTGAAAAGAAACCCTCGAAGCTGTTTCTGGGCAGCCTGACGCTCACCCTGGGCAACCCCAAGCCCATGATCTTCTTCGTCGCTTTGCTTCCCACTGTCGTGCCGTTGGAGAACTTGCGGCTGGATGGCTACCTCGAAATCGCCGCCGCGATCGCGATCATCATGCCGTCCACCTTAAGCGCATACGTGCTGGCCGCATCGCGCGCGCGCCTCTGGTTCCGCAGCCCGCGGGCGAACAAGGTCATGAATCGCGGCAGCGGCACCCTAATGGCCGCAGCGGCCGTCGCCGTGGCGGTGCGATAGGCATCGCTCCGGGTTTCGCCTGACGTCCGCAAATGGCGACAGGGCGCGAGGGAGGCACCCAAGCTTTACCGCATTTCGTGATGTGTTTCGCACCCGGAAAATCATGATGGCGGGTACTCTCCCACGGCCACCGCCTTCGCCACCTGGAGAAACCCTGAATGAGCAATCCGTACAACAGCGCGACAGACCGTGCTTCCGTCATCGGACCAACACTGTATTTCAAAGGCGATTTGTCCGCAGAAGAAGATCTTCTGATACAGGGACGAGTCGAAGGATCCATCACTCATACGCAACGCCTGACCGTCGGACCTCAGGGCACCGTCAAAGCCAACATCCGCGCCCAACTCATCATCGTGGAAGGCACCGTCGACGGCGACCTGCAGGCCGAGAAATCGGTGTTCGTGAAGGAGAGTGCCAAGGTCGTCGGCAACATCTTCGCGCCCACCGTGAGCATCCTGGAGGGTGCGTCGTTCAGCGGCCGCATCGACATGGACGGCAAGAAGGCCGGGCAGGGAACCGCCAAGGATTCGGCCCAAACCCGCCCAATCCGACCTGCGACGAGCGCAGCATGACTATGGCCTGGTTCAAAAAATCGGACGATGGAGAGGAGCAGATGATGAACGCCAATACGAGCGGCCGCAGCGCGGCAGAACCCCCGATTGCCCGTCCCGAGCCGCGGACACCGACGCAGCGGGCCGCCGAAACGAAAGCGACCGAACCGCGGCCCGTCGAAGTGCGGGCACCGGAAGTGCGCGCACCGGAAGCCGCACCGCGGGCCTCGGTACTGGGTCCCACCCTGCGTTTTCGGGGTGAACTTTCGGCGCAGGAAGATCTGGTAGTCCAAGGCAGCGTCGAAGGATCCATTACACATACTCAAAGTCTGACGATCGGCACGGACGGGTCGATGACGGGCAACATCCGCGCACGCGTCATCGTCATCGACGGCAAGGTGGATGGTGACCTGTACGCCACCGAATCGGTGAACATCCGCGCCACGGCAAAGGTCAAGGGGAATGTGTTCGCGCCGCGCGTCGCAATCCAAGACGGCGCATTCTTCCAGGGTCAGGTCGAGATGCAACCGTCGGGTACGGCCGTGCAGGAGCACAGCGCGCGGCTGCGGCAGGCTGCGCTCAACACGCCTCCATTGGAAGCGCCGGCGATGGATCAAATGCTGAGCGGGACCTAGCGGATGCAGGGTGCGAGCGGCGGCCAGCAGATCGCTAGCGCACGAACAGTTCTGGATCGACCCAGACCCGGTTGAGCGAAAGACCCCAATGCAGGTGGGGTCCGGTGGCACGGCCCGTCATGCCGACGGCGCCGAGGCGCGCCCCGGCGGCGAGATGCTGCCCCGGCTTGACGTCGATGGCGGACAGGTGGCAGTACATGCTGACCAGGCCGCGTCCGTGATCGACAAAGACCGCGTTCCCGTTGAAGAAGTAATCGCCGGTATCGACGACGGTTCCGGCGATCGGCACCGAGACCTGCGATCCGCTTGGAGCGGCGATGTCCATGCCGGAGTGCGGGTTGCGCGATTCGCCGTTGAAGATGCGGCGCATGCCGAACGATGAGCTTCGCGGACCCGGCACAGGTTGCGGCAGATGCAGGGATTCGGGTGGCGGCTCGGAAAACGAGCTTAAGGCGCGCTCGATACGCACGCGTTCGCGGGCCACCCTCGCAAGATCCGCCTTGGATAAATTGACCTGGCGCGGCGGCACTTTGAGAGATTGACTCGCGTACTGCTTGTAGCCCACGTCGAACGTCAGCTCCTTGCGGCCCTCAGCGGTGTTCACCGTTACCCGCGCTTCGCCGAGCGGCGCGGAGAGGGGAATGCCGATCACCGCGACCCAGCTCGAGTCGTGCTGCACCACGAGCACCCGGTGGCCGTCCGCTTCGACGTCAGGCGGCAGCGAGCCGTGCGCGTCGAGCCGGAGGATTTTGACGCCGCCCGGCACGGGATTCTCTTGAGGAAGATCGAAACTCGCCGCGGGCGCCATGCGGCAGGCGAGCACAGCCCCTCCGACCAAGAGCGCGAATCGTGCCGAGCCGCTCAGGTCGACCCCTCCACTTTGGCGCGCAGTCGTCCGCGGGCGAGGCGCGCTTCGATGATGGTGCCCGGCTTGGCGTGGGCGGCGTCGCGCAAGATCTCTCCGGTCTCCGTGGTCACGATGGCGTAACCCCGGTCGAGCGTTGCGAGCGGACTGACGGCATTCAAGGTGCGCACCAGCGGCAGCAAACGTTCGCGGGCGCGCCTGACGACCTGTCGCCACGCCCGATCCGAGCGCATCTGCAAACCCTCCAGACGCAATAGTTGCTGGGCCACGCGAGTCGCGGGACTCACCAGCGCAGCGCGTCCCTTCAGCCAGCTCAGGCGCTCGCGCGACGCGATGAGGCGGCGCTGAAGCGCGCGCGACAGGCGCTGTTCGACTTCGTCCAGGCGTTGGGATTGCTGCGCCAACTTGGCGGAGGGACTCACCAGTGATGCTCGCCCGGTCAACCAGCGCAGCCGTTGGCGGTGCTCGTCGATTCGCCTCCGCAGGCAGCGTTGCAGGCGTGCCTCCCAGCGTGCGAAGGCATCGAGCCATTCCGCGGCATCCGGAACCGCCACCTCGGCGGCAGCGGATGGCGTGGGCGCACGCACGTCGGCCGCGAAGTCGGCTATCGTAAAATCCACCTCATGCCCGATGCCCGTGATGATGGGTAAGGGCGAGGCGACGATGGCGCGTGCCAAACCTTCGTCATTGAATGCCCACAGATCCTCCAATGAACCGCCGCCGCGGGCCAGAATCAGGACATCGCACTCCGCGCGGCTGGCCGCCAGCCGAAGTGCGGCGACAATGTCGGCCGCGGCCTGCGCGCCTTGGACCGGAACCGGATAGATGAGAACGTCGACTGCCGGAAAGCGCCTCGCCAGCACGTGAAGGATGTCCCGCACGGCGGCGCCGGTGGGCGAGGTGATGACGCCGATGCGGCGGGGAAGGCTCGGCACCGGGCGTTTTCGGCCGACGGCGAACAACCCCTCGCGCTCGAGTTTTGCGCTCAATTCCTCGAACTGACGTTTCAGCGCGCCGAGTCCGGCATCCTCCATGTGATCGACGATGAGTTGGTACTCGCCGCGCGGCTCATACAGCCCGATCCGGGCCCGCACCAGCACCTTTTGGCCGTCCCTCGCGGTGAAGGCGCACAACATGTTCCGCTGCCGGAACATGGCGCAGCGCACCTGGGCGCCCGCATCCTTCAACGAGAAATACCAGTGCCCGGAGCTCGGCCGGGCGAAGTTCGAGACCTCCGCTTCCAGCCATAACGTGCCAAATCCGCGTTCCAGCAGCCCTCGAACCTCGCGATTGAGGCGCGAAACCGTGTAGACGTCGCGGTCGGGGCCCAGCTTACGGCCAGGGCGGTCGGCCGGACCGCGATCGTCCGGGCCGCGTTCGGCTATGTCCATGGGCCCATGATACTGCGGTTTACCGGGGAGTACGCGCAAGGTACAATGCGCCGCCTCTTAGACGACCTGTGAACGCGAACCTATGCGGATTCTGGAAGAGGCACTCACTTTCGACGATGTTTTGCTGGTCCCGGCGTATTCAGAGGTACTGCCGCGCGAAGTCTCGCTTGCCAGCCGATTGACCCGTGAAATCAGCGTCAACCTCCCGGTGGTCTCCGCCGCGATGGATACCGTCACCGAAGCCCGTCTCGCCATCACCATCGCACAAGAGGGCGGCATCGGCATCATCCACAAGAACATGTCCATCGACAATCAGGCCAGGCAGGTCGACCGCGTCAAGAAATTCGAAAGCGGAGTCATCAGCGATCCGATCACCGTCAAACCGGACATGACCATCCGGCAGGTCATCGAGCTGACGCGCGCCAAGAATATTTCCGGAGTGCCGGTGGTGGTCGGAGCCAAAGTCGTCGGCATCGTCACGCATCGCGATCTGCGGTTCGAAACCAAATTGGACGCGCCGGTATCCTCGGTGATGACGCCCAAGGAACGCTTGATCACCGTCCGTGAGAATG
Organism: Gammaproteobacteria bacterium; assembly: GCA_034667965.1. Lineage (GTDB taxonomy): Bacteria > Pseudomonadota > Gammaproteobacteria > Steroidobacterales > Steroidobacteraceae > Bog-1198. The sequence goes on from JAXDQI010000278.1 coordinate 48,837, forward strand.
CACCCAAGGATGAAGTGCTGGCGCTGCTGCACAAGCATCGCATCGAGAAGGTTCTCGTGGTCGGCGATGACCACGTGTTGAAGGGCATGATCACCGTCAAGGATTTTCAGAAGGCAACCGAGTTTCCGAATGCTTGCAAGGATGATGTCGGCAGCCTGCGGGTGGGAGCCGCCGTCGGTACGGCGCCGGATACGCTGGATCGCGTGGCGGCGCTCCGCGAAGCGGGCGTCGACGTGGTGGTGGTCGACACGTCGCATGGTCATTCGCGCGGCGTGCTGGAGACGGTTGCCAGAATCAAGAAAAAGTATCCCGATATACAGGTTATCGGCGGCAATATCGTCACCGCCGAAGCGGCATTGGATCTCGTGAAGTACGGTGCGGACGGCGTCAAGGTGGGCATCGGACCCGGCTCCATTTGCACGACGCGCGTGGTCGCGGGCGTCGGCGTGCCCCAGATCAGCGCGATTTCCCGGGTTGCAAAGGCGCTCGAGGGAACCGGCGTGCCGGTCATCGGCGACGGCGGTATCCGCTATTCCGGCGACATCGCCAAGGCACTCGCAGCCGGCGCTCATTGCGTGATGATCGGCGGCATGTTTGCCGGCACGGAAGAATCACCGGGCGAAGTGGAACTGTATCAGGGGGGGTCCTACAAGGCATATCGCGGCATGGGCTCCTTGGGCGCGATGGCGCAGGCCCACGGATCCAGCGACCGGTACTTCCAGGACACCACCACCGAACTCGAGAAGCTCGTGCCGGAAGGCATCGAAGGCCGTGTCCCGTACAAGGGCAGCCTGGTGGCGATATTGCACCAGCTGTCGGGCGGCCTGCGGGCCGCCATGGGTTACACGGGCAGCAGCAGCATCGAAGAGATGCGTACCCGCCCTCAATTCGTGCGAATCACCAGCGCCGGCGTGCGCGAAAGCCACGTGCATGACGTGACCATCACCAAAGAAGCTCCGAACTACCGGATTGGTTGATGCCCGACATTCATGACGATCGCATTCTGATCCTCGATTTCGGCGCCCAGTACACCCAGTTGATCGCTCGCCGCGTGCGCGAGCTCGGCGTGTACTCCGAGATCTACGCCTGCGACGTCGATCCTGAGGAGATCAAGCGGTTCGCACCGAAGGCCATCATTCTCTCGGGCGGCCCCGAGTCCGTTTACGACGCCAAGGGGCCGGAGGCGCCCAACGAAGTGTTCGACATGGGCGTGCCCGTGCTCGGCATTTGCTACGGCATGCAGACCATGGCCGCGCAGTTGGGCGGCGAGGTCGAGTCGTCCAGTCACCGCGAATTCGGCGCCGCCCAGATCCGTCCCACGGCCGCCTCGCGATTGCTCGATGGGCTGGAAGACAATCGGGATGCCGCCGGCCGGCGCGTGCTCGATGTGTGGATGAGCCACGGCGATCGCGTCGTCGCGGCGCCGCCGGGATTCACGGTCATCGCGGCGAGCGACAATGCACCGCTTGCGGCCATGGCCGACGAGGAGCGGCGTCTCTATGGGCTGCAGTTCCATCCCGAGGTCACGCACAGCCTGCAAGGCGGGGAAATTCTGCGGCGCTTCGTGCGCGAGATCGCCGGATGCGCCGCGACCTGGGCGACGCGGAACATCATCGAGGACAGCGTGGCGCGCATCCGCGCTCAGGTCGGATCGGACAAGGTGCTCCTGGGGCTGTCCGGTGGAGTAGATTCATCCGTACTCGCCGCGCTGCTGCACAAGGCCATCGGCGCTCAGCTCACCTGCGTGTTCGTGGACCACGGACTGCTGCGCCTCGCTGAAGGCGATCAAGTGATGGCCACCTTCGCAGAACACATGGGCGTGCGCGTGATACGTGTCAACGCGGAACAGCGCTTCCTGGCGGCGTTGGCCGGGGAGGCGGATCCCGAGAAGAAGCGCAAGATCATCGGCCGCGTGTTCATTGAGGTATTCGATGAAGAGGCGGCGAAGCTCGAGGACGTGAAGTGGCTTGCGCAGGGTACGATTTATCCGGATGTCATCGAATCCGCCGGGGCGAAGACCGGCAAGGCGCATGTGATCAAGTCGCATCACAACGTCGGCGGCTTGCCTTTGCACATGAAGCTGAAACTCTTGGAGCCGCTGCGCGAATTGTTCAAGGACGAGGTGCGCAAGTTGGGCGTCGCGCTCGATCTGCCGGCCGACATGGTGCATCGGCATCCCTTTCCGGGTCCCGGGCTTGGTGTGCGCATCCTCGGCGAAATCCACAAGGTCCACGCCGATCTGCTGCGCCGAGCTGACGCCATATTCATCGAAGAGTTGCGACGCCATGAGCTCTACGACAAGGTGAGTCAGGCCTTCGCCGTGTTCCTGCCGGTGCGGTCGGTCGGCGTGATGGGCGATGGGCGGCGCTATGACTACGTGATCGCACTGCGCGCGGTCGAGACCATTGATTTCATGACAGCGCGATGGGCGCGCCTGCCGTACGAGTTCTTTGACAAGGTCGCGCATCGAATCATCAACGAAGTGCCGGGAATTTCGCGGGTGGTGTACGACATTTCCGGGAAGCCGCCGGCAACGATCGAGTGGGAGTGAATATGTCAAAAAATTGAGTTTAATATCAATGACTTACGGCTGTTGATGAGCTTAGTCACACCATATGAATCAAGGCCTTGGATCGTAGTTGCGCCCGTCGCGATACCCGTGGCCGCGCGGGTTGCGCCGATCTCCACGGGTACGAGGTTCAGCAGCCGGGGTCCTCCGCACGATGAAGCCCGCATCACGCTAATATTCATTTACGATCGGGATACAACCCTTGAGCAGGAGTGAATATTGGATATCCACAAGCCGAAGCCGGTCCATAGCTTCCGCGAGTTCCTGTCTGAACTCGGAGTCGTCGTGCTCGGCATCGTCATCGCGCTGAGCGGTGAACAGCTGATCGAGTATCTGCACGACAAACACAAGGCCGGCGAGGCGCGCGAGGGCATTCGCGATGAAATTGCGATGAACATTGCCGTGCTCGAATCGCGATCTGGGGCTCAGCCCTGTATCGATCGGCGCATCGGTGAGATTGCGACCCTGCTCGAAGCAAGCGAAGGCTCCAAGTACGTTGGACCGACCTGGCTCGGACGCCCGCAGATATGGGAGATGCTGCACGCACGATGGCAGGTGGTCTCGCAATCAGGGCGGGCGCCTTTGCTGGCTGCAGAAGAGCAGGCTGTTTATGGCTTTGTCTACGCGCTGTTCGCCGATGTTGCGGCCGATGAGGATCGTGAGCAGATTTCCTGGGCGCGGCTGCGCGCGAGCGAGGGGCTGCCCAACCTAAGCGCCACGATGCGGGACGAACTGCGATTGGCGTTGCAGGAAGCTCGCCTCACGAATTGGGATATCAAGAACCTGAACAGTCTGTTGCAAACCAAGGCAACAGAAATGTCGCTGGCGAAGCGGCCGGCGCCGCGCGTGCAGGCAGACACCGGCATTTGCTTTCCCACAAACACTTCTCGATCTGAGGCTTTGAATCGATTGAGTGCCGGCGCGGGTCACCCGATCGAAGAGCCTTGACAGGCATTTGCGCGAGGGCGAGTCATTCGTAATGGTATCGGCAGGCAACGATCGCCAGATCGCTTTTCTCGACGATGTACACGAGTCTATGCGTGTCGTCGATACGTCTCGACCAGAATCCTGAGAGGTTTTCGCGGAGCGGTTCCGGTTTTCCGATGCCTTCGAACGGTTGTCGCATCGCATCTTGAATCAGGGCATTGATCCGTTTCAGCGTCTTCCGATCCTGACCCTGCCAATAGAGATAATCCTCCCAGGCGGCCGATGTCCAAATCAGTCGTTTAAGGGGCAATCAGCGACCTCGGCTTCGTCCTGCCTTTGCGCAGTTGCTGGATCGACTTTTCGAGATGCGCGGCATTTGCCGGAGTCTTCAACAGATGCACCGTCTCCATCCAGCTGTTGAAGGTATCGAGGGACATCAGCACGGCATCGGGCGCATCGCGGCGGGAGATGACGGCGACGTCCGCATCGTCAACGACTTGATCGATGACTTTCTTCAGGCTGTTGCGGGCATCGGAGAATGAAATGACGCGCATAGACGGCGATTCCTGATTTCTGGATTTGTACAAGATATGGTACAAGTGTAACCGACGGGCCCGGGCTGCGCAACGCGGTTTTCGGCGGCCGTGCCGCATTAGAACGCGGAAGAACTCCGAATGCCGTCTCTATTAGGTACCATAAAATGGACTTTAAGGCTTTTTAGGTCTATTTTATGCAATCTTATGAAAGCCACGAAAAACAAATCGGTCCTGCCACTACGCTTGCGACAGGCTATTGCCAAGCTTGGTGCTGACATTGCTGTAGCACGACGCAAGCGCTCGCTGACCATCGGCATGATGGCCGAGCGGATTGGCGTTCATAAAAACACCTACCTGAAAGTTGAGAAAGGTGACCCGACCGTTGCCTTCGGAATTTACGCCATGGCGCTCTTTGTTCTAGGGCTATCCGATGGGCTAACCGCCTTAGCCGATCCCGGCAAAGATGACACCGGTCTTTTGCTCGACGCAGACCACTTGCCGAAACGGGTCCGTGTGCCTAAGGAACCTCAAGCACTATGAAGCGCACGATCGGCGTCTTTCTCGGCGACGCCCATCGTCGCCTTGGCACGCTTCGCTTTGACAGCCAAGGCGCGCGGCAAAGTGCGGCTTTCGAATACGACCGGGAATGGCTTGCCGCTTCGGATCGTTTCGCGCTCGAACCCGATCTACCTCTAGTGGCGGGCGCGCAATTTCACAAGCCGCCAAGCCGCGATGCATCCATATTTCATGGCGCTATAGCCGATACCGAACCGGGCGGTTGGTCGCGTCGCGTCATTCTTCGTGATCATGCCAAGCGCCGGGCAACAGCACGAGCGACCGGACAAGTGCACGATAGCCAACCACTCACGCCCATCGACCTTCTCCTCGCGGTCGATGATGTCAATCGCGTGGGGGCGCTTCGATTTCAAGATGAGGACGGAGTTTTCAAGCGTGCGACCGGAGAGGGACGGCGAACCGCACCGCCATTGATCGAGCTGTCTACGCTGATGACTGCTAGTCGGGCGGTCGAGACCAACACCGAAACGGCAGAAGACCTTGCTTATCTTCGCGGTCGAGGAACGTCGCTGGGAGGTCTGCGCCCGAAGTGCTCTGTCATCGACGATGATGGCGCGCTCAGCATTGGCAAGTTTCCGAGCGTCGAGGATGAACGGGCTGTCACCAAGGGCGAGGTCTTGGCGATGCATCTCGCTAGGGCAGCAGGGGTCAATGCCTCCGAGGCACGGCTCATTGACAGTGCCGGCATCCCGGTCACTCTCATTCGTAGATTCGATCGTACTGCCAAGGGGAGACTCATGTACGTCTCCGCCGCAACACTGCTAGGTGTGGAGGTCGGTGCACCCATAGAACATACCTACACCGAAATTGTCGACGCAATACGTCAACATGGAGCAGACGCACAAGTCGATATCGAAGAGCTTTGGCGCCGAATCGCCTTCTCCATCCTTATTAACTATGTTGATGATCACCTGCACAATCATGGCTTTCTTCATGTCGCAAAGGATCAATGGCGCCTATCGCCGGCTTTCGATATCAATCCTTTCCCCGATCGTCAGCGTGAGCTGAAAACATGGATCTCCGAAGATGCAGGTCCAGCCGCTTCGATCGATGCACTGATGGCGGTGGCCGCCTATTTCACGCTAGATAAGCGAGATGCGGTTCAGATACTTGCTGAAGTCGAACGGACCGTTTCAACTTGGCGTGTGCGTGGCCGCGAGCTCGGAATGAGCGCAGCCGAACTCGAGCAATTCGCCGATGCTTTTGAGCACCGTGAGCGAGAGGTCGCGCAGTCAATCATTCGGGACAAGAGGCACTCGGTAGTGAAATAGTTACTGGTGGTCGATGGTGGCGCCTCCACGGAAACCCTGCCGCGACTAGCGCAACTTTTCTGTGGCTTTGCACCGCCCTGGCAGGTTCCTGTGTGCAGCGCCTCGCGCATAGCGCGTCTGGGGACGCTGGCGGACAGGCCGCCGGCGATATATGCGCTAGTATTTTACTGTTCATAATAATGGGTGTTCTGTTTTCCGTTGCGCGACCTCCTTAAACAACAAAGTGTAAATGGCAACGAAAAATTCCCCGCTAAAAGCAGTTGAGTAAGACTGTTTCGAACTGATCTGCAATGGCATGAACATCGAAATGCTCATCGGCATAATTTCTCGCGTGGCCACCGCATGCTTCGCGTAGAGTATGATCGTCGAGCAATGTTTCGATGGCTGCAACAAACCCCCGGATTTCATTGGGAGATGTGACTATACCGGAATGGGATCTGCTGATAATTCTCGACGCCAAATTGTTTTTGTCTGCGGAGAGAACAATTGCTCGCCCGCTGCAAAGATAGGATAAGACTTTTGAGGGAACCGAATAGGAGGCCGCTTCAGGATTGAGAGCGGCTATCAATACGTCAGCACTGGCGAGCATATCTCCATACTGTTCGCATGCTTGGAACGGGAGGGTAAGCACGTTCGGCAACCCTTCATTTGCGGCTATGGTCCGCAGATAGTCGAGTTGTGGACCGTCAGACGTGACGACGATTTTGACATCCTCCCGCTCAGCAGCAAATGTTCGGGCTGCAGCAAGGATCAAATCCGGATTGTGTTTCAATCCTAAAGTGCCTGTGTAGAGAATCACCTTGTAATCGCCGAGGCCATGCACTTCGCGCCATCGACTATGGCGCCGCCCGACTTTGATTGTTTCCTTATTTCCCCAGTTCTCAATGACCGATATTCGGCTTGCCGGTATGCCCCATGCGCTTAGCTGTGGCAAGAAATCATCTGTGATCGCCACTATGTGTGCAGATTGATTCAGTAGCCGTCTTTCAATATGTTCGTAAAAAGCACCAACCAAGCGGCCGATGATCGGAATCTTTCCGGACAATATGTTTTTGATGGCGCTCGAATAGATGTCTTGTAACCAAAGAACGAAAGGGATATTTCCCGTCCTGCAATGCTTCTGTAAGATTCTAAGCGCATCGAGAGGAATATTGGTGCCGACGACGATGTCAGCTACAAAAGCGTCCACCTCATCAATTACCAGACGTGAATGTTGAATTTCTTGGCCGCGACGCTTAAGGAAATTGTATTTCTGGAAAGGTTCACCGAGAGTGAGGCCCTTGACAGAGAACAATTCTGGATCGTCGGGTTTTGGAACGAGATCGCCTTTTGGACCTGGAAAATCGATAGAATAAATATGCAGGATCGTGTGACCACGTCTTGCCAATTCGCGGCTCAACTGTACTGAGAAATCATGACCGGAGTGGTCATTCAGCACAATGCGTAATGTTTTGGAAATATTGGACATCGACGTGTCGCCTCAACTCGGAAGTCGCCTTTCCGTCCTTGAGCGCGGCCAGCCGTGCTTTCGCGTTGAAAGCCGGTGCTTGATTTCTTACCGTCACCAGGTGCCACGCTCGGCGCATCAGTTCGATTATTGTAGCAAGCGCAAGCTCATTCTGCGGACACATAACTCAGTCGGGCACGTAGGCTCCAACCATTTTCTAGCTCGCGAAGTTGTTATAAACTCCGGATGACCACTAGCCTAGGCGACAGGCCGACCGGCATTTTTCACCCGAACCTTCGCTTCAGAATTCCTGATTGGCAAAGGTGGCGGAGGTAATTGCCAGCGATAGGCAGGCTGTCCAAGGGGAAGGATAGAGGAGAAAATGAACGTTCAAGTACCTCTCTCGAAACCGTGGTTTGACGACAGCGAGCCTCTGGTTGCTTCCGAAGTTGTGAAGAGCGGCTGGCTCTTCATGGGTCCCCAAGTACGTGAATTCGAAATGCAATTTGCGGCAATGATAGGAACGAAGCACGCGATCGCTGTCAATTCGGGATCAAGTGCATTGCTGGTCACTTTGCTATCTTTGGGAATCGGCCCGGGTGATGAGATCCTAGCCCCCGATATGACTTTCGTTTCCACTGCTTCCTGTGCGCTGTTTACAGGTGCGACTCCCAAATTTGTAGATATCGAGTTAAACACATATGGGATGGATCCAGCCGACCTGGAAAGACGCATCACGCCTCAAACCCGCGCCATCATTCCGGTCCACTACGCGGGGCAGACGGCGGAAATGCGGCCAATTCTTGACATCGCCGCGACACATGGCATTCCAGTGATCGAAGATGCAGCCGAAGCGCAGATGTCTTGCTACGGGGATCGTAACGCAGGGACTCTCGCGAAGGCAGCGATCTTTTCATTTACGCCATCCAAGCTTATGACGGTAGGCGAGGGCGGAATGATTGTCACGGACGATGATGGCATCGCGGAGCGCGCGGGCCTGGCACGTAATTTCGGGGACCAGGGGAAGTTCGCCTGGTCAACACTCGGGTTCAATTTCCGAATGATGGACATACAGGGCGCAATCGGACTTCGGCAGCTTCACAAAGTTCACGAGGCTGTTCGCCGGCGCCGCCTGATCGCGCAGGAGTATACGAATGCATTCCGCAAAATTCCGGGAGTCGTCACTCCCTACGTGCGCAGGGAAGCCGATACCAACTTTCAGCTCTACACAATTCTCATTGGTCCCACCGCAGATGGCATCGACAGGGACGATTTCATGCAAACGCTGGCCACGCGTGGCGTGGCTTCTCGCTTATACTATCCGGCGTTGCATCGCGCACCAGTTTTTGCGCACACGATCCCGGGCTCCGACGATCAATTCCCCAACGCCACCTATTTCGCGCAAAGTGCGGTGTCTCTGCCGATCTATCCCACTATGACGGAGGAAGAGATCCGCTACGTCATCAGGAGCGTCGAAGATATTATGGCAGCTCCTGCCGCGTCGCAATCGAAGTGCCGAACAACTTCCTCCAATCAGAAAGGCCTGCCGCTACGAACCGGGGGCCACGTCGGCGTACCATGACTGTGCCCGGCATTACGGCGGGGCAATTACCGGCACGGCCCCTTCATGCCAAGGACAGGGCCGTAGACGATCTCGCACTGACCGCTTGTCTCTAACCCAGACGTTCCGATCTATCTCATGCATTAGGAATCCCGGTTCTCACCGTTGCTCTCCCGAACACCGGTGCACCCAAGAGCGCGATATAGCGCAAGCTCCTGTTGATTTGGGCGCCTCATGACGATTGCGAACGGTGTCCTCAGGACCACGCACAGATCGGAAACAAGGCTGCGCGTTCGCCCATACTCGATCTGCTTACTTACCTTGAAATGAAACAGTCGATCGTATTGCTCTTTGCTCTCAAGAA
>JAXDQI010000279.1:0-3810 GCA_034667965.1 Gammaproteobacteria bacterium
GACGCTCTCGATCTCGCCCTGCAATTTGACCTCGCCCCGCTCCATCCAGACCGCCTTGTTGCACCACCGCCGGCAGATGTCGCTGCTGTGGGACGCCAGCACCAGGATGCCGGCCCTTTCAATGAAGGACTCGATGCGGTGCTGCGCCTTGGCGAGAAACCCGGCATCGCCGGCGACGATCCACTCGTCCATCAGCAGAATTTCGGGCGCGAAGCAGGTCGCTACTGCGAATGTCAAACGGGTCATCATGCCGGACGAATAGGTGCGGACCGGAATGTCGAGATAGTCGCCGAGTTCGGTAAACTCGACGATGTCCGCCATCCGCTCCTCGATCTCGCGCGCGGACAGGCCGAGGATCAGTCCGCGCAGGCGAATATTGTCGTAGCCGCTGATCTCGCCGTCGATCCCCAGCGCGATGTCGAACATCGGGGAGACCCGGCCGCGGCTCTCCACCACCCCGATGACCGGCTCATAAATGCCGGCCATCACCCGCAGCAGCGTGGTCTTTCCGGCTCCGTTGGAGCCGATCAAGGCGACGCGGTCGCCGGTGCCGAATTGGAGCGATACGTTTCGCAACGCTTCTACGGTGATGCGGTGGCTGGCATCGCTCGCGAGTTGCCCGCCCGAGCCGCGGAACAGCAGGCTTTTCTTCAGCGAGCGAGAGCCGCCGTGATAAATCGGAAACGAGACGCTGACGTTATCGAGCGATAGCTCGGTCTGCCCGACGGAATTGCTGGAGGTGGCTCGCATCGTTCCTCAGACCCAATAGGAAATACGGGAACGGAAACGCGCAAAGAAGGCGCCGACGACGACCACGTTGATCACCGTTATCAGCAGGACCGCGAAATAGCTTCGGGCCAAGGGCAGCCCTCCGAGCAGCGGCGCGCGCACAATCTCCAACAAATGGTAAAATGGATTGAGATCCGCGATGTAGGTCCTGCCGCGGAGCAGCTCCGGCTTCCACATGATCGGGGTCACAAAAAAGATGATTTGGACCAGCGAATTGATCAGCTGCGGGACGTCCCGAAAGCGTGCCGACACCATGCCGATGCAAAGCGTGATGGCGGCGCCGTTCAGCAGGATCAGCAGCAGGCCGGGGATCGCCAACAGGGCCACGGCGCCAGGCCAGATCTGAAAATACAGCAAGACGCCGAAGTAGATGATGAAATTGTGAGCGAAAATGACTAGCTTGCTCCAGCTAGATCGGTACACGTACACCGAGTACGGTAACCGGACCTGCTTGATGTAGGATTCGGCGCCGGTGAAAAGCGCACCACCTTCGATCAGAAAGCTGGACATGAGATTCCACAACAACAGACCGACACACAAGTAGGGCAGGAAATCGTGGATCGGCGTGTTGAACAATTGCGAGTAAAGCCCGCCTAGCGCGATCACCATGACGGCCATGCTCGCAGTCAGCCAGAACGGGCCAAGCATCGAACGACGATAGCGCTGCAGGATGTCGTTCCAGCCGAGTCGTACCCAGAGTCGCCATGAGGCGAGGCCTTGGCTGAAATCGGACAGCGCCATACCAAAAGCAAAGCCGGTGCCACCACGCGTCACAAGCGGTGAACGCGGGGGTTTTCGGGGCTCGTCGTCGAGAATCGCTGTCATAAGTCGAATGTTCCTGCGGATGGATATGCCCGGCCGTAGTGCCCCTACGTAGACCATTTGAACCACGAATCAAACGTTTCTTGGGCATTTTGCGGACAATGAACGACGCAGTATTTGGTAGCGCATAGCGGTTTTTGGGGAGCGGTATATTCGATGGACTGTTGCTGGCTGTTGCCGTGCAATGTTAGACGAAAGCACCCCTTGGAGGGTTTCCCGCCATCGAAACGGAGTTGAGGAATGCCGGAAATCGTTGCCGTTCCGCCGCAGCAGCTGCTGGAACGCATCCTCTCGCTCGAAATCCTTCGCGTCACCGAACGCGCGGCAGTGTCAGCAGCGCGCTTGCGGGGCCATGGCAACAAGATCGGGGCCGACCAGGCCGCGGTCGACGCCATGCGGCGCGAACTCAATAAGATGCCGATTGATGGCACCGTCGTGATAGGTGAAGGCGAGCGAGACAAGGCGCCTATGCTATTCATCGGCGAGAAGGTCGGTAACAGCAACGGTCCCAAGGTTGATATAGCCGTCGATCCGCTCGATGGCACGACGCTCTGCGCCAGGGATATGCCGGGCGCGATCGCCACCATGGCGATGGCGGAGGGCGGCACGCTGTTGAATGCGCCTGATGTCTACATGCAGAAGATCGCGATCGGTCCCGGCTATGCCAGGGGCGTTGTCGAACTGGACGCGCCGCCTGCGGACAATATCCGCCGCTTGGCCAAGGCAAAGGGAGTTCGGCCCTCCGAGATTACCGCGCTGGTGATGGACCGGCCGCGGCATGCGGACATTATCGCCGCGGTGCGCGGCACGGGGGCCGCGGTGCGTTTGATCAGCGATGGCGATGTCGCCGGCGTCATCCACACGGCCGATCCGGACAACAGCGGCATCGACATTTATATGAGCACGGGTGGCGCGCCGGAAGGCGTGCTGGCGGCCGCGGCGTTGCGCTGCATCGGCGGCCAGATGCAATGCCGCCTGGTGCTCGATACCGACGAGAGGCGCGAGCGCGCGGCCCGAATGGGAATTTGCGATCCGCGGATGATCTTTGCGATCGAGGATATGGTGAGAGGCGACTGCCTGTTTGCGGCCACGGGCGTCACCAATGGCGCGCTGGTGTCTGGCGTCAGATTTCACAAGCATTTCATCGAGACCGAAACCATTGTGATGCGCTCCGTCACCGGCACGGTTCGCATCATCAAGGGGCAGCACCGCCAGTTCGAGAAATTCCATCTTGACTGAAATCTCGCCGTGCTGGCTACAGGGCGATGACGATCAACGCCAACAGGATGGCGGTCGCGCCATTGAGCCGCCTCCATGACAGCGTTTCAGCATGCAAAAGCACGCCGATGGCCATGGCGAACAGGACGCTGGTTTCCCGGATCGTGGTGACCGCGCCTACAGGGTTGCGGCTTAGCGCCCACAAGAAGACGCAGAATGATAGCAGGCCCAGTACGCCGGATACGACCACGCGCAAACGCGCGGCGACCAGTTCTGACCAGAGCACCGGGCCCCGCAGCATCCTGCTCAAGGCCAGAAACGCAAGACTATCGAGCATGATCAGCCAAGCGGTGAAGCTGAGCCAGTTGCCGGACAGCCGTGTGCCATAGGCGTCGACGACGGAGTAAGACGCGACGGCCGCTCCGGCGCTTGCCGCAGCAATCAGCAACGGCCATCGCGTTCTGCCCTGCAACCTGTCCAACGCGAGAAGCAGCAGTCCGCAGCTGGCGAGAACGACCCCGGCGCATTGATGCAAGGACGGTACCTGCCCGAGGCCGACGAAGGCAATCAGCGTGGCGAACAGCGGGACCATGCCGCGCGCCAACGGAAACGCTTGCCCGAAATCGCCGCGGGCATAGGCACCCGCCAAGCAGAGCTTGTAGATGATGTGCATGCCGATCGACAGCAGCAGAACAGCCCAAACGTCCACAGCTGGAAATGGGATGAAAGGAATCGCCGCGGCAGCGCAGACACCTGCAACCGCGCCCATCCCCGCCAAAATGGTGATGCCATTTTCCCCGGATTTGACAAGGCTATGCCAACTGGCGTGAAGCAGCCCGGCTGATAGCATCAGGCTGATGGTCAGAACGTCCACTTCAGCCTCGTCAAGGTGCAAGGAAACGCATCGCAAGTCCACCGGACGCAGCTCACCGCGCCGCGGCTTTCTCCAGGGCGTCGCGCCCGCCAGCTGCTAACGTTTTC
>JAXDQI010000280.1:0-11384 GCA_034667965.1 Gammaproteobacteria bacterium
GGCTTCGGTGGCGGACGCGCGGGCGTCGGTCATGCCGGTGGCGGGGCCACTCATGGCGGCACGCATACCGGCGCGTTCAGCGGCTTCTCTCACGGAGGCGACGCGAGGGCATTTTCCTCCCGCGGCAGGTCGAGCTTCGGCGGAGGCTCCCATGGTTTCGGCGGAGGCTCCCATGGTGGAGGAGGTCACCGATGAAAATGACGCCGGCACAACTGCCAAATCGATCGAAGGAGCTTGAAATGATACGCGAAATGAACAGCGGGTACGACAAACGTCACTTGCCCAGGCCAACTGCAAAAGCCGCACTCGCGGCATGCGCACTGCTGGTGGCGGGGTCTGTCAAACTATGTCTGGCTGGACCATCGAGCCAAACAACTTTCCACTCACCCGATGATGCAAGCCGCGCTTTGGCATCCGCCGCCCAAGAACATGACGAACGGGCGGTGACGGAGATTCTCGGAGGAGGGAGCGAGATCATCAGCTCCGATGACAAGGCCGAGGACACCCTCGACCGTGAACGTTTCGTTCAGAAGTATCAGGAAATGCACCGGTGGGTCCGCGAGTCCGACACAATCAAGACCTTGTACATCGGCGCAGAAAACTGGCCTTTCCCAATTCCTCTCGTGTCACGAAACGGCGTGTGGCGATTCGATTCGGACGCCGGCTCCAACGAGATCCGCTTCCGGCGGATTGGCGAGAACGAAGTGACGGCGATCGGGATGTGCGACGCGCTGGTTACAGCGGCAGCGCACCCGGGGACGGACGACGAAGCGAATCGCCTCGTCAAGACGCTGCTTCCCCAGGTACAGAGTTCGAGCAAACCGATTCCCTTCCATGGCTACTACTTCCACATCCTGTCGAAGTCGGGCGGCGGATTTGCCGCCATCGCCTATCCCGTCATGTACCGCTCCTCGGGAGTGATGACTTTCATCGTCACACAGGATGGCGGCGTGTCCGAAAAAGATCTCGGCACCAACACGGCGAAAGTCGCGGGAGCGATGACCAGCTACCACTCTGATGCGACGTGGGTGCCTGCCGAATCGAAGCCTTGAGGAGCCGCCGCTGAGAGTCCCGTTCGCTCAGCTCTTACGCTTGAACGCCTGGGCTAGCGCATCTGCCATCGCACCGCCGCCTTGGGGCTGCGGCCGATCGCGAGCAGTGGGGGCGGTGGGCCGCGAGTCGCGCCTCGGCGGCGCCGCGTTCTCGCGTGGTCGCGCGGCCTGGTCCTCGAGTCGCATGGTCAAGGCGACGCGCTTGCGCTTCTCGTCGATCTCCAGCACCTTGACTTTCACGACCTGGCCGGCCTTCACGATCTCATGCGGGTCCTTGACGAACTTGTTGGACAGCATCGAGATATGCACCAACCCATCCTGGTGCACTCCGATGTCGACGAACGCGCCAAAGTTGGTCACATTGGTGACGGTACCTTCGAGAATCATGCCGGGCCGCAAATCCTTGATCTCTTCGATGCCGTCCTTGAACTCGGCCGTCTTGAATTCGGGACGGGGATCGCGAGCCGGCTTCTCGAGCTCCGTGAAAATGTCGCGTACCGTGGGTAACCCAAACCGTTCATCGGTGTAGTTTGATGGATTGAGCTTCTTGAGTGTTGCCACATCGCCGATCAATTCGCGCGCCGGTCGCTTGAGTTCGGCGAGTATTCGCTCCACCACCGGATAGGCTTCCGGATGAACCGCCGAGGCGTCCAGGGGGTTCTCACCCTGCATCACGCGCAGAAAGCCTGCGGCTTGTTCGAACGTTTTGGCCCCTAGGCGCGGTACCTTCTTCAACTCATCGCGCGAGGCGAAGGCGCCGTGCTGATCCCGATGGGTGACGATCTTCTCGGCCAGCGACGTGGACAGCCCCGAAATGCGGGCCAGCAAGGCGGTCGACGCCGTATTGACGTCGACCCCCACGGCGTTGACGCAGTCCTCCACAACGGCGTCCAGGCTCCTCGCCAGGCGCGATTGCATCACATCGTGCTGATACTGACCGACACCGATCGATTTAGGATCAATCTTCACCAGCTCGGCGAGCGGATCCTGCAAGCGGCGCGCGATGGAGACGGCGCCCCGCAAGGTCACGTCCAATGTCGGAAACTCGTCTGCGGCCAATTGCGATGCGGAGTTCACCGACGCGCCGGCCTCAGAGACCACCACTTTCGTGAGTTTGCGGTCCGGAAGGAGCTTCATCAGCTCCCCCGCGAGTTTGTCGGTCTCACGCGATGCGGTACCGTTTCCGATACTGATCAAGTCGACGGCGTGCTTTCGTGCCAACCGCCCCAAGGTCTCGAGAGTTCCATTCCAATCATTGCGGGGTACGTGCGGAAATACGGTGGCCGTCTCCAACAGTTTACCGGTGCGATCGACGATCGCAACCTTCACGCCCGTGCGCAATCCCGGGTCGAGTCCCATGGTGACGCGCGGACCGGCGGGCGCCGCGAGCAACAGGTCATGAAGATTGTGCGCGAACACACGGATTGCCTCTTCTTCGGCACGCTCGCGCAATTCTGTCAATAGATCGGTTTCCAATTGCCAGGACAGCTTGACCTGCCAGGTCCAGCTCACGGTCTGCAGGAGCCACGCGTCGGCCGGCTGTTTGCGGTCGGCGATATTGAAGCGTGCAGCGATTTTCTGTTCGCACGCATTGAACCTGGCGGGACCCGCGTCCGCTTCGGCTTGTATGTCTTCGGGCAGTTTGAGTGACACCTTCAGCAAGGCCTCCTTACGACCGCGAAACAGGGCGAGCGCGCGGTGCGGGGGCACCGTTCTCAGCGGCTCCCGGTAGGCGAAGTAATCGCGGAACTTGGCGGCGGCCTCTTCCTTGCTTTCTGCTACCGTCGAGGTCAATACCCCATGATCCTGCAAGTGCCCGCGCAGGCTGGCTAGCAGCTCGGCGTCCTCCGCAAATTGCTCCATCAGCACCTGACGCGCACCATCGAGCGCCGCTTTGACGTCGGGAATCCCGGGATTCTCGCCCTGGTCGGTCGTGAACGCCGGTTTGAGGTACTGGACGGCTTCGATTTCGGGGGTGAGCGTGTGATCGCCCAGCAACGCGGTGGCCAGTGCGTCCAACCCGGCTTCACGCGCAATCTGAGCTTTGGTGCGACGCTTCACCTTGTAAGGCAGATACAGATCTTCGAGTCGCTGCTTGGTATCCGCCTGTTCAATCGATGCGCGTAGCGCGGGTACCAACTTTCCTTGCTCCTCGATGCTCGTGAGGATGGCGGTGCGTCGTTCCTCCAGTTCGCGCAGATAAATCAGCCGCTCCTGCAGATTTCGCAACTGCGTGTCGTCGAGCCCACCGGTGGCCTCCTTGCGATAGCGGGAAATGAATGGAACCGTCGCTCCTTCATCGAGCAGCGTGACCGCAGCAGCCACCTGGTGCACGGTGGCGGAGAGTTCCTGGGCGATGCGACTTTCGATGGTGGTGAGCATGGGGCTTCTTGGTGGCTGGGGTCGAGGGGCGCACTATGCAGAATCGCGGGCTGCCCGACAAGGCACAAGCGCCGTGAGTTCGCGGCAACACCGTGCGCAGCGGGCGGAGCGTAATATCTGTAGGAACCGGCCCATCGGTAACCAAGGGCGAAAAATGCCACAAGGTCTTCCCACATTGGTGTACGACGGCGAGTGCGGAATCTGCCGCTACTGGGTGACCTATTGGCAGGACCTGACTAACGGTCGCGTCATTTACCGCGCGTACCAGGAGGCCGCGCCGGACTTCCCGGCGATTCCACCGTCGGCGTTTCAGCGGGCAATTCAACTTATCGAACCCGACGGGCAGGTGTATTCAGGCGCCGCTGCGACGTTCCGGATGCTACGTCATGTGCCGGGACGCACAGCCTGGTGGTGGTGCTATTCAAATCTACCCGGATTTGCGGCGCCGGCCGAATGGGCTTACTCGTTTCTCGCTCGCCGGCGGAATCTTCTGAATCTGCTGAGCAAACTCCTATGGGGACCTTCGCTCAGGGCGGAGCGATACACATTGGTGAGCTGGATGTTCTTACGGGTGTTTGGTGCGATCTATGTTGCAGCGTTCGCCTCGCTCGGCGTACAAATCCTCGGATTGATCGGCCATGACGGGATACTACCGGCGGGTGAGTACTTTGAGGCAGCACACCGGGCTCTCGGCAATTCCGCGTATGGATTACTGCCTTCGCTATTCTGGGTGAATTCGAGCGATACGGCATTGGTAGCGGGCACGGTCGTTGGCATCGTTCTGGGACTGCTCGTCGTCCTCGACAGATGGACACGTCCTGCGCTCATTGGTCTATTTGCGCTCTACCTCTCCTATGTGTATGCAGGGCAGGAGTTCATGAGCTTCCAGTGGGACGCGCTGCTGCTCGAGGCGGGATTCTTAGCCATATTTCTTACCGGTGGATCGAGGATAGTCGTTTGGCTCTACCGCTGGTTGGTCTTTCGCTATCTGTTCATGGCGGGTGTCGTGAAGCTCCTGTCCGGCGACCCCACCTGGCATGACTTCACCGCGCTCGAGTATCACTTCTGGTCGCAGCCATTGCCCACCCCGCTCGCGTGGTACGCCGCGCAACTGCCCTCCTGGCTTCTCATCGCAGGAACAGCCGCCACTTTGGCCATCGAGCTGGGTAGTGTGTTTCTTATCTTTCTGCCTCGTCGTATACGCGCTGCGGCTGCCGGTTGCGTGCTGTTGTTTCAATTATTGATCGCGTTGACCGGCAACTACAATTTCTTCAATCTGCTCACGATGCTGTTGTGCGTCTTTCTATTCGATGACGCGGCGCTGCGCCGCGTCATCCCCCGGCAGTTCGAGTCGCTGGCGCAAGGTCGCGCGCCGCGACCAGTGCGCTCGGCAACGGTCATCGCGACGATGCTCGCGGTTATCGTGGTGCCGGTCGGGTCGAACCGGATCTGGCAGACGTTAACGCGAACGAATTTGCCTATGCTCGGTGCTCTAACCCGGGCTGTCTCGCCATGGTACATCGTCAATCCCTATGGACTATTCGCGGTCATGACAACCACCCGACCTGAGATCGTGATCGAAGGTTCGGCTGACGGCAAAGAGTGGCGCGAATATGTTTTGCGGTACAAACCGGGCCCGCTCTCTAGACCTGCACTTTGGAACATCCCGCATCAACCAAGGCTTGACTGGCAAATGTGGTTCGCCGCTCTTGGCAGCGCAAGAGAAAATCGCTGGATCGTGGTGCTGATGTGGCGCCTGCTGGAAGGCAGTCCGCCCGTGCTGGCGTTGCTGGAATCCAATCCGTTTGCCGACAGTCCTCCCAAATATGTGCGAGCCCAACTCTACGAGTATCGCTTCGCAAATCGACAGACGTACAATCTGACAGGCCAGTGGTGGGTACGTCGCCCGGAGGGACTGTACTTTTCACAAGTCAGTACGGCCGATTTCAAGCGCGCACCCGACGACGAGCGGGCGCCGTCGCGGTAGCAACGGATGCCTATCAGTGTGTGGCGCCCACCTTACGTAAAGCGGCAGCGGCCTCAGCGTTGCCCTGCGTCCGAGCGATCACGAGCGGAGTGTCGCCTCGCGCGTCGACGTGGTTCGGGTCGGCACCCCGTGCGACCAACTCAGGCAGTATCTCCAGTCGCCCGAACAACGCCGCAAAGGACAGCGCGGTCTCACCAGCATTGTTCATCTGGTCAATGGGGCAACGAGTTTTGAGAAGCCGCCGGGCGATCGGCAGTTCGCCCTTGTACAGCGCCCCCATCAAGGCGGTATTGCCATTTCTGTCTCCAACGCATGGGTCAGCGCCAGCCTGCAACAAATAGTCGAGCGCGGCCGGCTGCTCGTCGTAAGCGGCAAGGATCAGCGCGGTGTAGCCGGCATGAGTCTTGGCATCGAGCGGATAATGTGCCTCGTAAAGAGCGCCGAGAATATCGACGCGACCGACGCGAGCAGCGTCGAACCATTCCTGATCGTAGTGGTGGGCATCGACTTTTTGTAAACCTGATAGCGTCCGCAGTTGGGTGGCATTAGCGGGGAGACGCAGTGACGGAAAGCAGAAATACGCAGCCAGACCGGCGAGGAGGAGTAGCACCGGAAAGCCGATACGTGCCGCGAGGCGTCGACGAGAGGACATCGCAATCTCCTGGAAAGGTGGAAAGGGGAGGGCCCCGGACGGATCGTCCGGGGCCCGCTGCCGGTTCAGTCTGGCAGCCGGTCGGCCGCAGCCTTGACTCGGGCGCCATCGGCGTGGATGGCTTTGGCGAGACGAGTGCCGTAGTCCGCATCCGCTTTGTAGAAGTACGACAGCATCATGTACTCGTTGGCCTCGTTGCGCACGTGACTGAGATCCGCACTGAGCGCGGTTATCAAGTCGGTCTTGTCCTGCGCTGAGAGCGAGCGGTAGTACTCGCCGGCTTGCACGAAGTTGCGTGTCTTGGCGATCGCCTGCTGTTGGATGGTACCGCTGAGCGGCGTACGGTTGGCTTTATAGCGAGGATCCTCGGAGACCTCGGCGATGGTCGAGGGCTCATAGTTCGTCTCGCCCTTGCGGCCGCTGCTGTTCAATGCGCCATCCTGGTCCTCGTTGCTTACCCGCACGGCCGGCCGGTTGATCGGTAGACTGTTGTAGTTGGCACCCAGGCGATACATTTGCGTGTCGGCATAACTGAACAGACGGCCTTGAAGCATGCGGTCCTCCGAGGCTTCAATGCCCGGCACCAATCGCGAAGGCGCAAAGGCGGATTCTTCGGTGCTCTCGAAATAATTGTCCGGCACTCGGTTCAAAGTCATCGTACCGATCTTTCGCTCCGGTACGCCGGACCAGATCTTCGTGTCATCCAGCGCATCGAAGTCGAATTTGGCAAGGTCTTGCGGTGCCAGCACCTGGATATATAGATCCCACTTGGGATCGTCGCCGGCCCTGATCGCGTTGTACAAATCGTTGGTATTGAGGTTCCAGTCATTGCCGATCGATCCGGCAATCTCCTGCGGGCGCAGGCCATGGATGCCCTGCAAGCTCTTCCAATGGAATTTCACGTAATGCACTTGACCTTGCGCATTGATCAACTTGAACGCATGCACGCCATAGCCGTCCATATGACGGTACGAGTCGGGCATGCCTTCCACCGTATAAAGGTGGGTCAGCATGTTGGTCGCCTCGGGCGTGTGCGCGAAGAAATCATAGGCAAGATCCGCATTCTGCACCCCGGTGACCGCGCTGGGCTTATTGGCGTGCACGAAGTCCGGAAATTTGATGGCGTCGCGGATGAAGAATATCGGCCAGTTGATGCCGACCACATCCCAGTTACCCTGCTGCGTATAGAACTTTACCGCGAAACCACGCGGGTCGCGCGCCTGCTCGGGCGAGCCGCGATAACCCATGACTGTGGAAAATCTAACGAACACCGGCGTCTTCGTGCCGGGAGTGAACACCGTCGCCCGGCTCAGCTCGGAAATATCGGCACTGACTTCAAATACGCCAAACGCGCCGGTACCGCGGGCATGCACCACGCGCTCGGGGATGCGTTCTCGGTCGAAACGCTGAAGTTTCTCGATGAGATGCGAATCCTGCAAGACGACCGGACCGGACGGACCCGCCGTCTCTGAGTTTTGATTGTCGCCGACGGGAGCCCCCGCGTCGGTGGTGAGATGGCCGTCCTCGGCGCTGGCGCTCAGCATCGCACCCATGGCGAAGGCGCACAGAGCATATTTTGCAATTGTCGGATTATGGACTTTCAAGACAAATACCTCGGTGTGTAACTAAAGAAAGAGATTGTTGTGGACTGCCGATGCAGTTTGTCTCACCGGGTCGTCATTGGTCTAATCGATACACACTATGCTTTCGATAGACCAGGTAAATGATGAGATGCGCCGCCCTCTGAGCGAAACGAGGTGGCATGCAAGAGGTTTGGGTACGGGTATAATCGCCGTATGTTCAGCCGGTATGTCAGCCCCGATCCCCTCTCTATCGAGCGCGAATTCGACCTCGTGCATGCTCCGTGGGAATTCTCCGATAACTTCAACGTGGCACCCACCAGTGACATCCCGGTGATTCGGGTAATCGACGGCCAACCCGACCCCGCTGTACTGCATTGGGGTTTCGGGGATCCGGTGTTATACCAGGTCGCGGCCGAGTCCCTGCCGGGCAAGAAGGGACTGCTCGAACAGGGTCAACGCTGCATCCTGCCGGCGATGGGTTTCTACGAACTGCAGGATTCCGCGAATGACCCGCGGCGGCCCTTCTATGTCCGCGTTGAGGACCAGGCCGTGTTTGGTTTCGCGGGCTTTTGGGAGCGGGGATCCTGCGTGGTCGTCACGGTGCCTGCGAATACGCTGATCAGGGGATTGGCTGGAGTGGAGACGCGCATGCTCGCCGTTCTTGCTCGTGAGATGCGCGATATGTGGCTCTACGGAAGTGCGGCGAGCGCGGCGGCGGCGTTGTGCTCGTACCCGTCCGCCTCCATGATTGCGTATCCCGTCAGTACGCGTGTGTGTTCGCTCGAGAATAACGATGAGACGTTGATCGAGCCGTTGGAAACGGATGTCGACTGAAGAGACGCTCATCGGCTGTCGCGGTTCAACTGGCTGGAGCGACAACGAGCAGTGTGCGTGAGGGGCCCGTTTCCACCGTGAATACACTTGTACCGGACCGCCGACATCGGTTCAAACCGTCAACGACCGTGCTCACGGTGCTGTCAGTTCTCTGGGCGACGGCATCCATGGCGGAGGATAAGGCGAACGCAGCGAATGGGCTTTCTGAAATCACAGTGACAAGCAGAAGGATCATTCCTGACGAAGAAGTATCGAGTGAGGTCGTATCCGCATTACATTCCGACTTGTACGTTGACGATATGCATGTAACGGTCACGACGAAAGACGGAATCGTGACGCTTCACGGGTTTGTCCAAGATGCCTGGGATTTGCTGGCTTTACGAAGGATCGCCAAGAAAGTCGCCGGTGCCAAGAAGGTCGTCAATGACGTAGAGCTGATGCTCAATGATCAATAGGCATTTAGAGGGAACACTAAAAACAGTGGGGCGCCGGAACGACGATGATCGACGGTAAAGAAATGTAAATCCGACGACGGATCTGCAATGTTTATGAGCCGGCGGTGTCCAGGACGATATGCACGATAGCGTGTAAGTCCACGTTGGTGCGCCTGCCCGTAAAGCGCAGTCTTTGCACAAGCGTGGGCGGACAACGTAACCCGATAGGAAAGTAAAATCATATGTCATTCGTCGCAAGAATCCGCTCAACCATCGTCATTTCCTCGATTCTCGGCGCCACCCTGATCAGTGCGGCCATGGCTCAGTCACGATCGCCGCAAGCGATTGCAGCGAAGTTTCAAGCCGCCGATGTCAATCATGACGGCAAGTTGACGCTCGAAGAGGCGAAGGCCGGCATGCCGCGGGTGGCAGAAGCATTCGACACGATCGACGTCGAGAAGAAAGGGTACCTCTCCCTGGAGCAAATCCAGGCATTCGCGGCGAAACGCTAGGCCCTGGATCAGGACTCGTGGTACCAGTCGATCACACGTGGATGGCGCACGCCGTCCCGTGGGACAGCCCCACAGATCGCCTGCCACAACACCAGACGGACCGGCCGTGATGTGAAAGACGTTCCCATAGTAAGGGGTCTGTCCTACCGGGATTCGCATAACTTTGCATAGTCTTCAGATTGCCGTAACACACATTTACATGGCGCCATGCCTAAGATACCAACATGTAGGAACGACGGAGTATGCAATGTTGGATATTCGCGTCAGGCGATTGCACCCCGAGGACGGCAATTTTGATTCGGTGACGACGGGATATTTCCCGCGGTATCTTGCTCGAGACTTGGCCAGGCGACTGATCGCGGCAGGCTTCCTCGCCTCCGCTGTCGCCGATGCATTCGGCGCCACACTATATTTCGCGGCGCTACACTATATTTCGGTGTACTTACGCTTCTCTCTCGGCAGCATCAAGGTACTTTCATCCAGGATCAGGCGATCGCGACACTGACCTCGTGTTCCCGCGTTATGATGCGTGTTTTTTCAGAGGGCGGCAACATGGCGAAAGCGAAGTCGAGGCGGAAATTACTGGCGTGGTCCAAGGATGATGTGAAGAATCTTCGGGCGTACGCGAAGAGTCGATTGTCGGGGACTCAGGCGGCGAAGAAGTTGCGTCGGTCGCCGGGGGCGGTTGCGCAAAAAGCGATGAAATTAAAGGTTAGATTCCGCTCAGTTAGACCGAAGCAAGCGTAGAAGGCGGGCCCGTGAGCGCAGCAGAATTGCGAAGCGACGCGATCGCAACGGACTCGTAGGGTCTGCCCGAGAGTCCGGCTCGCCGTCGCCGGGCGAATGCATGACGCCCGAACAGCTCGGCCATCGGGGAATCCCCGATCCGAAGCTTGGGGACGAGGAAGGGGAGTGGGTCAAACACTCATTTTCGAAGGTGTGAACAATCGCCGTTTAACAGGCGGCTGAAAAAGGCTTGAACTTGCACGCATTTGTCCTCACCGATACCGCGGCATCGACCGGCGTGGTCCCCAATCCCTACGGTTATCCGGTGCCACCCGTAGGCAATTTCGACAACAAGAACTCGAGCGGCTCACCCATCAATTCGAATCTGATGTTCACCAGCGTAACCATCACCGTTCAGAATTGGGCTCCCGGAGGAAACATACTTCCCGGGGCGAATGGATTGGCCCCGAACGCGGAGATCATGTTCGTAGACAAGAGCCGGCCCACAGCTCCCCAATACTTGAAACCGTAGAAGACGACAAGACACGAACCGCGGCATTGGCGGTCGGACGCCGGTGAGGACTAAAATGCGGGCCGACATGAACGATTTTGCGTGGAGCTACGGGAAGGTATAGCGTGGATCGGGCCTGGGTCTGGGTTGCTTCTGAACGCCAAAATGCCTACAGCAATACGCGCCATTCGTGGCGACATCACGACGCTCGCTGTCGATGCGATCGTCAATGCGGCGAACTCCACGCTGTTGGGCGGCGGCGGGGTGGACGGGGCCATCCACTATGCCGCGGGTCCTGAACTTCTCGAGGAATGCAGACGCCTTGGGGGATGCCCGACGGGCGAAGCGCGGCTCACGCGGGGCTATCGGTTACCTGCGCGCCGGATCATTCATACCGTGGGTCCGGTATGGAAAGGGGGTACGCGCGGGGAATCCGCGTTGCTCGCCGCGTGTTACCAGAGTTCGCTGCGGTTGGCGGCGGACAATCAACTTCGTTCAGTTGCCTTCCCCGCGGTCAGCACGGGCGCGTATGCCTATCCGCTCAAGTTAGCGACCGAAGTGGCGATTGCGTCGGTGCGCGAGTTCCTAGCGGGGTACACGGATTTCGAAGAGATCCTATTCTGCTGCTATTCTGACGAGGACTTCGCGACCTATAAGCGGGCGCTGAGTAATCAGGACGCTCGATGACCCGTTCCGAGGCGGGTCCTGGCG
>JAXDQI010000281.1:0-4441 GCA_034667965.1 Gammaproteobacteria bacterium
CAAGCGGAGACAAGGTCCGCCAATACTGAACGGGCATTCATTGGATATCCCTCCCGATCCAGCGAATTCGCCAGTGCGACCTGCTCGTAAGTCACTGTATTCATGGATGTGACTATCCGCACATTACATGGTGCGGGACCGGACCGTTCAAAAACCGTGACTCCGCCGACACACAAAGATCGGATGCTGGCTCGTCAATTGCCTGGTGCCAGCACGGTACGTTGAAACGCTAACGCAAGCGTCTAACGACGAGCAATGCCATCCTGGTTACCAAGTATTCCTCAGGCTCGGCCAAGATCGATCCGCTGATGGCGGCGTTCAATGCAATCGCGCTGATGTCGACGATCCCTTGGTCGGCGCGACCGAGCACATTTGTGATCTTGGAAGTACCATTCCCCGGTCGCTTGCCAATGTCCCTTCTTCAAGGGCAGGATTTGAGCCAGTCAATCACTAGAAGCCGAAGAGGGGCATACATGGCTGCATCATCCTTGGTCAGCGCCGTTAGTGAATTGGCAAAGACATTTAGCGGCCAATTGCTTCAGCCAAGCGACATGGGTTACGACGTAGCGCGAAAGGTGCACAACGGACTCATCGACAAGCGGCCGGCTTTGATCGCCCGTTCTCGAGGAGTGGCCGATGTCGTGGATGCCATCAGGCTTGCGCGCGCCGAAGACTTGGGTGTTGCCGTCCGTGGTGGGGGACATAACGTGGCAGGTCGTGCAACGATCGACGGCGGCGTGATGATCGATCTTTCGCTAATGAAGGGCTTATATGTCGATCCCCGAGCGCGCTCCGCCCGCGCACAGGGCGGCTCGACATGGAATGACTTCAACCGCGAAACGCAACTTCACGGCCTTGCCACAACGGGGGGCGTCGTGTCCTCCACGGGCATCGCTGGCCTGACCCTTGGAGGCGGGCTTGGTTGGCTCATGGGGAAGCATGCACTCGCGCTCGACAATCTCCTTTCGGTCGAACTCGTGCTCGCCGACGGCCGAGTCGTCAGGGCGGATGAGAACGAGAATGATGACCTGTTCTGGGCTCTGCGCGGTGGTGGTGGCAATTTCGGTGTCGCAACTACGTTAGAGTATCGCCTTCACGAGGTTGGCCCAGCGATCACCGGCGGCCTAATTGCCTATCCGTTTGAGGATGCGTGGGACGTGCTGCGATACTTCCGTGACGTTACTGCCAAGCTGCCCGACGAATTCACTGTTTTCGGCGGCTTGGTGCACGCGCCGGATGGGTCGGGGGCAAAGCTCGCGGCGATCGTGCTTTGCCATTGCGGAACGCTGGTGGAGGGCGAGAGGGCGGTGCAGCCGATCAAGGCATTTGGCAAACCGGCAATGGACGCAATTGCAGCAATGCCTTACTCGCAGATGAACTCCATGCTTGATGCAGGTTACCCGCAAGGAGCGCTCAATTATTGGAAGTCCAACTTCCTCGCGGCTCTAACGGATGAAGCAATTCGCACCATGATTGATTGCTTCGCCAAGTGCCCGACGCCTATGGGCCAATTGCTAATCGAACACTTCCACGGTGCCGTCACCCGTGTTGGTCCTACAGCCACCGCCTTCCCGCACCGGGCGCCAGGCTACAACTTGCTGGTGTTGTCGGAATGGATGGACCCCGCACAAAACGAAGCATGTATTAAATGGGCGCGCGATTCCTACGGAGCCTTGCAGCCATTCATGGGAACCGGCAGATACGTCAACTACTTTGATGATGATGAACAAGACGAAGCGGTAGTAACGGCCTATGGACCGAACTATCGTCGACTGCAGCAGGTCAAGACTGCCTACGATCCCGAGAACTTCTTCCGTATGAACCAAAACATCCCGCCACATTCGTAGCGGATGGCAAGGTTGACGGACGAAGCCTTCGCGGCGTTCAACGCCATTGCGCTGATGGCGACTAACCCCCATGGCGCATTTCAGCCAACGGCGGATATTTTGGATCTAAGCGTGGACTCATAAATCGAGCGTGTTGAGTGCGGCTGCTCAATGTCTGCTTTGCCCCTGATAGCGGACGAACGCGGACATTCCAGCAGGTCCGGTTTGTGCCAGAGGCGGACATCAAGACATCCTGCGTCACTCAGCCCAGTGTTGCTTCTGCCATTGATCCACGCAAGCTAGTTCGCCGCCTCTGGCACATTGATCTTCCAATTCAAATGCGGGGGAATTCGACGAAAGGCATCTCGACAGACCGCGTGATGGCGGTGACAGTGCTGGTTGCAGCGTGCGTTGCGAGTGCAGCAGCGGTCGTCTGACAATATGATGCAGCAGGCCCTTGTAATATAGCGCCTGTTGGACGTTCTCGCGTTCCACGGCCGCCCGATGACAGGGAGAAGCTTGTTGGCAACGCCTCGGCGAACCAAGCTTCAATTCAGCATCAGCGCGATATTCGCGCTGCTGATCTTGCCGGCCTTGGGCGCAGTCATTGCGTTCAGCTACTACGAAAACGTACGCAATCTGAACAACGTGGCGCGACGCTCCATCGACCGTGCCAGAGACGACGCGATCGCGATGGGGGCGGACTTTTTCGAACCGGTCGCGGCGACATTACGGCTCGTGGCGGACGTTGCTACGGCGCATCCCGAGTTTTTCCGAACCGAGGAAAGCCGGGACACCCTCTATGCAGCGTTGATCTCGGCCCCGCAAATCGACGCGGTCTACACCAGTTTCGAGGACGGGTACCACCGTGTCGTAACCCGCATGGATGAAGACCGGCGGCGTAGCGATTCGCGTATTCCCGCCCTTGCCAACTGGCACTCCAGCTATATCGACGCCTATGCGGCTGGCGCGGAGCGCGCACGGCACCGTACGTTCTTCGAGAAGTGGCCTGAGGCGATCGGCGGCTACTCGGAGGTGTCGAAGTTCAACGTCCAGGCACTACCCCACTATAACGAGGCGCGAGATAACATCGGGTTCGCAATTACAGAGCCGATCATTAACCCAGACACCGGCTATCCGATCATCTCGATGGCCTATCCTATTCGCGTCGACGGAAAATTCGGTGGTGCGGCCTCGGCGAACATTACGCTGAAGGAACTGTCGAAATTCCTGGATGCCCACAAGGCCAGCCCCAACAGCGTCACCCTTATAGTCGACCACCTCGACAACATCATTGCCTATCCGGTGATGGCCAAGAGCGTACGGCACTCCGGGTCGAAGGTCGAGTTGGCGAAGGTGTCAGAACTCGACGTGCCGCAGGTCGTGAAGGCGGTGCAGTTGGACAAAACATTGGGCGTCGACCGCTTCAATTTCGAGCTGGGGTCTGATGGCAAGGAGTACGTGGCTCTGTTCAGCAAGGTACCCGGCAAATTCTTCAAGAAATGGGAAGTCATTGTTGTCACGCCCGTTGACGACTTTGTCGGCGCGCTGAAACAGACCAATCGCAAGTTGATCTGGTTGATGGCCGCGTTGGTTGTTGTCGAGAGCGCTATGATTTACGTCATGGCGAAGAAGATCTCGCGGCCGATCGAGATCGTGTCGGGGGCGATCGAACGCATTCGTTCCCTGTCCTTTGGCCAAAAGCCTTTCCCGGATTCGCGCGTCCGCGAAATCGACCAGCTTCAGAGGGCAACAGTCCTACTCGACAACGCACTGCGGTCGTTCTCCATATTTGTCCCGGTGGGACTGGTGCGCCGGCTGATCGAATCCGGCAAACCGCTCGCGCCGGCCGTTGAGTCTCGCTTCATGACCATTTTCTTTTCCGACCTGGAGAGCTTCACGAAAATTGCCGAGCAGCTTTCCCCTCAGGAACTGTCGGAACAGACGTCACACTATTTCGAAACCGTCACTGTCGCGGTGACCGAAGAGCAGGGCACCATCGACAAGTTCATCGGCGACTCCGTGATGGCGTTCTGGGGCGCACCCGCGGCGCTGGACGACCACGTCTATCGCGCCTGTCTCGCCGCACTCAAGGCCAGCTATCGAATGAAGCGCCTCAACGCCGAATGGGCGAACGAGGGGCGCACGCCGATGCCAATGCGCATCGGCGTGCATTGTGCGGATGTCGTCGTCGGCAATGTCGGATCCCCGCAACGTCTGAGCTACACTGTAATGGGTGATGGCGTGAATGTGGCCTCGCGAATCGAAGGGCTGAACAAACAATTTGGCACGTCGATCTGCATCAGCGACAGCGTCTATGAACGCGTGGCGGGCCGCGTCGTCGCCCGGGCGCTTGGACGTGTGCCGGTCAAAGGCCGCGAGACCGAGATCATGGTCTATGAGTTGTTGGGTATTGCCAGCAGTGACGATCCTGACCTGCGTGCGGATCAGGCTACCGCATGAGCGCCATCGCGACAGCAACGCTGGCGCTGCGCTAAGAAAGAGACGAATTAAGAGACGAATTAATGGCCGCGCTAGAACTGCCCTCAAGTAGGCGCGACGTCCGCTTAGGGTCAGACTCGGAAGTGACAGCCACTCCGCGTCATTTCCGCTTT
>JAXDQI010000282.1:0-6203 GCA_034667965.1 Gammaproteobacteria bacterium
GCAGGCAAGGGACCCGTGAGCGTCGCCGGCGGTTTGCAGGGGGCGCCGACGCAGGTGGAGTACGCCTGCGCAACCACTGCTCGGATATACGTATATGCCAGCCGGGCACTGAAGCCGCCGCCCCACAGGGCGTCGACCCCCAATTCGGCTCCGCGGCGCGTGGTCTCGCCGATGTTCTGATTGACCGTCCGGCCGCTGGAATTCGCGAGCACCGCCAGCTCATCTTTCGTCTTGATATAGAACGCGGCCAAGTCGGCGCGCACGTGGTCGCCGCCCGCCTTGACCCCCACTTCGAAATTGTCGCTGCGCGCCGGCTTCAGTGCGAGATTCAATCCCGGAAGGCTGCCGTCCGTGGATCGGTAGGCCACATCGTTCAACGTCGGCGTTTCGAAACCCTTGCCGTACGACCCGTACACATTGACCGCGGACGCTGCGCGGAACGTCACCCCACCCACCGGATTCACCGCCGAATAGCGCACGCCGCTGTCCGGCTCGGCGATCCCTCGCAGGTGATTGTGCGAGGCCACCTCCACCGTGCTGTTGCGCAGGCCGGCGCTCAATCGCCAGCGCGCTGCCGGGTCCCATTGCGCCTGCAAGTATTGATCGAAGTCATAGACATGATTGGCTTCGTCGCGCCGCACGGCGCCCTGCACGCCCAGCTGCGACCCAACGTAGTTGAGGTACCCCTTGCGAGCCTCTTCCAGGTCGTCGTAACTCAAGCCGGCGACCAGCTGCACGGGAGTTCCGGCGATGCTTCTTTGATCCGTAACATGCGCCTCGATCCCCCAGAATGCGCGGTCCAAATCGATGACTCCGCCGGGATAGAGCGGCGCGTTCTGCTGCGTCGCCTGCGGGATCGCCTGAAACTGCGTCGTGGCGCGGTGGCCGGTGTACACGGTCGTGTTGACCGCGTCGTTCGCGGACAACTTGTCATCGAACACGAGGCCCAGCTGTTCCTGACCCAAGGATTTGCGCGTATTGAAGGGAATGGCGCCGGTGCCGGCCTGCTCGGGATTGGCAACCAATTGCGCGTGGGTGAGCCCCAGAGGATCCTGCACGAAAGGCGTTTCAATGGCGTTGGCCACCACTGTCACGGTGGACGTCTCGCTCGATGCGAAGCGCAGCTTGGCGTTGAAGTTGTTGCGCTCCGCGTCGCTGTGAAACCGGTAACCGTCCGTTTGGAAGTGCGCCGCGTCGACCACGTAATTGATGACGTCGTCGCCGCCGGTGGTCTTCACAGCATAGCGCTGCGTGTTGAAAGTACCGTATTCCGCCGTGCCGGCCACCGAGCGCCCGGGCTTCGCGTCCTCGGTGAAAACCGCGATCACCCCGCCCGACGAATTACCGTACAGCGCCGAGAAGGGGCCGCGCAGTACTTCGATGTGGCCGGCTGAGCTCAGATCGAACTGCGAGAACTGGCCTTGCCCGTCGGGCATGGTACCGGGGATGCCGTCCGAATACAGGCGCACGCCGCGCACGCCAAAACTCGAACGTGCGCCGAATCCTCGGACCGACAGCTGCAGATCCTGGGCGTAATTTTGCCGGTTTTGGGCGGACACTCCGGGGACCGTCATCAGGGTTTCCGACAAGTTGACCTGCAGTTGTCCGGATTGAATCGTCTGCTGATCGATCCGATCGATGGATGCCGGCAGGTCCGCGCTCGATTGAGCGACCCGCGTTGCCGTGACGACAACAGGCATCAGTTCCAACGATGTTTCCGCAGAGGCCGCGCCGCCGCCCGCACCCACTGCCGCGATGATTGCCGCGGCTGCAACAGGAATCCGACTTGACATCTAAAGCGACCATCCCATACCGATGAAGTGCGCTTGGGCTCGGGGACCGCGACGCGGCTGCATGTTATGTCATTCGTAATGCCGGCGCACTCTTGAAAAGCCGTACCGTTTGCTTCCTTGGGCCGGCGGTCGTGCTAGCATCTCGCGGCGATCTCTCCGAGGACAACTTTGACAAGACTGCACCGTTTCGATCTGCGCCTCGCCGTCATGGCGGTGGTGGCGCTGGTGATTGCCCAGATGGGCGCGATGGCGCATGCCTACTCGCACGATACGGCGGTGGGCTCGACCCCCATGCACGTCATCGGGGCGGTCAGCCATAGCCCCTGTGGTGACTGTCTTGCCTACGCGCCGTTGCTGTCCTCTGCAGGTACCACCGGCTCGTTGCCCTTCCTCGAACCGGAACCGCGGGACGCCGTAGCGCGCGCCCTGCCGGACTCGCCCATCGATGGGTTGCTCCTTCTCGCCTTCCGCTCTCGCGCGCCGCCCTACACGTCCTAGGCTTTCGGGATTTTCAGCCGAACCGCCCCGTATTGCCGCCCAAGCGGCAACGTGTATCGCTCGTTGAGGAGATCGTTTGATGTTGAGGTTTCAATCCATGGCGCCGCCGCTGTCCCTATCGGCGTCTTTGTTTCTTTGTACTATATACGCGCGGCCCGCCGCGGCCGTCGAGACCGCCCTCGACGGCGCGTCCCCGACGCTCGACACGATCACCGTGATCGCGCAGCATCTGAACGAGGCCCGCGCCAGCATCCAGACCCAGACCGGAGCTTCCACGTACGTCATCGACGAGCAAGCAATCGCCGCGCAGCCCGGCGGCGACAACAATCTGCTCAACCAAGTCATCATGCAGGCGCCCGACGTGGCGCAGGATTCCTTCGGGCAGTTCCATGTGCGCGGCGAGCACAACGGTCTGCAATACCGCTTGAACGGCATCGTTCTTCCCGAAGGCATCAGCGTTTTCGGACAGTCCTTGGATCCCCGCCTGATCTCGTCCATGACCCTGATCACAGGTGCCCTACCGGCCGAATACGGCTTGAGAACCGCCGGCATCATCGATTTGAAGACCAAGAGCGGAGTGATCGATCCCGGCGGCTCGATCTCGCTCTATGGCGGCAGCCATGGCGAGGTAACGCCAAGTTTCAATTACGGTGGGACGTCCGGCAGCATCAACTACTTTGTCTCGGCCGACTACCTACAGAGCGATCTCGGTATCGAATCGCCGGACGGAAAGTCGAACCCGCTGCAAGACCGCACCAAGCAGTATCACGGATTTGCGTACTTCGAAGACATCCTCGACGAGGAGAACCGTCTCAGCGTCGCGTTGAGCACGTCGACGGGTAAATTCCAGATACCGAACCGGTCCGGTCTGCAACCCGGCATCACCAATGCAGACGGCTCGCCGCTCAACGTAGCCGGCCAATCCGTCTACCCGAGCGCGGCTCTCGATGAGAATCAACGCGAGATCAACCATTTCGCCGTGTTGAGCTGGCAGCATTCTCAAGGGCAGTTCGACGTGCAAACCTCGGCCACAGCCCGGTACTCGAGCCTCACGTTCACGCCGGACGCACTCGGCGACCTGCTGTACAACGGGGTGGCACAGGACGCCTACAAGCAGAACGTCGCCTATGCGCTGCAATCCGACGCGGCGTACAAACTCGGCGACAGCCACACCTTGAGGGCCGGACTCTTCGTCCAGAGCGACCACTCGAAGAGCGCAACCAGCTCGCAGGTCATCGCTCTCGATTCCGCCGGGAATCAAGTGAACGACGTTCCGGTGATCATCGTCGATGACGGCGGCAAGACCGAATGGATCGGAAGCACCTACCTGCAGGACGAGTGGAAGGTGGTGCCTTCCGTCACGGTGAATTACGGCCTGCGCTTCGATCGCTTCACCGCATTCACGAGCGCCAGTCAATGGAGTCCGCGATTGAATGCGATCTGGCAAGCACTCCCCGACACCATCGTCCACGGCGGTTACGCGCGCTATTTGTCGCCGCCGCCGTTCGAGTTGGTGGGCGGTGAGACGGTGGCGAAGTTCGTGAATACCACGGCCGCCGCGGCGGTGACGGCGGACGACACTCCGAAGGCGGAGCAGGCGAATTACTACGACATCGGAGTTCAGCAGAAAATCGCGCGGCGTTTCACGGTGGGCCTCGACACCTATTACAAGCAATCCCACAACCTGATCGACGAGGGGCAGTTCGGCGCTCCCATCATTCTCACGCCATTCAATTACGCGCAGGGAAAGCAGTACGGCGCGGAACTCACCGGCAATTTCACGGCGGAAGTGTTCTCAGCCTACCTGAACCTCGCCTACCAGTCAGCGCAGGGAAAGAACATCGATTCGGCGCAGTTCAACTTTGCGCAAGCCGATCTCAACTACATCGCCACCCACTACATTCATCTGGATCACGAGCAGCGGTTCACCGCCTCCGGCGGCGCGTCCTGGCTGTGGCAGGGCACCCGGTTGAGCGGTGATTTTATCCTGGGCACCGGCCTCCGCGCCGATGAAGTCTTGGCAGACGGCACATCGATACCGAACGGTGCGCATCTGCCGTCCTACACCCAAGTGAACTTGGGCGCGAGCCATGTGTTCGACATCGCCCATGCCGGCACGTTGACCGCGCGAGTCGACCTCATCAACGTTCTCGACAAGCAGTACGAGATCCGCGACGGCACCGGCATCGGTGTCGGCGCACCTCAGTTCGGACCGCGCCGAGGAATATTCGTCGGCGTGTCAAAGTCGCTGTAGTGTTCCGACTGATAGACGACCCGCCCGCCTACGACGGTCTGCAGCACGATGGTATCGGCGATATCGTCCGCCGGAATTTGCAGAACATTACGGTCCAACACGATGAGGTCGGCAAACTTGCCGACCTCGATCGAACCCGTAACGTCGTCCTGATGCAATTCATAGGACGAGGTCAACGTGATGGCGCGCAACACCGTGCGGCGTTCGAGGCCCGGGTCCGCGCTCAAGCGGCCGGCATATTTGGGTCCGCTTGCCGGTGAATTGGTGCGCGTCACGCCGACCTTCAGGGCGAACCATTCGTCGAGCGGATCCACCGGCCAGTCGCTGCCGAACGCGATGCGCGCACCGGCGGCCGCGAGAAAGCCGGCCGGTTCCATATATTTGAACCGCGACGGCCCCAGGTAATCGCGCGCGTTGTCCAAGGTATCCGAGGCTGGTTTCTCCCATTGAAACGACAGGACCGGAATCGCGTTCAACTGCCGGTAGCGCGGGAAATCGGCCGGATCCACGATCTCGTCATGAGCGATGGCCGCCCGCACGTCCTTCGCCGGATACCGCTCCCGCAATGCTTGGATGCCGTCGAGACCCTCGCGCACCGCGCGATCGCCGTCCGCGTGCATGTGCGGCTCGAACCCGGCGGCGACGATGTCGATCAGCAGCGCGCGCAGTATCGGCGCGGGGAAATACACCGGTGGCCCGCGGTTCGTGCCGGGCGTCCACGGTCCGTCCCCGCTCCCCGGGTGCGGGGCCCAGTAGGGTTCCAGCATCGCGCCCGACAGCGCCGGCGCGCTGATCACGCCGTCGAGAAATAGCTTCACGTTGTGAACCCGGATTCCGGGACTGGGCGTGGGCGTACCCGAGTCGTAGCGCCGCGCCAGCGCGCTGACCTTTTGAACGGCCTTCTTCGGGTCGCGCCCTTCGGGCGGCGTGATCAGCAGTGCAAAGTGGCCTCTCGCGGTGAGCTCACCTTGGCGCTGCAGCTGGGAGAACGCCGCGAGCGAGGGCGATTCGGTGCTCGCCTCCAGGAAGCTCGTCACTCCCTGCCTGCGCATGGCGTCGAGCGCCGCCGACGCCGACTTCAGATTGTCTTCCCTGGTGGGCTCCGGAACCTTTGCCCTTACCCAATCCTGGGCCGCATCGTCGAGAATTCCCGTCGGAACTCCCGACGAATCGCGGCCGATCTTGCCCCCGAGCGGATCCGCCGTCGCGGCGGTGATTCCCGCGGCGGCCAGCGCCCGTGAATTCACCAACGACGTGTGTCCGAACGAGGACGCGACCAGGATCGGCCGCTTGGTATTCAGACCATCCAGCGTGGCCCGGTTGACGGCAACTCCCGCGGGCACCATACCCTCTTGAAACCAACTCACGACCTCCAACCAGCCATCCGGCTCCCGGGCGCGCGTGGTGTCGAGGCAGGCTTGGATCTTCGCCTGCAGCTGCTCGACGCCGAGCTGCTCATAGTTCAGGTTGCACTTGCGCAGGGAAGCGCCGCCCTCCAGAGGATGCATGTGTCCGTCGACCAAGCCCGGCATGGCGAAGCGACCCCGCAGATCCACCACCCGCGTGTTGCCGTCGATGAACGACGCCACCCCCGCGTCCGTGCCGACGTAGGCGATCCGGCCGGCGCGGACCGCAAGCGCCTGCTGCACGCTGTCGTG
>JAXDQI010000283.1:0-3228 GCA_034667965.1 Gammaproteobacteria bacterium
CATCGACACGCTGAAAGCCCTGATCGCGCTCGCCAAATCGCACCCCGACCATCCGCTCTCGTTCGCCTCGGTCGGCAAAGGCAGCTTCCACCACTTTTCGATGGAAATGTTCAAAATCGAGGCCGGCGTCGACCTGCTGCATGTGCCTTACAAGGGCGTCGCCTCCGCGATGCTCGCCTTCGTGCGCGGCGATATCGATCTTTATTGCAGCGATCTTCCGGGAGCCTTGCCCGGGATCCGCAACGGTGACCTCAAGCCCCTCGCCGTGACCGGCGCGACCCGCGTGGCGACCTTGCCGGACGTTCCCACCATGAAGGAGGCGGGTCTCGCGAACTACGCGGCGGTCGGCTATGTCGGCATCATGACGACCGGCGGTACGCCGCCCGACATCGTCGGCAAGCTCAATGCGGCGGTCAACGACGTCGTCCATGAAGCCGAGTTCAACCGGCATTTTTCGGCGCTCGGGTATGAAATGACGGGGGGCTCGGTCGAGGAGTTCGCGAGCTTCCTGGATCGCGATATCGAGCGTTATGCCAAGCTGATGAAGTCGCTCGGCAATCCGATCGACTGACGAACGACAAAAGCCGGGAGGGAACATGAACGGGTCACGTCGCTGGTTCGCGTTGGCGCTGTTCTTCGCGCTGCTGGTCGAACCGGCCGCCGGGCAGGTGCCGGAAATCCGCCTCGCCCGGCAATTCTCCATGGGCTACTTGCAATTCAACGTCATGGAGCATCAGCAGCTCATCGAAAGCCACGCGCGCGCGCTCGGTCTGCCGCAAATCAAGGTATCGTGGGTCACGTTCAACGGGCCTGCGGCGGTCAACGAGGCCCTGTTGTCGGGCTCGGTCGATATCGCGGCCGGCGGCACCCCCGGGCTGCTGGTGCTGTGGTCGCGCACCAAGGGGACGCCGCAGGAGGTGCGCGGCATTTCCGCCATGAGCTCGCAGCCGTTCCTGCTCAATACCCGCAATCCAGCCATCAAGACCGTCGCCGATTTCTCCGATGCCGACCGCATTGCGGTGCCGGCCGTCAAGGTGTCGATCCAGGCCATCGCGTTGCAAATGGCCGCCGCCAAGGCGTTCGGTCCTGCCAATTTCGCCAAGCTCGATCCGCTGACCGTCTCGATGGCGCCGCCCGATGCCACCATCGCGTTGCTGAGCGGCGCCGGCGAGGTGAACTCGGTGTTCAGCGTGCCGCCGTTTCAGCAGCAGCAATTGGAGAAGCCCGGCATCACCACGGTCCTCAATTCCTATGATGTGATGGACGCTCCGCACTCCTTCACGGTGGCCTGGACCTCGGCGCGCTTCCGCGACCGCAACCCGATCCTCTACAAGGCGCTGATGGCCGCCATGACGGAAGCGACCGACATCGTCAATCGCGAACGGCGCGCCGCAGCGGCCCTGTGGATCGCTGATTCCAACTCGAAACTGCCGCTCGATTTCGTCGAGCGCGTCGTCTCCGGTCCCCAGGTGCGCTGGACCTTGGTGCCGGAGAACACCATGAAGTTCGCCCGCTTCATGCAAACCACCGGCATGCTCAAGGTCGCGCCGGAATCCTGGCGGGATTACTTCTTTCCGGAAATCCACGCGCTCAACGGAAGCTGAGCACCGGCGCGCCGCGGCAAAATCAGGAGAGACGCCTTGCGCGGGCGTCCGGGAGTTTTTAACATTCGCCATAACCGTCGTTCGATCATATGAGCCGATGGCAGGAGCAGGCCCATGAGCTGTGGTAGGCGCGGCGTCGTATCGGCGGCGATTTTGGCCTCCTGGGCTTTGCTTCCGGCTCTCGCCGAAGAGGGTTTCTGGCTCGCCGGCACCTATGTGCAGAACGCCGCCTGCAAGGGCGACGGAACCGATCCGGCCGCCAAGGTCGTCCGCATCACCGAGACCGACGTCCATTCTAATTTCGGCGTCTGCACGTTTCTCAAGCAGGAACGCGACGGCAAGACGCTGTCGGCGCAAATGTCATGCAACGGTCCGGGCGGCAACATGCTGCTCGGCGACGTCCGATTCACGGTGCGCGACGAAAAGACCGTCGAATTCATCGATCAGGACAACACCTACCATTCGGTTCTCTACCGGTGTCCGCAAACCGACACTGCCCGGCAGGTGCCGGCGAGCGCGACCGGCAACCGGTAGACCAACGCCCGGCGGATCTTCTAGTTTTTGCGCATGATCTTGTCCGAAAAGTCTGTCAACTTTTCGGGATCATGCGCTACGCCGGGCACGACGGATCGATGACCGTCACATGGGTGGCGCGTTGGGCCGGGTCGCAGCCGGGTTGCGTTTCGTAACCCGCCACGCGCAATGTCCCGGACGCGGCGCACATCTCGATCGCAAGGCGCGTGAACCGGTTCAATACCGGGGCGGTGACCCACGCGAAACTGTCGCCCGCGAACGAACCGCTCCAATCCGCCAAGGCGTCGCGCCGGCGGCGGCTCGATTCCGTCGCCTCGGCGCCGCTGCATGTCATCACCTTGTCGGCGCCGACCCGCCCTTCCCAACCCTCGGTGCTTTCGTGCCAATCGTTGGCGGCGCAGGTGGACGTCGCCCGCGTGGTGTGGGTCTCCGCGGTCCGCTCGATCACGCACCGTTCGGTCGGACGGCAGCCGGCCAGCGTGTAGATGACCGGACGGGCGATCGGCGTGGTTTCGAGGCGGGTGCGTGCCTCTTCGAAGGTGGCGCAGTCCTCGAACACGCTGCGCAACAGCTGGTCGGGCGGAATATGGCGGATCTTCCAGGTATTCACCGCATTGACGGCAATATCGTAGAGGCGAAGCCAGGGATGGCGGGTGCGGCGCCACAACGGCGCTTGGTTGATGGCGATCGCAAACCGCCCCGGCGCCATGGCGGTCAGGACGCCGGCATAGCCCGGCCATGTGACGCTGAAGAACTCGCCGGCCGGTCCGCGCATGCGCGCCACGTCGGCATGGCGGCCGAGCCCCGGAAACGGCCAATCGAGCGTGCGGGCCAGCCAGGGAACCCCACCCTCTTCGCGCGCCAGCGCGGTGCATCCCCACTGGTAAGACCCGTTCAGCAGCCAGATGCCGGGAAACCCGAGCGCAGCCGCGATCGCCGTGATGTCGGCAACGTAGGGCGAGCAGGAGCGGATGAGCCAGCGCCGCGCCAGGCGATCCATCATCGGCACCATCGGAGCCGCCATGGCGGGGAACCATGCGAGGCAGTCGTCGCGCAGCGCCTGGGCCCGCAAGGCGCCCTCGCGCGCATG
>JAXDQI010000284.1:0-10401 GCA_034667965.1 Gammaproteobacteria bacterium
ATTCCGGAACGAACGGTACATTCTTCAACGACGGTGATCTCAAGCCCTGCGACATTAATTTCTCCGGCTTCTTTTGCCCGGCGAGTGCGCAGGCCTTCACGGCGACGCTCACGGGGGCCGGTGCAGCCCCCGCCACGACGAGCGTGACGTTTACCGTCGGAAACGCGCAAACGCTGGCCACCGCCAATCCGACATTCACAGTGCTGCCGACGCTTGCCGGAACTTACTCGACCACCTTCCTCGAGACATTTGACTGGGGTCTGCCGCTTTTCTTTGGGCGTCGGGTCGCCACCGCCATCGAGGGCCAAACAACCGCCGTGAGTACCGGCCCGTACGTGGCGTTTTGAGATCATCAGCGGCGTCAGCGTCTTGAGCCTACAAGTCGACTATGTATCCTCGAACGCGCTCGTCCGGCAGTCGGCCTCGTGGTGGCGGACGGTATTGGGAGTCGTGGGCTTCGAGAGACCGCCGTCGGTGAATGGAGCGCGCGTGCCCGTCACCGCGAGCATGACGCGCCCGCTGGGCTCTGCCGAACAGCTGTGCGAAGTGTGGCGTTTGGCCGGCCGGGACGTCGAGCCCTTCACCACGTCGCTGCGGCAGGGCCGCGTTCGCTATAGCCATTGCGACGACCTTCTGTTCGGGTCCGTGACCATCGAGGAGGAGGGCGTTACCGGGGAGGGCTCGAGCGCGTTGCGGCACGCGACGATGACGGCGTACCAGGATATTTTCAAGGTGCTCGAGCAGACGCAGCATCGCCACTTGATTCGGGTTTGGAACTACTTGCCGGACATCAATCGCGAGTCGGACGGCGACGAGCGCTATCGCCATTTCAATGCCGCCCGTCAATGCGCGTTCCAGGACGCGGGCCGCAGCACGGTTGGAACTGTGCCGGCGGCCTGTGCGTTGGGCTCGCCCGCCGGCAGCCCCATCTCCATTTATTTCCTGGCATCCAGCCGGCCGCCTACCATGATCGAGAATCCGCGGCAGACCAGCGCGTATTTCTATCCGCCGAAATTCGGCACCTACAGCCCGACCTTTTCCAGAGCTTGCTTGTTGAGCGGATCCGCCGGAACCAACTTGTTCGTGTCGGGCACCGCCAGCATCGTGGGTCACGAGACCCTGCATGGCGGCGATGTGACGGCGCAGACGCTTGAGACGTTGACAAACATCGATGCGCTGCTCGACGAGGCGAACCGGGTCGCCGGATCGGCGCACTATTCGCTCGAAGGGCTCAAGTTCAAGGTTTACGTGCGGCGCGCTTCGGACCTCGCGGCCATAGAAAGTGTGCTGTCGGCTGCACTCGACGGATCCACCACCATCGTTTATCTGCAGGCCGACGTATGCCGGGAGGATCTGCTGGTGGAGATCGAGGCAACCGGCGACTCGAAGCCCTGAACAGCGCTGCCGCATGCTAATCTTGCGATGCTGATCCAGGGGGTTTCGAGTGTCGGAGGCGAGCATGCGAGTGTGGCTTTGGCGTGTCGGCATCGGTGCGGTAATGGCGGCATGTGCGGCGGCGACCGCCGCGCCTGCGTCCGAGGGCGCGGCATTGACGGACGCATTGGCGGTTTTGAAATCTCACCGCTTCGTCGATCTTACCCACGCTTTCGCGCCCGGTATACCGCATTGGAAGGGTGCACCCGACGAGCGGGTGAAAACCCTGTACACCGTGGACAAAGACGGTTTCCGAATCAACGAATACTGCCATATCGGACAATGGGGCACGCATGTCGATCCGCCGGCGCATTTCCATGCCGGCTTGCACAGCGTCGATCAGATCGACCTCAAGGACATGCTGATGCCGCTGGTCGTCATCGATGTGCATGATCAGGTCGCGAAGAATCCGGATTATGTGCTGACCTTGGGCGACGTCGCCGCGTGGGAGTCCCGGCATGGGCCCGTACCGAAGGGTGCATTCGTCGCGATGCGCACGGATTGGTCCAAGCGATGGCCTGACGATGCGAAGCTCGCGAACAAGGACTCGGCCGGCGTGTTTCACTACCCCGGATGGAGTAAGGACGTCCTACAGTTGTTATACGAGAAGCGAGGAATCGCGGCGTCCGGGCATGAGACCACCGACACGGATCCAGGGGCGGCCACCACCAAGGACGATTATTCGCTCGAATCGTATGTCCTCGGCCTCAATCACTATCAGATCGAACTCTTGGCCAACCTCGATCAGGTGCCGGAGTCGGGCGCCGTCGTCTGGGTCAGCTTTCCGAAAGTGCTGGACGGATCGGGATTTCCGGCACGCGTGATCGCGGTGGTGCCATGAGCGCCGCCGCCAAAGTCGGCGCGGCCACGGCGCCCATCGAGTACGCGGACGCGTCGGCAGAGGTTCGCGCGGTGTACGACGACATCATGGCCACCCGCAAAACCGATTGGGTGAACAACTACTGGAAGGTATTGGCGCATCATCCCCCGTCGTTACGGCGGATGTGGGCCAATTCGAAGGAAGTCATGGGGCCGGGGGCGCTCGACCCACTCACAAAAGAACTCGTTTACATGGCGGTCAGCGTGACGAACGGTTGCAAGTACTGCATCGCGTCGCACGGCGCCGCCGCACGCGCCAAGGGAATGACGCCGGACCAACATGCCGAACTGGTGGCCGTCATCGGGCTCGCGAACGAGACCAATCGGCATGCCGTGGCACTGGATTTACAGATCGACGAGCGATTTCGCTGAAGGAATTCTGATGACCGAGCAAGCCGCAGCCGCTGCAAAGCACTACCGTTGGGACGATTTGACGGCCGAACCTTTGAAGGGCGGCATTTCGCGACGCTTGATTACCAGCGAGCGCATGATGATCGCGCACGTGTACTTCAAGAAGGGTGACGACGTGCCGCGCCATGCGCACGAAAATGAACAGATCACGTATATCCTCGAAGGCGCGCTTCACTTTTGGTTGGGTGCGAACGGCGAACGTGAGGTCGTCGTCCGCGCGGGCGAGGTCCTCGTGATCCCTTCGAATTTGCCGCATCGAGCCTTGGCGCTCGAGGACACGCTGGACGTGGACGTGTTCAATCCGCCTCGGCAGGATTGGCTCAACGGCAGCGATGCTTACCTCCGCCGCTGATAGCGGCCCGGACATTGCGCCGGGCGTCGTCGATGCGCTGAAGAACTTCAAGCTTCCCGAGAAACTGGGGTTCGGCGCGGTGCCGGCGCCGGTCATGTTCGCGGTGGACTGGTCCGATGGTCGGTGGGGCCGCGGGCAGCTGGTGCCCTACGGTCCGATCGGGATCCTCCCCGGTGCGCGCGCATTGCAATATGCGGAACTGGTATTTGAGGGACTCAAGGCCTACCGCGTGGGCGGCGACCATCCTAATCTGTTTCGGCCCCGGGAAAATTGGTTGCGCCTCGCCCGCTCAGCGGAGCGGCTTTCCATGCCGCCGGTACCGGAAGCGCTATTCTTTCAAGCCCTCGACACTGTAGTCGCATCGTGCAGCGCCATCATTCCGCGCCAATCGGGACGGTCGCTGTACCTGCGACCCTTCCTGTTCGGGACCGAGGCGGGATACCTCTTGCGCAACTCGACGACCTTCACCTTCATGGTGATCGCGAATCCGGTGGAGGTTTACGCCTCGGGAGCAATGCGCGTCGCCATCGAACGCGCCGATGTGCGGGCCGCGGTTGGCGGTGTCGGCGCGGCCAAGGCCGCCGCAAACTATGCGGCATCGCTGCGGGCATCGAGTGCCGCGGTGGCGCGCGGCATGACGGTGGCGCTGTGGCTGGATGCCCGTGATCAGCGGTGGATCCAGGAACTCTCGGGCATGAATCTGTTCGCGGTGATCGATGGCGAGCTGCATACGCCTGCGCTGGATGGCGCGATTCTCCCGGGCATCACCCGAGACTCGTTGCTTACGCTTGCCCGCCACCTGGGTTTCAAGGTGATAGAGCGGCGCATGGCGATCGATGAACTGTTGTCGCAGATCGAGAGCGGCCGGTGCTCAGAGTTGTTCGCCTGCGGCACGGCTGCCATCGTCAGCCCGATCGAGGTGCTGGCCGAGCAGCGCCGGCCCGCGGCGGGTGGCGAGGATCCCGGCCCACAGCGCGAGTACGTTCCGAAAGATCTCGACGTCGTCGCTGCGCGACTGCGCGAGGCGCTGCTGGCGATTCAAGAGCGCCGCGCGCCCGATGTCTTCGGGTGGACGCGCGACGTTGCACCGCTGAGCCGGACGACCTGAGGGCAGCCGAAGTCCCCGATCAGCGGCTTTCGGTGGGTTTGCGAACCACTTTGCCGTCTTTCATCACGAAATCGATCTTGCGGAGATTCTCGATGTCGCTCAGCGGGTCCGCCGGCATCGCCACCAGGTCGGCGCTCAAACCTTCGCGGAGATTGCCCCGCGCCTTGTCGACGCGCAAAAGCTCGGCGGCATTGACCGTCATTGCCTTGAGGATGTCGGCGGGCGGCACACCTGCTTCACGCCACACCGCAAGGTAATCGAACATCAGGTCGGCGCGAGTGCGGCCGGGCATGTCGATGACGGTGTCGCTTCCGAACGCCATGCGCACCCCGATGCGGTGGGCGCGACGCAACCGATCGATGATCTTCGGCGCGAGAACGGCGGGCTCGGGCAGAATGCCGCCGGACGTGCCCACGATATCCAGGTGCTTGCGCGGGAAGTCCGTGCCGACCAGGAACATGCCTTTGGCCTTCATACGCCCAAGCTGCGCGTCCGTCAGATCGAAGCCGTGCTCGATCGAGTCGACACCGGCCTCGATGGCATTGTCCAAAGCATCGCCGCCGTAGACATGCACGGCGACGGGTATTCCGGCACGGTGCGCTTCGTCGACCGCGGCGCGAAACTCGTCGATAGAGTAGTGGTAGGCGTTGTTGTCGGCCACCAGCTTGATGACGCCGGCGCCGTAGTAGATGTTGGTGCGAACCGCTTTGCGTACTTCTTCCGGACCATCGGCGTCCATGTATTCGAACTGCCAGAATGCTCCCTGGCGCGGCGGTATGTCGCGCGATTGGCCGCCGAAAGGCGCGATGATCTTGCCCGAATCGACAATAGTGGGTCCGATGAACCAACCCGCGTCGATCGCCCGCCGGACATCGCTCATTGCGTACTCGGCGCTGTTGCCGACATCGCGCAGCGTGGTGAACCCCTGGTTCAGTACGAGCTGCGCGTTATGCATGCCGCGCAGTCCCCGCAAGGTCGAACTCTGGTTCAAGTAGAACGACTCGAACGGCGCATTGCCCTCCAGCTCCGTCAGGGTCATGTGCGTATGCGCGTCGATGAGCCCCGGCGTCACCCATTCTTTCGACAGGTCGACGATCTCGGCGCCGGGCGGGATCTCGACCTTTGCCCCGATGCGCAGGATCTTGCCGTGCTCGATGAGAATCACCTGGTCCTTGGCGCTGCTTCCGTGCGCCGGGTCCACGACGGTCCCGGCGCGAATGGCGAGTACCTGCGCGAATGAGGGCGATACGATCAGCAGCAGGAAGGCAGCGGCGAGTGTTTTCATTGTGGGCGGTCTTTGGCCTTAGAACTTGTAGTTGGCGTGGATCTTGAACCAGCGCGGCATGCCGGGGTAGATCTGGGCCATGCCGTTGATCGAGGTGTTGTCGAAGCCCATGACGCCGTAGTGCTTGTCGGCCAGGTTCTCTACCGAGGCACCGACCTCGAGCTTGCCGCTTTGCGGGGTGTAGTTGACGCGTAGATTCGCAATCCCGAATCCGGGCTGTTCCACCACCGGCAAGTCGGAGAGATTGAACCAGAAGCGTGACAGGTAATTGCCGTCCGCTTGCAAGGCCATATGGCCTGAACCGATCGGGAACGTGTAACGCGCCATGACATTCGCGGTCCAGCGCGGTGCATTTCCCGGCGTGTAGTCGCCAACCACCGGCAACAAGGCGCCGGTTGAATCGGTGGTGCAGCACCGACCGGCAACGTTCTTGACGACCGCGTCGACATAGGACAGCCCGGCGCCAAAGCGCCACGCGCTCGTCGGCGCCCAATCGACTTCGGCCTCCGCGCCCTTGT
This sequence comes from Gammaproteobacteria bacterium, assembly GCA_034667965.1. Lineage (GTDB taxonomy): Bacteria > Pseudomonadota > Gammaproteobacteria > Steroidobacterales > Steroidobacteraceae > Bog-1198. The sequence continues at coordinate 5,988 of JAXDQI010000284.1, forward strand.
GAGTCGCGTCGGCGTTGACGATGAGCTGTTCCAGGCCCGAGGTGTAGATCAGCGCCTGGTAGTCCTTATAGTTGTAGTAGTAGGCGGCGGCATTGAACCGCAGCGTATGTTCGAGGAACTCGGACTTGAGGCCCGCCTCGTAAGATGTCAGCGTTTCCGGCTTGAAAGTCAGCGTGCTCAAGTCATTGATGGTGAATGGAAACAACGGCGCGTTGAAGCCGCCGCCTTTGACGCCGCGGTTGTAGCTCACATAGGCCAGCATGTCCTGCGATAAATGGAAGTCCACCTGCGCCTTGCCGCTGTATAGATTGTCGGAGCGATTTCCGACATATGGGGTCGACAGCGCGAATCCCGCGGTCGGCGTCAGCATCGTCGTCGCGCCGGTCGGGCTTTGCGGGAAGGTCTCGTAGGGGTGCCAGGAGAAGTTGTAGTCCTTCTTGTCACTGGTGAAGCGCGCGCCGACGACGAATCCAATCAGATCCGTGAGGCGATATTCCAATTGGCCGAAGGCGGCGTACGACTTGGTGACGAGTTCATAGGGAGCTTTGGTGGTCGGAACGCCGCCGTTGGGGCCCGGCACGCCGCCGGTGGTCCAGTAAGGGGCAGCGCCATAGGGCCAGGCACCGGGGACGTAGCCTCCGTTCGGATTGGTGCCGGTGGCGAACTCCTGGGCGGTGAAGAACGCAGGTCCCTCCCAGCCCTCGTAGTACTTGCCGTCGATGTGCAGACCGTAAAGTCCGGCAGTCCAGTTGAACTTGGTGTCGCCGCCGTTCAAACGCGCCTCCAGGGATTCCTGATTCACATCGCTGCCGTTGAAGAATTGGAAGAGCGTGTAGGGCGACGCGTCCGAGTCTTCTTGGTAGCGCTTGTTCAGCTTCGAGTAATCGCCGATGACCGTCAGAGTGGGTCCGCCGAGATCCTGCGTGTACTTGCCGGTGATTCCCCGGGTTTCAAGCTTCGCATAGCCGCTGATGTTATCGCGCGTAGTGAAGGCGCCACTGTTGGTGAGCCCGGAGCCGTTGCATCCGGCGCACCCGTACACGTTCTCGGTCGGTCCCACGAACACATCGACGCCATCGTTGTTGCCGGACGGCTTGGTCGCCTTCTCTTCCCACGAGCCCGCGTGCACGTCTTCGCGGCTGGCGCGCGCGCTCAAGAGCAGTTCCGAACTGCTCGCCAGCTTGAACAGCAACTGGCCGCGAATCGCCCAGTCGTTGCCGTTTTCGGCATCGGCCGCGCCTCCGGCTGTGTTGTGAAAGAGCGGGTCGTAGTGATTGCTCTCGAATGAAAGGCGCCCGTCGACTCCGTCCACAATCGCACCGTTCAAGGCGCCCTCGATCCGCATGAGATTGCGCTGGCCGAACGTCACGTCCACGTAGCCGCCGTCCTGGTCGGTCGGCTTCCTGGTGATGAAATTCGCAAGGCCGCCCGTCGCATTGCGACCGAACAGGGTGCCCTGCGGGCCGCGCAGTACTTCGACGCGATCCACGTCGAACAAGGAAAATGCAAGCCCCGCCATTTGGCTGACGTAGACGTCGTCGACATAAATGGCGGCAGGGCTTTCCTGATGGTCGGCGAAATCGTTCTGCGTGACGCCGCGAATGGCGAGGCTGAACGAGGATGGACCGTTGGGTTGCGTAAGCACCACGGCGGGCATGGATTTGGTGATGTCCGTAGCCGTGACCGCGCCCAGGGAGTTGAGATCGGCGCCGCTGATCGCGGATAGCGAGATGCCGATGTCCTGCGAGTTCTGCTCGCGCCTTTGTGCAGTAACCACGATCTCCTCCAAGGAGCCGGAGGCCGCCGGTTGCTGGGCGTTCGCATTCAGGGTGGACACAATAAGAATTGCGGCTAGTGCGCCGCGCCGTGCGCGGTTCGGAATACTCAGCATTGGAATCTCCCTCGATTTTTTAGTTCTGCCCGGATACCAAGCGCGGCAGCGCTGACGCGTCGCGCGCCGGATGCGGCGGCGCATGCGCCCGGAGCTTTTCCCTAAACTCGCAGTGGAGCCGTGAGGATAGACAAATGATCCCGGCCAATCAACCAGTTCCGAGCGCTATGTCGCGCCGTGCGAGAACATGTTGGCATGGAACTAATTCGGCCGACTGGCCCGACTAATTCGGCCGTCCGGCCGAATTGAACGCCGCACCGCGGCGGCGCCGCAGGGGCGAGGCCGCATACGCTTGTTATTGCCGCTCGGATGAGCATGGGACTACAATGGACCGAAAGCGGGCGTCGTATAATGGTAATACCCAAGCTTCCCAAGCTTGAGCCGTGGGTTCGATTCCCATCGCCCGCTCCACTCTCAGGCAACGCCAGGCGACGCAGGGCTACAAGATTGGCCTCAAGACATTGATCCGATAGGAAAGTCTTGGGAATCGACGTTGATTGGGCGGCGGTCTCATAGCCTCACGTATCCCCTCATTGCCCCAATATTCACACGTACAGTCACACGCAGAACCTCCCAGGAATAATTTGTGTGATTCCCGGAGTCGAGTGCGCCCGCAATTTTTGATGGGCGCCTTCAGCCATTGACCCATTCCTGACTGTCGCGAACGACAGCTTTTGCGCAGACAATCAAACCGATTGACGCATGGGCGGGCGGCGCGTTCGCGGCGCACCGTTCTCGATTGCTGGCGTTACACGTACCGGCGATTGCCGAGTGCTTTAGGGCCCCGGCGAATAAATCGGCATCGACCACAATGAGGTAGTGCTCGTGGCGCCTGGCTGCGCTTGCAACCATGTCACCACGCCGCCATTCGTACCAGCTGCAACGGCCGGCCACTGGGCCGTTGCCCCAGCAGCGCTTGCCGGCACCAATTTAAAGCCATTGGGCCACGGCGCGGGAACCATGCCAGATGGCGATACACGCGAGGCACTCAAAGATGAAGAGCCACCGCTGCCCCACACCAACCAATGGGCTCCGTTGATGAAGGCGCTACGCACGCGATCCACCACGATACCGGTCGCTGAGGCCGCTACAATGGCGGGCATGCTCGCCGTTCCATCGAGCAACACAGCTGCGGGAGATACCCTGGCTGCGGAGACGGTCGCCGTGTTGCTGTAGGGCGCGGCACCTCGCGGATCCCGATAAGCCACGAGGTAGTTCGCTCCATCAAACGTCACCGACGGCGAAAGGTCACAACACTCGCCGCTGGAGCTGGTCGATAAACTGCTAGTATCCATTACCAGCAGGGGCGTCGTGTCCAGCAATGCGCCTGCTGTCGAAACGCGCATGGCTCGCAGGCCGGTAGGGTTCATGCCGAATTCACCCCATACCACCAGGTAATTTGTGCCGTCAAAAGCCAGCGCCGGTCCATCGCGCTCGTAGATGTTGGTATTGGAAATCGTAAAGGCGGCGCCATCGGGCAAGCCGGTTGCCGGTGAGATAAACAACCCCGACATTTGCGATGGCCGAACTACGGCATTGGCGTCGCTGTACACTAAGAGATAGCGACTCCCGTCGAACCCCAATGCCTCCTGGTCGCCGGGAAAGACGCTTTGAAAAGCCGCCCCGACTATGTTCGGACCGCTCACAATCGATCCGGATCTCGATACCAGCAGCGCCAAGAGGTTGGGAGAGGCCGATGCGCCAAATATATCTTCGTAAATAACCAGGTAGTTGGTCCCGTCGAACGCCACCACCGCGTGTGTTCCCGGGCTGGACTGTACAGGTATAGCTGTTGCCAAACTCAAATCCACGGATGTCTTGGCCATTCCGTCTGGTCCAAGCAGCGTCGCCGTCCACTTGACCTGAACAGTGCCGCTGCTGTTGTCACAAGCGAGCGCGACCGCCAGAAAATTCGTACCGTCGGAGGCGACATTGGCAGGCGCGAAGAAAGTCGGTCCACCCAAGCAATTGGCGCTCACCAAGTTTGGTGTTACAGCCGAAGCTGCGCCCAATCCATGCGCCTTGCCGTTGACCGTGTACCCGCGCAGCTCCGCGGCGCTGTTCACCAGAGTCGCTCCGCCACCTACAGCGGTCTGTTCCTTGACTTGCCCGATGCCAGGTACCAGCCAAATGTCATCGGTACCCGAGACCGCCGGAGTCAATTGACCGCTATCAAACGCGGTGCCAGCAACCTTAGTGGTCTGGTGCATGGCATTGGCGAAGGTCCCCGCCGGCACGTCCACGGACTCGATGGCGATATTCGCGATGGTCTGGGTCAGGTTCAGCGTGATCGGGTTTCCGTTCTTATCCTTGCCAAACGCTAGATTCGTTCCCGAGAGACTGGAAACAGACCCGACTTGCACCGGAAACAGCAACTCGACATAAGGCGCGATCAGCGGCGTAATCGAATCGGCCGCATCATTATTGCCCAGCAACGTGACGCCACCGGCATTGATGTAAAAGTATTGATCGCCACCCCCACTCGCAACCGTAGGGTCAGTTCGCGTGAACACGGTGGCGCTC
>JAXDQI010000285.1:0-8157 GCA_034667965.1 Gammaproteobacteria bacterium
TTCTTGACGTCCTGCCGCTCCTGAATGTCGTGCCCCACCAGCATCTGGTAGCCGCCGCGCAACGGGAAGCGTCGCGCCCGCATTTCGTGTTCGCGAGTTTCGTCGCCGAACGGGACCGAGACCTTGAATTGGATCCACTTGCCTTCATTGGCGTCGACTTTCGGCCACGCCGGAACGTTGCCGGCCACCGGGCGCAATTGCGGATCCACCATCAGATACACCGCGCCGCGGACATCCTGGTCCTGCGAACGCTGCTCGATCAGCTCGATGAAATCGCTGCGCGACAGCACCAGGAACTGCTCGCGCACGCCCTGGACTTCCGCTTCGATGAGATTGTCGGTGCTGCTGTCGACGACTCGCGACACGGCGAAGTCGACGGCGCCCAGGAGCACGGCCGCTCCGCAGGCGAACACCAGGGAATAGACGATGGCGATGCGGAACGGCGAGGTGTCGAGCACCCGCAGCGGCTGATCGGGGCTGACGGTTCGCCGTCGCGCCACTCGCACTATTCGTCTTCGCGCAAACTGTACCCAGCGCCGCGCACCGTGTGCAGCAGTGGTTTGTCGAAATCCTTGTCGATCGCTTGGCGCAGGCGGCTGATGTGCACGTCGATGACATTGGTCTGCGGATCGAAATGATAGTCCCAAACTCCCTCGAGCAGCATGGTGCGCGTCACGACCTGGCCGCTGTGACGCATCATGAACTCGAGCAACTGGAACTCGCGCGCGGTCAGTTCGATTTTCTTCCCGTTGCGCGTCACCCGCCGCGTCATTCGATCGAGTTCGAGATCCGCCAATTTCAGTTTGGTGTTCGTTTCCGCATTGCCGGAATCGCCGCGTCGTGCAAGCGCATCGATGCGCGCCAGAAGCTCCGACATATGGTACGGCTTGGTCAGGTAGTCATCGCCGCCGGCGCGCAGCCCGGTAATCCGGTCGTCGACATCGCCCAAGGCGCTCAGGATCAGCACCGGCATCTTACGCCCGGTGGCCCGCAGCGATTGCACCAGCGCGAGTCCGTCGAGCTTCGGCAGCATGCGATCGACGATCGCAAGGTCGACCGCGATCGAGGATGCCATGTGGAGTCCGTCGAGACCGTTGGCGGCCACGTCCACGGTATGACCCACCTCTCGCAGGGCCTTGGCCAGATAATCGCGCGCAACTTCATCGTCTTCAACAATCAAGATGTGCATACCCCCTATCTTATCAGGCGTTGGACCCCTGTTTGTCGGCACGTTAAACTTCCGTGGTGGTCGCCCGGGTCGACCCAACAGGGATACTTGAGACTTATGACGCCCGCGAGCACCTCGCCGATTGATTCCCGTATCCACCCTGCGATTCCGCCCGCGGCATCACCCGTCACCGCATGCGACATATTGATCATCGGGGGCGGGCCCGCCGGCTCGACCGCGGCGATTCTGCTGGCGGAAAAAGGCTATCGGGTGGTCGTGTTGGAAAAAGCACGCCATCCCAGGTTCCACATCGGCGAGTCGCTGTTGCCGGCCAGTCTGCCGCTCTTCGAGCGACTTGGAGTGACGGACCAGGTCCGCGCCATCGGCATGGAGAAATGGGGCGCGGACTTCATTTCGCATTGGGACGGGCGCGGCCAGGAGTTCCAATTTGCGAACGCCTGGGACAAAACGCTGCCCATGGCGTACCAGGTCAGGCGGTCGCAGTTCGATGAAATCCTGGTGCGGCGCGCGGCCGCCCAGGGCGCCGAGGTGGTCGAAGGATGTCGCGTGCGGGACGTCGAATTTCTCGATGACGAACGCGTCCGATTGCACGCGGAGCACGAAGACGGGCGCGCCCAGTCGTGGGAAGCGGTACAGCTGATCGATGCCTCCGGTCGGGATACTTTTCTCGGCAACCGCCTCAACACCAAGCGGCGCAATAAAAAGCACAACAGCGCGGCCATGTACGCCCACTTCACAGGGGCGCGCCGCAACTGCGGCAGGCAGGAGGGAAACATCTCCATCTACTGGTTCGACCACGGCTGGTTTTGGTTCATCCCGCTGGCGGATGGCGCGACGAGCGTCGGCGCCGTGGTGTGGCCGCGCTACATGAAGACCCGCGACGTCCCGGTGCGCGATTTCTTTTTGTCGACCATCGCCCTGTGCCCGCCGCTGGCGGAACGCCTGCGCGCCGCCTCGCTGACATCCGAAGTCGAAGCCACCGGCAACTACTCGTATGCCTGTGAGCGCAGCTACGGGAAAAATTTCCTGATGATCGGCGATGCCTACGCATTCATCGATCCCGTGTTTTCGTCGGGAGTGATGCTGGCCATGAACAGCGGCGCGGCCGCCGCGGAAACCGCCGATATCTGCCGCAAGGAACCGGCGCGCAAGGCACGGGCCTTGAAGAGTTTCGATCGGCTCATGCGTCACGGGCCGAAGCAATTCTCCTGGTTCATCTACCGGATCACCAGCCCCACGATGCGTGAGTTGTTCCTGAGCCCGCGCAATGTCCTGCGCATGGAGGAAGCCCTGCTGTCGGTGCTGGCCGGCGATCTCTTCAGACGCACGCCCATCTGGGCTTCACTGCGTTTGTTCAAGGGACTGTACTACGTGATCTCCATCGCGAAACTTGGGCGGACGATGCGTGCGATGCGCGGACACGCAGCCGATATTCGTGCCGTCGAGCCTCCACGAATGACCGGCTGATGGTGGTGCCGCCGAACGCCGACCGCCGCATGAAGCGGCTCGCCGTTGTGACCCTGGGCTGGGCCTGGGCCGCGGCCGCGGCCGCCAAGGAAGCACCTTTGCTCGAGTTCGGCCTGGGGCTGGGTGCATTGGCCTTTGAGGACTATCGCGGATCCGCCACCACGCACGTGTATCCGTTGCCGGTTCCATATTTTTTATACAACGGCAAATTCTTGAAGGCGGATCGCGAAGGCGTGCGCGGGACGCTGTTCAATCAGGATTGGCTCGAACTCAATTTGAGCGGCAATGCGACCACTCCGGTGCGCAACGACCGCGCGCGCCATGGCATGCCGGATCTCAAGTCCACGCTCGAGATCGGCCCGTCCCTCGACCTGCACCTTCTGCACAACACCGGCTCGCGCATCAAGCTCGATTTACGTCTGCCGCTGCGCTCCGCAATCACGGTAGAGGCGTCGCCCCAATACATCGGTTGGACTTTTACCCCGCGGCTCGCGTTGGATGTGGCCGATCCCGCGGGGTTTGCCGGTTGGAATGCCGGATTTCTGATCGGCCCATTGTTCGCCGACCATCGATACCACGAGTACTTCTACTCGGTGGCTCCGCCCTATTCCACGGCGTCGCGGCCGGCTTATCGAGCCGTGGGCGGGTACGCGGGTACGCAAGCCATCGCGGCGCTGTCGAAGCGATACCCGCGCTATTGGGTGGGCGCATACGTGCGGGCCGACACTCTGGCGGGCGCCGCCTTTGCGGATAGTCCGCTGGTCCTGCGATCGAGCTATTGGTCCGCGGGAATCGGCATTTCGTGGATGATCCACACATCGACCCAGAAAGTCGAAGTACCCGACTGACATCCAGGCTCCCAGGCCATGCTCCGCCAGATCAAAACGCTCTATGAATACTTCGCGCTCTACACGTCCCTGACGCTGCTCGGGACCATTTGTCTGACCTGGTCGGTCGTCGCGCTGCCGCTGTACTTCATCCTGCCGCGCAAACTCGGTACCGCGGTCGGACGGCGCGGCATCATGGCCGGATTTCGCCTCTATGCGTGGTCGCTGTCGGCGACGGGCACGTATCACCTGGATGTGACCGCGATCGATTCGCTATGCGGTGGACCGCCCATGATTCTGGCGCCCAACCACCCGTGCCTCATCGACGCCCTGCTGATCCTCACCCGCCATCCGAACATCGTGTGCGTGATGAAAGCGGAGTTGATGAAAAACGTGTTCCTAGGTTCGGGTGCCCGTCTGGCGCGCTACGTGAGAAACGATTCGTCGCGGCAGATGGTCAAGGAATCCGTGACGCATCTGCTCGAGGGTGCCGTGTTGTTGCTCTTTCCGGAAGGCACACGGACCACCCAAGGGCCGATCAACGCGCTGGCCGCGAGCGTCGCCCTCATCGCGAAACATGCCGATGTGCCGGTTCAAACCCTCCTCATCGAGACCGACTCTCCCTATCTGAGCAAGGGGTGGCCGTTGTTCAAACGTCCCGGCCTGCCGATCATCTATCGAGTGCGCCTGGGAAAGCGCTTTCCTTCGCCTCGGGATGTCGCCGCGTTCACCGCGGAGCTCGATGCCTACTATCGCCATGAGCTGATCGATGCGTTGCAATCACGCTGGCTGCCGGGGGGGACGCATGCGTAAGTCCTCGGCGACCCATTTGGTTCTCATTCCCAGCTACAACCCGGGACCCAAGGTGTTCGAAACGGTGCGCACGGCGCTCGAGCAATGGTCGCCGGTCTGGGTCGTGGTCGACGGCAGTACGGACGGGTCTGCACTGCAGCTGCAACAGATGGCATCCACGCAGCCCGGCCTGCGCGTGCTGACACTGCCCGTGAACCGGGGCAAGGGCGCCGCGGTTCTGCACGGCATACGTGAGGCGATGCATGCCGGCTTCACGCACGCACTGACCATGGATTCGGATGGACAGCATCCACCCGAGAAAATACCGGCGTTCATGCAGGCCTCGCAGTTGGCGGCGACCGCGATGGTGCTCGGCAGGCCGGTATTCGACTCAAGCGCACCGAACCTTCGCGTCCAGGGGCGCAAAATCTCCAACTGGTGGGCCGACGTCGAGACCTTGTGGAGCGGCATCGGCGACTCGCTTTTTGGGTTTCGCGTCTATCCGATGATACCCCTGGAGCGGGTCATGCGGCGCCAACGCTGGATGCGACGCTTCGATTTCGATGTCGAAGCGGTGGTTCGCTTGTGTTGGAGCGGCATCCGGCCGATCAACCTGCCCGCACCGGTCCGCTATTTCCGGCCGGAAGAAGGCGGTGTCTCGCACTTTAACTACTGGCGCGACAACGCGTTGCTGACGTGGATGCACTCCCGGCTATTTTTCGGGTTTTTGATACGCCTGCCGGTGTTGTTGGCAAGGCGGCTGCGGCAGGGCTGAGACCACTGCCCCCCTCCGCGGGTTGCCGGTCCGGCCGACACCTATATAATGAACCTAAAGCGGCAGATCGATGCCCGACGTACTCCAGAAACTATTCGAAGCCGAAGCCTATGTCCGACAAAGCGTCGCTCCTTCAACAGCCGGCGCCCGTGGCCGACGTCGCTCTGCAGCGGGAAATTGCCGGCTTGTTGGTGCAGGCGCTGAATTTGGAGATCCAGCCTGCGGACATCGATCCTAACGCACCGCTGTACGGCGAGGGCCTGGGTCTGGACTCCATAGACATCTTGGAAGTCGCGCTGGTCGTGTCCAAGCAATATGGCGTACAAATTCGCGCCGACGCCCAGGAAAATCAACAAATCTTTAGGTCGCTCCGGCACTTAGCCGAGTACATTGCGGCACAGAGAACCAAGTGAACATGCGCTGGGATCGTAGGCTGCAGTGCGCTGCGGCCTGCCTCGCCATCGCGGTCTACGCCGGATTGTCCTATTACTGTAATGGCGTTGCAGGCAGCGCCGCTACCGGCGCGCACGATTTGGGCACCGCCCTGGCGCTGGGACCAATCACGGTCGTCGCGGTCATCCTTGCGTGGCGGACGGCGCCGCCGGCGGTCGCAGCGCTGCTCTGCGCGGGCCTGGCCGCTTTGATGTTTGCACTATGGCCTGTCTTGCGACAGAACTATCCGCTGATCAATTTGGTGCAGGACAGCAGCGTCTACAGCCTCCTGGCGGGTACCTTCGGAAGATCGCTGCTGCCCGGCCGGGTGGCTTTGTGCACGCAGCTGGCGCAGAAGGAACATGGCCCTTTATCTGCGCCTGAACTGCGCTACACGCGCCAGGTAACGGCCGCGTGGACGGTGTTCTTTTTGGTGGTTACGGCGCTCTCGATCCTGCTGTTTGTGTCAGCGCCCTTGCGGATTTGGTCTCTCTATATCAATTTTTGCGTTCTGCCCCTGGTGGGCGCCATGTTCACCGCCGAGTACCTGGTACGGCGCCGGCTCCTGCCTGAGGTCAAGCGCACCGGCCCGCTGGCGGCGGTGCGTGTCTATTTCGCGACCAGCCATCAGGAGCCTCGGCTCACGCGAAATACTCAGACAGGCTCCTAGTCGTGGGCAGCGACACGAGCCCGCTGCTGGCGCATGGATCACCGTCCGCGGTCGTTGCCCACCGCCGGGGTGAGGCCATCCCAGCGTGGCGGTTTCTAGCCGACGCGGTGCAGCTTGCGGACCGTCTCCCTTCCGGCAAACATGTACTGAACGTCTGCTCCGACCGGTATCTGTTCACGGTGGGTCTGGCCGCCTGTCTCATGACCGAACGCGTGAGTCTGCTGCCGTCGACCCATACGCCGGAAGTGGTTCGGCAGCTCGCGCAATTCGCTCCGGACGTGTTTTGCTTGACGGACGAGCCCGCCTGCACGATCGATCTGCCCCGGTTTCATTTCCCGGAACTTGGGCCTCATCCTCGGCTTGGCCGCGGAGAACGGCCATGGGAAGCCCCACGGATCGCGAACCAGCAGCTCGCGGCGATCGTCTTCACTTCAGGCTCGACGGGTACGCCGCTCCCCTACAAAAAAACCTGGGGCAAGCTGTCGCGCTGCGTCCGGGGCGGAGCCCCGATGCTCGGTCTGTCGGAAGGCAAGGCGCACACGCTCATCGGCACCGTCCCTGCGCAGCACATGTATGGGTTCGAATCGACCGTATTGCTCGCCCTTTTGACCGGCAATGCATTCTGCGCCGAGCGCCCGTTCTATCCGGCGGATATCGGCGCCGCCATTGCGGCAGCGCCGCGGCCGCGGGTCTTGATCTCGACGCCGGTCCACTTGCGTGCACTGCTCAACTCCGGCATCGAGTTGCCCGCGGTTGAATTGATCGTATCCGCCACCGCGCCGTTGGCGGAAGACCTCGCGCGAGAAGTGGAGATGAAATTCCATACTCGGCTGCTCGAGATATACGGCTCCACCGAAACCGGGCAAATTGCCACCCGGCGCACGGCCGCACGCCTAACGTGGCGCCTGTGGCCGGATGTGCGCCTCACCTCACGCGACGCTCAGGTTTTCGCGCAGGGCGGGCACGTCGAGCAAATGACTCCCCTGTGCGACGTCATCGAACTGACAGGCGAGAATGAATTTCTGTTGCACGGCCGCACCGCCGATTTGGTCAACATCGCCGGCAAGCGCAGTTCGTTCGGCTACTTGAATGCCCAGCTGAACGCCATTCCAGGCGTGGTCGACGGCGCGTTTTTTCTGCCCGAAGCAGAGCGGTCCGGCGGCACCGGCGTGAGCCGGCTTACGGCCGCGGTGGTCGCGCCCGACTTGAGCATTGCCCACCTGGTCGAACAGCTGCGGCAGCGGATCGACCCCGTCTTTCTGCCGCGTCCGCTGCTGCTCGTGGATCGGCTGCCGCGAAATGCCACCGGCAAACTGCCGCATCACGCCCTGCAGGCGTTGGCCGAACCCCCCATGAGAGACGGCGGTGCCGCGATCGCGCGCAAACCGGAGGCTGCGGTATGCACTGCACTGCGGATTTCAGAGGACCATGCGGCGTTCGCCGGCCATTTCCCCGGATTCCCGATCCTGCCCGGCGCCGCCTTGCTGGATGTAGTCCTCCATGAAATCGAGCGCAGCCGCTCGATCGATCTGGCGCAGTGGAGCGTCGCGTCCGCGAAATTTCTGGCGATCGTGCGCCCCGGGGACGATCTGACGCTCGAACATACGGCCTCCGGCGATGCCGCGATCCGCTTCGTCATCCGCACCGCGAGCCGCGCGGTGGCCTCCGGCGTGCTGACGGCGATCTGCGCACCGGGAGACGGCGGCTGTGGCGCTTGATCCGGTCAAGCTCAGCGAGGCGGCGCCGAAGGCCGCCGAATGGATAGGCAACCGCGAACGCGGCAGCCTCGCGCTGCTGCGGATCATGGCCTTCCTGTCGATCCGTCTGGGAAGAAGCCTGAGCCGTATCCCGCTCTTTTGCATAGCAGCGTACTTTTTCCTGTTTGCGCCGCGCGCACGTCGCCAATCCCGGCGTTATCTGCGCCGTGCCTTGGGACGAGAACCACGCGCCCGGGATCGATTCAGGCACATCTTGTATTTCGCCACCACCATTCATGATCGCGTCT
>JAXDQI010000286.1:0-5036 GCA_034667965.1 Gammaproteobacteria bacterium
CGGCCGTCTTCGTGCTCGGCGAGCGCGGTGCAGCTTTCCACCCAGTCGCCGCAGTTCATATAGCTGATACCATGCTCGTCGCGGATGATGGCGTGATGGATGTGGCCGCAGATCACCCCATCCGCGCCATGACGCCGCGCCTCGGCGGCGAGCGTCTGTTCGAAGGCGCCGATATAGTTCACGGCGTTCTTCACCTTCAGCTTGGCCCACTGCGACAGCGACCAATAGGGCACGCCGAACGCGCGCCGGAACGCGTTGACGAGGCGATTCATCTGGATCGCGAAATCGTAGGCCTTGTCGCCGAGATGGGCGAGCCAGCGCGCGTTCTGCACCACGAGATCGAAGATGTCGCCGTGGATGATGAGATAGCGCTTGCCGTCGGCCCCCTCATGGATGGTGTTCTCGACGACGTCGATGCCGCCGAAATGGGTGCCGTAATAATTGCGCAGGAATTCGTCGTGATTGCCCGGCACATAGATCACCCGGGCGCCCTTGCGCGCCTTGCGCAGCATCTTCTGCACAAAATCGTTGTGCGATTGCGGCCAGTACCAACTGGAGCGCAGCGCCCAGCCGTCGACGATATCGCCAACGAGGTAGATGGTGTCGGCGTCATGGCTGCGGAGGAAATCCAGCAAACGGTCGGCTTGCGAGCCGCGGGCTCCGAGGTGAACGTCGGAGATAAACAAAGTGCGAAAGCGCCGTTCAGGACACTCTTCACTCATACCGTCACTTCCCATGCGCGAGCGCGTAGCCGATTCTCATGACACCGCGATGACATTCATGCCGCGGCAACCGCGGCATGGCGGCCCAATATCGAATCACATTGATCGTTGAGAATCCGGATAGCAGCGGACTGCGACGTTGCCACGACAACAGGGGCAGACCGCCATCCTGAGGTACTCGCCGTCCCTCACGGCGATCGCCTCGCCGTTAGTATTCGCGGTCCCTAATCGAACGCGTGGAAATGATGGATCGGCCCATGGCCGTGACCGACGCTCAGCCGATCGGCCGCGGCAATCGCCGCAGTCACCCAGGCCTTGGCGTTGCGGACCGCGACCTCCAGATCGTCGCCTTTGGCGAGACCCGCCGCGATGGCTGATGACAGCGAACATCCGGTACCATGGGTGTTCTTCGTTGCGATGCGTGGCGCCGGCAATGCGACAATGCTGTCCTTGCGGATGAGGTAGTCGATGCTCTCGGCGCCCTGCCCGTGGCCGCCCTTGATCAGCACCGCGCTAGCGCCCATCGCCCGCAACCGTTTGCCCTGACTCTCGATCTGGTTTTCGCTGGTAGCAATTTGCTCCTCGAGCAGCGCGGCCGCTTCCGGCAGGTTCGGCGTGATGAGTAAGGCGCGCGGGATGAGTCTTGTTCGAAGCGCTTCGACGGCGTCAGGCGCCAGCAGGCGATCCCCCGATGTCGCGACCATCACGGGATCCAGCACGATATGCTTCGGCGACCAACGCTGAAGCCCCGCTTCGATGGCCTCGATCACCGCGTGCTCTGAAACCATGCCGATCTTCACCGCTTTCACGTCGAGATCGCCGAACACCGCGTCGATCTGCGCAGTCACGAAGTCCGCGGGCACCTGATGAATGCCGGTGACGCCTTGCGTGTTTTGCGCGGTAAGCGCGGTGATGACGGACGCGCCGTAGACGCCGAAGGCGGCAAACGTCTTCAGATCCGCCTGGATGCCGGCGCCGCCGGAGGAATCCGAGCCGGCGATGGTGAGTGCAATGGGAGTTGTCATCGTCTTTGCGTGGTAGCGCGACCGGCCATTGGCAGCAAGTTGCCTTACACGCTATATTGAGCCCGGCGCGACGCCTTTTCGGAGACAGCAGCGATGATACCCTTCTTCGTCCAGTTCAAATGCAAGCTCGGCCAGTCCTACGTCGTCGCCAACGCGCTTGCCGAGGCCGAGATCGCTTCGGAAATCTATTCCACCGCCGGCGACTACGATCTGCTGGTGAAGTTCTACGTCGACAAGGACACCGACATCGGCCACTTCGTCAACGAAAAGGTCCAGGTGATTCCCGGCATCCAGGACACCCACACCATCATCACCTTCAAGGCGTTCGGATCGAAGTAGAGCGTGTCCCGGACGCGGTGCAGCGTTCTTCACGCTGCTCCGCAGAGCCGGGACCGTCACAAACACCGAACCTCGTTACGGCCCCGGCTCAGCAGTGCACCACGCCGCGAAGAGCGGCGCGCTGCACTGCGTCCGGGGCACGCTACTCCTTCTTCTTCGCCGGCCGCGGCGGTCCCTCCACAGGCGGCAGCGACTTGATGTAGGCGGCGATCGCATCGCGATCCCCGGCGTTCAACTGCGAGGTATTCTTGATCACGCGCGCCATCGAGCCGCCGGCAGTGTCGCCTTCGGGCGTCAGCCCGGTTTCGAGGAAATAGGCGATGTCCTTTTCGCTCCAGTCGCCAAGCCCCTTTGGCGTGATGTTCGGCACCCAGCCCTCGCCTTCCGGATTGGGACCGCCCGTAAAACGTTTGTCGGCGATAATGCCGCCGAGAAAATTGCGTGGGCTGTGACATTCGGCGCAGTGGCCGAGGGCGCCAACCAGATAGGCGCCGCGATTCCATTGAGCGGATCGTGCGGGATCCGGCGTGAACGGCTTGCCGTCCATGAACAGCAATTTCCAGATGCCGATGTTGCGGCGGATATTGAACGGAAACGGTACGTCATGGTCGCGCACCTTGCCGGACACCGGCGCCTGCGTTTTCAGCCAGGCAAAGAGATCGCGGACGTCCTTGAGCTTCGCATGCTGGTAGGACGTATAGGGAAAGGCCGGGAAGTAATGCGTCCGCTCCGGTGACGTGCCTTTGGTGAGCGCGCTGACGAAATCAGCCTCGGTCCAGCGCCCGATCCCGTCTTTCGGATCGGGGGAGATATTCGGCACGTAAAACGTACCGAATGGCGAGGGGATGGCAAGGCCGCCGCCGAGCCTTAAGCGATCGGGCTGGCCGGGAACGGCATGACATGAGGAACATCCACCGGCATTGAACGTTGTGAGACCGTTGGCCGGATCAGCCGTATAGGCCGGCAACGCGCTTGCGGGGACGGTCGCCGGGATCGTCAGCCACCAGAAAATGCCAAGGCCGGAGAGGCCGGCAATAACGAGGGCAAGGAAAAATCGTCTCTGCACGTGCCAATCCATCGTCACCAGGCAAACCACTATTACCAGTATGGGGTAGAATCCCGACGAATGCCCCGATGAAATTTAGGCGCGTTCTCGCCGAATCCGGGAATAAATCCGAAATCCTATTGTTCCAAATCGACACCAACAGGGAGAAAACCATGTCCAAAACCAAGATCACGCTCGCTACGCTCGCACTCGGCGCTGCGGTTGCCTTCGCCGGGTCCGCTTTCGCCGCCGACAAGATGAAGGCAACCCTCGATGGTAAATCCGAAGTGCCGCCCAACACCAGCGCGGGCAAGGGCACTGCCGACATCGACTACGATGCCGCCTCCAAGAAGCTGAGCTGGAAACTGACCTATTCGGGGCTGTCCGGTCCTGCGACCGCGGCGCATTTCCATGGTCCGGCCGCAGCCGGCGCCAACGCGGGCGTCGCCGTTGCGATCCCCAATGCGACCACGAGCCCGGTTGAAGGCAGCGCCACGTTGACCGACGCCCAGGCCGCCGATCTGGCGGCCGGCAAGTACTACGTCAACATCCACACCGCGGCCAATCCGGGTGGCGAAATCCGCGGCCAGGTAACGAAGTAAGCCTGCTTCTAATACTCTAAACTAAAGGGGCGGATGCTGATGCGTCCGCCCCTTTCTTTCCTGTTGTCATTCCGGGGCGCGGCAACGGGTCCATGCAGAGCGCGGCCCGATGGCGCGAACCCGGAATCCAGAGCAGTGCGTGGAATTGGATTCCGGGTTCGCGCGAAGGCGCGCGCCCCGGAATGACGAAGCTAGCTGTTCTTCACGCGGAAGGTTTCGTGGCAGCCGCCGCACGATTTGCCGATCGCCGGGAAGGCCGCTTTCAGCGTATCCAGGTCCTTGATCGAAGCCTTGGCGTCGGTCACCGCCTTGGCGAAGGTCGCAATAGCGGCATCGAAGCCGGCCTTGTCTTCCCAGATCTTGGGCGACGGGCTGTAATCGCCTTCCGCCTTCATGCCCTTGAGGCTCGCCGGAAACAGCGTCGGAAGCTTCTTGGCGGTATCGTCCAGGGTGTTGAGCGCCTCGGTAACAGCGGCCTGATCGTAGGGCTTCTCGCCCTTGTTCATCGGAGCCAGAACCCCGCCGAGGCTCTTGCCGTTCCCCTTCATAGTCGCCTGCGCGCTCTTGAGCGCATCCTGTTGCGCCGCCACCACGCCAATTCCCAGCAATAACGTCCCTACCACAACCACAGTCCGCAACATCAGCTCCCCCTGGTTCCTAATCCGCCGGCAGTTCGAACCCGACTCCGGCCATCGTAACGCCTAACCCCGCCTTGGGCGATTAATTCCAACACCATTCGTCATTCCGGGATGCGCCACCGAACTCGGGTTTACCCGAGTTCGGCATTATCATTGTCCAAGTCGGCAACAGCCGACTTGGATGCGCAGGCCCGGAATCCATAACCCCCAATCGTGGTTATGGATTCCGGGTTCGCCCGCTCAGCGACAAAATTGACTAGTCAATTTTGTCGCTGACCGAGCGCCCCGGAATGACAATCAAGACTTGGCGGGATGTCACAGGCTGTGCCGCCGCTGATGCTCGCGGATCGCGATCCAGACCCGCTCGGCGGTCGCCGGCATATCGATGTGGTCGATTTTATACTCCCGCCACAACCCATCGATAATCGCATTGACGACGGCCGGACAGGAGCCGATTGCGCCTGCTTCGCCCGCACCCTTGACGCCCAGCGGATTGGTCTTGCAGGGCACGTTGTGGGTTTCGAACACGAAGGCCGGCCCATCGGCGGCGCGCGGCAGCGCGTAATCCATGAACGTTCCGGTGACCAGCTGGCCGTCCTTCGGGTCATAGACCGCCTGCTCCATCAGCGCCTGGCCGATGCCCTGCATCGCGCCGCCATGGACCT
>JAXDQI010000287.1:0-7941 GCA_034667965.1 Gammaproteobacteria bacterium
GACGATGGCGAGTACCCACGCAAAAACCGGGCGGTCGATGAAGAAGTTGACCATGGCCGGCGCCCTACTTTGCGGAGTCCTGAGCGGTCGCGGGTCGCGGCTGCGCCGTCTTCTCATCCGCCGGCCGATACTCCTCGGGCGCCACCTTGGCGCCGGGCTTCGCCGACTGGATCCCCTCGACGATGACGCGGTCCCCGGGTTTGAGCCCCGACGTCACCAACCATTGATCGCCGATAGCGCGATCGGTCTCGAGAATCCGCAGCTCGACGGTATCGTCCGGACCCACCAGGAGTGCATTGGGCGCGCCTTTCTGATCGTGGCTGATGCCCTGTTGCGGCGCCAGCACGGCATCCTGACGCACGCCTTCCTGAATCTCTTCGCGCACGAACATGCCCGGCAGGAGCAGACGCTCGGGATTGGGCATCAGCGCGCGCAGCGTGACCGAGCCCGTGCCCTGGTCCACCGTCACCTCGGAAAACTCCAGTGTGCCGGGGCGGGAGTAGTCGCTGCCATCTTCCAGCCGTACCCGCACCTGGGCCTGTCCCGCCTCGTTTTGCTTGAGCAGTCCCGCGGCGGCTTCCCTTTTCAAGCGCAGCACGGTCGTGGTTGGTTGGGTCACATCCACGTACACCGGGTCGAGCTGTTGGACGGTGGCGAGCGCGGTGGCTTGATTAGCGGTGACCAGCGCCCCTTCCGTGATCAACGAACGGCCGATGCGGCCCGTGATCGGAGACAGCACTCTGGTGTAGATCAGATTGATGCGTGCCGTTTCCACCGCCGCCTGCGCCTGCAGGTGCGAGGCCACGGCATTGTCGTAATCTTGCTTGCTGACTGCATTCGCTTCGACCAGCGGCTTGTAGCGCTCCGCGAGTGCCCGGGCGGAAGCAGCCGCCGCGACGGCGCTGTCGTAGCCGGCCTGGTAGGGCGCCGGGTCGATCTGGTAGAGCTGCTGCCCTGCTTTGACGTCGCTGCCCTCGACAAACAGCCGCTTCAGAATGATGCCGTTGACCTGCGGTCGCACGTCGGCAGTACGATAGCCCGCCACGCGTCCGGGAAGCTCGGTGGTGATCGGCACCGCCTGAGCTTGCACGGTGACGACCGAGACTTTCGGCGGTGGCGGGGCCGGCGGCGGGGCCTTATGCCCACAGCCGGTGAGCACAAGGCCTAAGACGCCGAACCGCACGGCGATCCCTGCGCCGAGGAGACCGCCTCGATGCTGGAGCCCACTCGGTTGTCGGAAAGTTCTGGCACCGGCCTTCAGAGCAGCCATAGGCAGTCTCCCTGGAAGATCATGGTCGCCAGCCGGTCCGAAGCCCGCGTTCAATTACGCATGGGGCCAGTCAATGGTTCGGCCTCGCATTAGTTGAGTGGCAGCGTCCCTCCCCCGCGTCACTGGTTGGTTTCGGGAACCGTAAATCCGGTCACATCGGTAACTTCCTCGCTCGACGCGAAGCAAGACGGCCGGTTGGCGGGAACTCCGCGGCACCCGCCACTCGATGGAATCGCACTGGCGGTCGAACTGCCGCGAGAAGCGAGCGGTCCGGAGGGCCCGGCGCCGGATCAACTATTCGGTATTTTACGGACAATAATGCTTAGAATAGGGCATAATACGGACATTTAGACCCTGCCGAGTAACCGAATGATCTCCATGGCGGACACGATGCCCGAACTCGTCCTGATCGCCGAGACTGATCCGGCGGCCGCCCGGCGCGCGCGCCGGCTGGCGGCCGGGGGCGTACTCAAGCGATTGTACCCCAGCATCTACACGTCCAACGTAGACAGCCCGCCGGAATCCATCGTCTTGCGGCACTGGCAGACCATCGTCGGACATCTGCTGCCGGGCGGTGTGATCTCGCATCGTTCTGCATTCGACAGCCGGCCCTTTGAGGGCAGCCTCTCCATCACCCGCGGCAAGACCCGACGCGACCTGCAATTGCCGGGATTGACGGTACACATCGTGCCGGGGCCCGGCCCTCGACTTGAACCTCCTGCGCCGGATTCGCGCTTCGGCGAACTGTATCTGGCGAGTGATCCGCGGCGATTCTTGGAGAATCTCACGCGCGGGCGCGGCTGGAGTGGTCGCGTGCTACCGCAACCGACCCTCGAGGCGGCGCTTGACCGCATTCTGATGGTCGGCGGCCCCAAGCGTCTGGACCAATTGCGCGATCACGCGCGCGAAATCGCCCCATCTCTGGGTTACGACGCGCAATTAAAACGTCTGAATAACCTTATCGGCGCGCTGCTCGGTACGCACGAGGCGAAAATCTTGACCGCCAAGCAGGCCTTAGCGCGGGCTGCGGGCCGTCCCTACGATCCTCATCGGCTGGAAATCTTCGATGCGCTGTTCACTGCGCTCAATCAATCCGCATTGGAAAGCATCGAGGATCCCGCGCCCGCGGGCGTCGCGCGCGAGGATTTCGCGTTCTTTGAGGCGTACTTCTCCAACTACATCGAGGGAACGACGTTCGAGGTCGAGGAGGCGGAATCCATCATCTTCGAGGGAAAGATCATCGAGAACCGTGATGAAGACTCGCATGACATCTTAGGTACCTTCCACGCAGCGACGACCACCCCCTGGCGGGACCGTCCGCCGCAAAACGCCGATGAATTTCTTGTGTGGCTGCAGAACGTCAACGCGCTCGTCATGCAAAAGCGAGCGGACAGAAAACCCGGAGAATGGAAAGAAAAGGCCAATCAGGCCGGCAGCACGTACTTCGTCGTACCGGAACTTGTTGTCGGGAGCTTGCGGGAAGGATTCGAACGGATACGCGCCCTGCCCCATCCGCTTGCCCAGGCCATCATGACCATGTTTGTGGTAGCCGAAGTGCACCCGTTCAGCGACGGCAACGGCCGCACGGCGCGGCTCGCCATGAATTGCATGTTGAGCGCGCGCGCTTTGAGCCGAATCATTATTCCGACGGTCTACCGGGAAGACTACCTGCTGCCCTTGAAGGCGCTGAGCCACAACCGCATTGCCGAACCGCTAATAAGTGCCTTGGGCCGCGTTCAGCGCTGGTCCGCAGCCTTCGATTATTCGTTGCCGCGAGCGCAATTGCGCGAATCGCTCGCGCGCTGCAACGCCTTTCAAGAGGATCAGCGCAGCTACAAATTGCTCTTTCCGCCCGCGAAGCTGGCCGACTGAGCCGCAGACTACCCACGAGGCGGATTTGCTCACGCATCCGAAATTGGGCGCATCTTAAGAACGAGGGCCGTCTCGCCATCTTTGGCGACGTCATTTTCTCGGAGATCGCTAATTTCCTACCTCTTACCCATCAGAAACGCGCGACCAATCAATGGCTTGTGAAATTCTGACGCGTGGCGCTCAGGTTAGCGCTCACCGCTTATTCAGGCGGCATTCAGGATTCCGGTATAGGGTCGCGCGATGAAAATCCAGCACCTCCGCCGTCAGGTCATCGTGGTTCTTGCGTCGCTGCTCATCGGCGTCCCGTCAGCCTCGCGGGCTGCGACAGTTAACCCGAATGCCGCGCACGGCAAGAAAGTTGTGTACGTTTACAACCAGACCAAGCTCGAGAAGGCGCGGACGGCGGAGCCGACCGACCCGAAGCGCATCGCGCAACTAGAGTCCTGGCGCAAGAACGACGAGGACGCCATGCAATTCCTGCGATCGCTCGGCTTTACGGTCACGGGGGCGAACGAGGCCACGCCGGTCGACGCGGCGAAAACTCGGGACTTCGTCATCATTTCCGAGTCGGTGGATGCGGTCGATGTCGACGCGAAGTACCGCTATGTATCCGTACCCTTGCTCACGTTCGAAAATGATCTAATTGGCGAACTGGGCATGACGGACCTCAAGAACGGTCGCGACTACGGTACGGATGATGAGCAGCGCTTCATCTGGCTGGTGAACGCGCCGCATCCGCTCGCCGCCGGGCTCGCGGCCGGAATTCAAAACGTCCTGACCGACGAGCACTGCAAAATGAATTGGGGCAAGCCGGGCCTGGGCGCCGTGACCATCGCGACGCTGCGGGGAGAGCCCGAGAAGGCCGCGATCTTCGCGTATGAGAAGGGAGCAACGATGAACGGAGAGTTCCTTGCTCCGGCCCGCCGCGTAAGCTTTTTTCTTTGGCAGGACACCTTCGATCAGATGCGCCCTGAAGGCTTGGCGCTGTTCAGGGCCGCCGTCCTATGGGCAGTGAGTCCTCCCGAATGAAGGGCGGATCGGCGGTGCAGACCGTTGCTCAAGTCCTTGCGCCCGATGTGTCCTATGATCGATGGACGATTCAGCTGCACTGGGTGACGGCCGCCCTTGTGGGAGTGCTGTGGGCCTTCGCCCAGGTCATCGACTTCTTCCCCAAGGGAGCGCCGAAAATCGCGGTTCGATCTGTCCACATCGTCCTCGGCGTGCTCCTCGGATTCATTCTGCTGGCGCGCATTGTCTGGCGGACCCGCTCGAGCCGGCGCCCGCCGCGGGCGAACGACGGAGTTGCGGGCCACGCAGCCAGAATCGTGCACTGGGCGCTATATGCCGGCCTCGCCGCGGTCATTCTGCTCGGAATCTCGAACGCCTGGGCGCGCGGCGACTCCCTCTTCAGCGTGTTCAGGATTCCGAAGCTCTTTGCGAGCAATCCACAGCTGAAGCCGACCATCGAAAATCTCCACGGGACGTTTGCCAATGCTTTACTCATTCTCGCGGCTGCGCACGCACTGGCGGCGCTCGTTCATCATTTCATTCTCCGCGATGGGGTGCTGCGCAGAATGCTTCCGGGCAGCCGTCCCAAATAATTGACCTCCCAAGCACAATCCGCGCAGCCCCGCGACCAGGCCTCGTATCCGCCCTGCATGGGGAGTACCAATTCTTGGCAATCATTTAGGTACCGTTCAGCTTGTGGCGTTAGAGTCCACGAACCTAAACAACTCGCCCCGACTCCCATGTCACCGCGTATCCCGCCAAGCAGTTAACTTTCAATAAAATTGGGTGCTCTATGAAAAATCTTTCCACTCTGCAAAGCAGCGCGCTTGCGATAGCTCTCTGTATTTCCGGTGCCACGTCCATTTGCGCTGTCGGAGCCACCGCCACTGTGGCAGCGCCGGAGAAGCCCAAGAACTGGACTCCGCCGGCAGCAAAGCTGTATGTGCAAACGCTGACCGAGCAGATCATGGCGGCGTTCCCCGAGCTCATCAGCGTGACGTTTCACGGCGTGCCTCCCGGGGCGGCCCCCAAGACGTACACGATGTTCGGCGGGTCGTATCTGGATAGGATAGGGAATCCGGATGATCCGGATGACGTGATGGTCATCGAAACCGGCGTCACTCTCCTCGATCCCCGCTGGCACCGCACCAAAGATGCCATCAGAAAATTCGTGGTGCAAACTCCACTCCGTGACGCGGCGGGAGAGAACATCGGGTTGATCGTCATCGCGTACAAGAACCTCGTGAACAGCGGCAAAACAGATCTGGATTTCTTCGTGGCGGGAACCAAGCTGCGCGACGATCTGCAAAAGCAGATTCCGAATTTTGCGGCGCTGTTCGTGCCTGCCAAGTGAACCCAAGCAGGCGCTTTACGTAGGAGCCGGAGCATTCCTTCCGTGACGGACGCACAAAAAACAGGGTGCCGAACGACACATGACGAATCTGACTACTTCACGGGCCCGAACAAGGTCTTGCTGCTCGTGATCTGTGCCTGCATCTCCTTCTGAATCTCGACCGCAATCTTGTCCAACGCGAGCTTGTCGTCGCCCGGCTTATAGTTGAAAACCACGCCGATCGCGCCGATCCTCTTGCCGCCCCGCGTTTTGAGGGGCAGCTCATCTTCGAAGTGCGTACCGGTCTTGTTTAATTCGAGGTTCTTCGTGCCTTTCACGACCACGCGCAGATCATCCTCATCGCCCAGCTTGCCGATGCGGCCGAAATTCGAGGCGATGATGTCGTACTTCGGCGCGCCTGCATGAATAGCGAGCAGGATCACTTCCGGATGCTTCGCGAGCGCTTCGTCGACCAGCTTCTGCGCGAATTTCGCGTCCGTCTTGTAGTCCGGGTCCATCTCCTTCGGATCCACCGCCCGCAGGCCGGCGGCCGCCGCCTCCCGCGTGTCCTCTGCATGTAGCGCGGAAACGCCAGCCACACTCAATACAGCCGCCGCCATCCAACCGCAAACCTTTCTAGACGCGTCCAACATGATGAGTATCCTATTGAGATGAAGTGATTCAGAAGGCGATAGATACCGTGCCGTAGATCAACCGACCGATCGGCGAAAAGGTCGAAACATCGGCGTTGTTGTCCAAAAACGATCGAGGCGCCAGCGGCGGCATCCTGTCCGCAATGTTGTTGATGCCGAGCGCGAACGTCATGACCCTCGAGTCCTTGCCGCCGAAATGCCAATCGTAGGCGGCCCGCGCGTCCCATGCCGTGTAGCTGCTGACCGGTATGGTCGGCGTCGAGGTGCCGTTGAGGCCGGTGTCCACCGTGCTCGAAACGTAGGTGTTGCTCAACGTCAGATCAATGTCGCGGTACGTCCAATCCAGTGTCGTGAAGAAGCGATACTTGGGCAGCGTTCCGCCGAAGCCTCCGCTGCCGCCCGCGTTGTTGGTCGTGCCGGCGTATTGAATATATGTCGAGCCGGGCAAGGCCTGAAAATTGAAATCAGTGAAAATCGCGCCCACCGTGGACAAGATGAAAGTACCGTTACGCTCCGTGGGCATGGTGTACGAGGCATTGATGCTGTAGGAATGCTCGGTCAACGTCGCCAGATTTCTGAATTGATCGATCACGTACAAGCGATTCGCCTGGGTCGGATCGCCCTTGCCCGTGGCCGCATTGGTCAAGAATGACTTCAGTGCACCCGGAGTGACGAAGGGTTGCGATGCGCCGGCACCGCCCGCAAAATTGTCGACGGCTAGATTGTTGAAGTACGGCGACGCCGAACCCAGCGCATCGATGCTCGCCAGAATGGTGTTGAAACCAATGCCGCCCGCGAACCCCTGCAGGCTGATCGAGGAGAAGTCTGCCGCTATCTTCAGGCCCTCGATTGCATTGGGCTGAATCAGGATGCCGATGGAACGCGACGTCGAGGTCGCCGGCTGCAAGTTCGGGTTGTTGCCGTCCTCGCCGTTGAACGGTAGTCCCGTGTAGTTTGAGCCAAAAACGCCCTGGATGACTCCCGCTCCCACCTGCCGCGTATCGGTAGGTCCGTACTCCGCATAAAGACTCGGCGCGCTGAAGGATTTCGAGTAGTCCCCGTGCAGAGTGACCTGCTTGTCGAACGGCTGCCACCGGAATCCATATTTCGGCACCGTGGAGCGCCCGGCGTCGCTGTACTTCTCACCGCGTACAGCGGCTATCAAGTCGAGTTCGGCGAAGCCGGGAATGCCCTGGGGCGCTCTCGTGATCGGAACGCGGGTCTCGGCAAATAGTGCTTCGATGTCCCGATGCCTCTTGAACGGATCGGCGTACGTGCCGCCCAGCCACTGCTGCGCGTTGCCCGTCACCAAGCCCGTGATCGGATCCGTGACCCGGCCATTCGCATCGGCGTTCCCAGAGAGGGTTTCGCGGCGCACGCTTGCCCCGACCGCAACGACGATCGGTCCGCCGGGAAGATCGAAGACCGATCCGGTGACGTGGCCGTCCAGGGAGGTCAACTCGCTCTTCGCCTTGATGGCTTCAGTTCCGTAGAGATTGGCAAGGGCTGCTTCATTGAGCGTCGCGCCGCGGGCGAAGGGATCGAGCGCCGGCTGGATGACCTTCGGTCCGGCCAGGGAATAGCCGCTGTAGACGCTGCTGTAAGCGCCGCCGGCCACCGGATTGCCGGCGGCGTCGAACCCGCCGGCGATGGCCAACGGAATATTGGGTTTGTACAGAAGATTGGATTGGCGCTGCTCTAGTTCGCTCTGGCTGTAGACGAACCCCGTCTCCCAGGTCCAACTCTGGACGATGTCGCCGCGCAATCCGACGGTCGCGCGAACCGCGTCCACCTTGTTGTCGAAG
>JAXDQI010000288.1:0-19310 GCA_034667965.1 Gammaproteobacteria bacterium
GAGCAATCATGAACTTACGCTTGAGTGTCATACGTGGGGACCTCAGGACATACCGGATGACTTTCGAGATCAAGATGTTGTTATTAGCACGCCGCCCGTGCGCGTGTTCGAAAGGCCGAACGCAACCCAATAAACTGATCGAGGAATCCAAAGTCACATTTTTCGGGAACAAACAGGACTATAGCGGTCCCTTATGATGGTCTCGTCGGGGTCCGATCAGGGACACACAATTGAGTGCGACAACGCTGCGAATCGGAATGAAGGCAGGATAGGCACTAGGCCGCTGTTGTAATACAAATGCCGCCGTCTCTGGATTCGTTACACCTTCTCGCGAAGTTCCGCTGTGAAGCCGATAGGCCGGCGCTTCGGGACAGGCGGGTGCATGAGCTGGCGAGTGGCGGAAAGGATGGCGGCAATAGCTTCATCATGGATGGTGAGCCGAGTTTCGAGTTGTGCGAAGCGGCGGGCCAGTTCCCTGTTCGAAGCGAGCATCTCTCGGAGCTGGACGAAGGCGCGAAGCGCGGATCGCGGTGCTTCTAGGAACCGGTCGCATTTTGCGACCGGTTCAGAGCTACTGTCTCGGTACGGTTCAGGCGGAATATGAAATCCGCCGGGAAGCGCGCGGCATTGCGCTTGACCTGCTCGTTGAGGCGCTTGGTAGTCACACCATAGAGGGCGGCGAGCTCGGCATCGAGCAGCACCCGATGGCCGCGTAGCACGAGGATGGCGCTGGTGATCTGTTCTGGGGCGACTGGGTTGCGCATTGGTGCTTCCTAAGCTCCGGCGTTACGAGTTGGAGCGACGGGATCGCATGGGGCGCCACCTTCCGCTCGCCGCGCTCGATCTCCAGAAGGAGCGCCGTCCACGTTTCGAGCGCGGCTTTGCGCTCCGCAAAATAATCGTGCGTGTTGTAGACGCCCTGGACGCCGGGCAGTTTGTGGTTGAGGCAACGCTCCGCCACCTCGCTGCGAATGCCCAGCGAGGACAAATGCGTGCGCATGGTGCGCCGCAGGTCGTGAATTCGTGAATGCGTCCAGCCCATGGTCGACGGTGGCGAGGGCCGCGTTCAAAGTGTCGATGCCGGCGATCTTTCTACGCGCCAAGCAACAACATTAACGCCGCCGGTCCTGGAGGTCCATGGAGATCGACGGTCATTAATTGCTTGATTTATAGAGAAATGCGGAGCCAGGCTCGGCGAGCCCAAACGGCCATGGACGCTACTCGACGTTCTGCACCTGTTCGCGCATCTGCTCGATCAGAACTTTCATGTCGACGGCAGCGCGCGTGGTTTCGATGTCCTGCGATTTGGAAGAGAGGGTGTTGGCTTCGCGGTTGAGTTCCTGCATCAGGAAATCCAGCCGCCGGCCTGCGGGTTCCTGGACGGTGAACGCTTTGCGTACTTCCGTCACGTGGCCGCGGAGCCGATCGAGTTCCTCGTCGACGTCCTGCCGCTGCGCCAAGATGGCGAGTTCCTGTTCCAGTCGCTCGTGGTTGACCTCGGCCACCAATTGGGCGATGCGATCCAGCAGCTTCGTCCGCATGCGGGCGCGGACCTCGGGCAGCCTTTCTGCAACCATTGCGGCGAAATCCAGCAATCCCGCGCAACGCTGCTCGAGGGCGTCGCGCAGTCGGCCGCCCTCGCTGTCGCGAAATCGAGTGAGCTCCGCCAGGGCCTCGCCGAGCAGCGTTTGCGCGGCCGCGATCAGCGCGGTCGTGTCGCGAGTGTCGTCGCGCATCACGCCCGGCCAGCGCAGCAGATCCAAAACCTCGATCCGCGCCGCGGAGCCCGCCGCCGCGGCGATTTGTTGCGCCCGCTGGGTGAGGCTGCCGAGTAGGTCGGCATCGACCTCGATCGAACTCGCCGCCACGGCTGGACGGAAATGCAGGGAAACGTCCACTTTGCCGCGTTTGACGGCACCGGCGATGGTTTGCCGGAAATCCGCTTCCGCACTGCGAAAATCCTCCGGCAAGCGGCAGCCGATCTCGAGGAAACGATGGTTGACCGTTTTCAGTTCCCACGACAGCAGTCCCCAGGGAAACTGCCGCTCGCGCCGCGCAAAGCCGGTCATGCTACGAATCATAGGGGCCTGAAGCCGAATTCGGCCATAATATCAGCGTTCAGTTTAACGAGTCCCCAAGGAGCTGTCATTGCAGATCGAGACCGCGGACGTGAGCCTGATCGGCCATCGCGACGAAAATCAGGACCGGGTCGCGGTTGCGGCGGCCGAGCACGCCGTCCTGTTGGTCGTCATCGATGGGATGGGCGGTCATGCGGAAGGTGCGCGAGCCGCGGAGACGGCGCTTTCGACGCTGTTGGAATTGTTCTGGCAGACGCCGCACCCGATTTTCGATCCGCTGGGATTCTTGCATTTGTCCTTGGGAAGAGCGCATGAGGAAGTCGTGAAGCTCGGAGTGGGCCTCGGCGTCGAAACGCGGCCGCGCGCCACCTGCGCGGTGTGCCTGGTGCAGGAAGGCGCGGCCTATTGGGCGCATGTGGGCGACAGCCGTGTCTATCAATTGCGGCAGGCGCAGGTATTGGAGCGTACGCGCGACCACAGCCACGTCGAAGTGCTGCTGCGCGAGGGTCTGATCACCGAGGCGGAAGTCCACGGGCACCCGATGCGCAACTACGTCGAGTGCTGTCTCGGCGGCGACGCTGCGCTACCCGAGATGAGCATTTCCACTCGCCGGCGCCTGAAACCGGGCGACATGCTGTTATTGTGCACCGACGGCCTGTGGGCCAATCTCAAAGACCAGGATCTGGCGCGATTCGCGCAAACGGCGGGTAAAACCTTGCGTGATTCGTTGACCGACCTCGGCACTCAAGCAGTGGCCGCCTCCGCCCCGTACAGCGACAACACGAGCGCCGCGGCGCTGCGTTGGCGGGCTGCATGAGCGTAGTACGGCCGAGCGGCCGGGCGCCGGATGAACTGCGCGCCCTCTCCTTCGTGCGCGGGTATACGCAGCACGCCGAAGGCTCGGTATTGGTGAGCTTCGGTGGCACCCGGGTGCTGTGCACGGCGAGCATCGAGGAAAGCGTGCCCTCGTTCCTGCGCGGGCAAAACCAAGGCTGGGTCACCGCCGAATATGGCATGCTGCCGCGGGCCACGCATACCCGGTCGGCGCGCGAGGCGGCACGCGGCAAGCAAAGCGGCCGGACGCAGGAAATCCAGCGCCTGATCGGCCGCGCTCTTCGAGCCGTGGTCGACTTGAAGGGCTTGGGCGAGCGCACGGTCACCGTGGATTGCGACGTGCTGCAGGCGGACGGCGGAACGCGCACCGCGGCCATCACCGGCGGCTTCGTCGCACTCGCGGACGCCATCGACACGTTGTTGAAAAAACGCGCCCTGAGTGCGAATCCCCTACACGGCCAGGTCGCCGCCGTCTCCGTCGGCATCTACCGCGGCACGCCGGTGCTCGATCTGGACTATGCGGAGGATTCGAATGCGGAAACCGATATGAACGTGGTCATGAACAGCGGCGGCGCATTCGTCGAGGTGCAGGGCACCGCCGAAGGCCACGCGTTCCGTCGCCATGAACTCGATCAGATGCTGGATCTCGCCTCCCAGGGCATCTCCCGGCTGCATGCCGCCCAGCTCAGTGCACGCGCGGCGTGAGCGGCTGGTCATCGCCTCCGGCAATCCCGGCAAGCTGCGCGAATTTAGGGAGTTGCTGGCCGGCTTGCCGTTCGATGTCGTCGCGCAAGGGGATCTCGGCATAGCCGCACCCGAGGAGACAGGCGCGAGTTTTCTCGAGAACGCACTTCTCAAAGCCCGGCACGCCGCAACCGCCGCGCGCGCGGCGGCGATCGCGGACGACTCCGGGCTCGAGGTGGATGCTCTGGGTGGGGCTCCCGGCATCTATTCCGCGAGGTATGCAGGCGCGGACGCCGATGATGCCGCGAACAACACCAAGCTGCTCGCGGCACTAAAGATGACTCCACCGCAATCGCGCAGTGCGCGTTACCGCTGTGTTTTGGTCTTCGTCGCCGGCGACGCGGACCCGGCGCCGCTCACCGCCGAGGGCGTGTGGGAAGGCTTGATCGTGGACCAGCCCCGAGGGTCGGCGGGTTTTGGATATGACCCGCACTTCTGGCTGCCTGAATTGAAGATGACGGCGGCTGAACTCGATCCCCGTGAAAAAAACCGCCGCAGCCACCGGGCGACGGCGCTCCGGCTCTTGCGGGAGCGGCTGGAGGCGCGCACGTGAACGGGCTCGCGCTGTACGTTCATTTGCCCTGGTGCGTGCGCAAGTGTCCGTACTGCGATTTCAATTCACACCAGCTGAAGTCGGCGAAGCCCGATCGCGCATATCTGGACGCGCTCATACGCGACTTCGATGCGGAATTACCGCTGGTTGCGGGCCGCAGAATCGACACCGTGTTCTTCGGCGGCGGAACCCCCAGCTTGTTCGACCCTGACGACTTCGCCTGGCTGCTACGCACAATGCGGCAGCGCATCGAGTTCGCGGCCGACGCTGAGATCACGCTGGAAGCCAACCCGGGCACCGTTGAACGCGGTCGTTTCGCCGGCTACCGAGACGCGGGGATCAATCGGATTTCGCTCGGGGCACAGACTTTCTCGGCGGCTGCCCTCGAGCGGCTGGGGCGCATTCATACGGCGGACGACACTCATCGCGCGGTGGAAGAGCTGCGATCCGCGGGTATCGTAAATTTCAACCTGGATTTGATGTATGCGTTGCCCGATCAAACGCTCGACGCGGCGACCGTCGATGTGAAAACCGCGTGCGCGCTCGGCCCCACGCATATTTCCTACTACCAGCTGACCCTCGAACCCGGCACCGTGTTCCACGCGCGCCCGCCCCCGCTGCCCGACGATGAGGCGGCGTGGCGGATACAAACCGAATGCCAGGCGCTGCTGTCGGCGGCCGGCTATCGGCAATACGAGGTTTCCGCATACGCCCGCGACGGCTACCAATGCCGGCACAATCTCAATTACTGGCTGTTCGGCGACTACTTAGGGCTAGGCGCCGGCGCGCATGGGAAGTTGAGCCTGCGGCTGCCCGACAAAATTCTGCGCACGGCGAAGCCAAAGCAGCCGCGCGATTTTCAACAACGTGTCGCCGAGTCCAGCGTCGGCATCGGGGAGCGCAATTTCATCGCAGTCGCCGATCTTCCCTTCGAATTCATGCTGAATGCATTGCGGCTCAATGACGGGTTTACCAATGAGTGTTTCGAGTCGCGCACCGGTCTTGAAACTGCGGCATTCAGGGGCGCAATGCACGATTCGGCGGCCCGGGGCCTGGTCGAGGCCTCGGATGTAGGATGGAAGCCGACAGATTTTGGCAGACGATTCCTAAACGATCTGCAGTCGCGTTTCCTCGAATGAGCTTATGCACACAGCCAGCGACCTCTCGCACAAAGCAGTACCTACAGCACATTGCGCCTGCATTAGGTCAGATGAGGCCTACAAGACATTGAAAAATATGACAAAACAAGCTTGTCTATTTTTTGACCAAGTTAACATTTATGGGAATTTCTGCTGAGCGAAGCGCGCGAGCCCTGCCTCGTCCACAGAGTTATCCACAGATATTGTGGACAACATTGCAATTACTTTACACAGCGGATAGTCGATACCCCATTGCCCAACAAACCGCGCTTAAAGTATTATGGTCGGCCCGTTTGAACGGGCACTACCTGGCGTGGCGATAATTTTCCAGCAAACTTAAGTTGATGCCAAACGAAATTGGCCTCCCAACGAGTTTGGGTTTTATCGATTCTGCCGTCAAAAGATACATGAGGTTCCTATGAAAGCCGGCATCCATCCTGAATACAAAGAAATCACCGTCACCTGCACGTGCGGAAATACGTTTCCCACCCGTTCTACGATCGGCCAAGATCTGCAGGTTGAAGTCTGTTCGAACTGCCATCCGTTCTACACCGGTAAGCAGAAGATTGTGGACACCGGCGGTCGAGTGGACAAGTTCCGCAAGAAGTACGGGACAGCCACCGCGAAAGTCTGATTTTCCGGCCGTTTCGCGGGCATGCGCGGAGCCCCTCCGCGCGTGCTTTTCCCTCAGTCATCCGTTCATGGCCGCCGCGCTGTTCGCGACGCCGCCGGCCCTTGGTCGGCGCAGCTAGCCGCCTGCCCCTCGCCGGGCGCAGCTGGCCGCCCGCCCTTGATTCCCCGGTACGACCATGCAACGCTGCGTGGTTCCATATCGAACGTACCATTATCCGTCGGAAAAGCGCATGAGCACGAAATACGAACTGAAAAATCTCGCCACCGGTAAGTCCGCTCAACTCGATTCCATCTCAGGCACCATCGGTCCCGAGGTGCTCAACATCTCCCATTTGACCAGGGATCTGAATGTATTTACGTTCGATCCCGGGTTCATGGCCACCGCCAGCACCGAGAGCAAGGTCACCTATATCGACGGCGATGCTGGAGTGCTGCTATACCGCGGGTATCCGGTGGAACAACTGGCGGAACGATCGAGCTTCCTCGAGGTGGCCAACCTCCTCATCAACGGCAGCCTGCCCACGAAAGCGGAACTCTCCGCATTTCACGATTCCATCATGCGGCACACCATGGTCAACGAGCAGTTGCTGCGTTTTTTCCAAGGATTCCACCACGACGCTCATCCGATGGCCATGGTGTCGGCGGTGGTCGCGTCCATGGCAGCTTTCTACCATGACACGACGGACATCAATGACCCGCGTCACCGCGAAATCTTTGCGCACCGCATCATCGCGAAGCTACCCACCATCGCGGCCGCGGCGTACAAGCACACGCTCGGTCAGCCGTTCATTTATCCGCGCAATGACCTTCGCTATTGCTCGAACATGCTCAATATGTTCTTCGCGGTGCCGTGCGAGCCGTATGCCATCGACCCTGTCGCGGCCGAGGCGCTGGACCTATTGTTCATTTTGCACGCGGATCATGAGCAGAACGCGAGCACGTCGACCGTGCGCCTGGCCGGCAGCACTGGTGCAAACCCCTATGCCGCCATCTCCGCCGGCGTGTCGGCGCTTTGGGGGCCCGCACACGGCGGTGCAAACGAGGCCGTGCTCGACATGCTGGACAGCATCGGCTCGGTGGCGCACATCGACAAATTTCTTAGCAGAGTCAAGGACAAATCCGACAGCATCCGACTCATGGGTTTCGGTCACCGCGTCTACAAGAATTTCGACCCGCGCGCGAAGATCATCCGTGGCATGTGCTACCGGGTGCTCGAGAAGCTCGGCCGCACCGACAATCCGTTGTTCGACTTGGCGCTCAAACTCGAGGAAATTGCACTCAAGGACGAATACTTCGTATCCCGGAAGTTGTACCCGAACGTCGACTTCTACTCGGGCATCATCTATAGCGCGCTCGGCATTCCCCGTTCGATGTTCACCGTCATGTTCGCGATCGCGCGCACGGCCGGTTGGGTGGCGCATTGGCAGGAAATGGTGTCGGATCCCAACATGAAGATCGGCCGCCCACGGCAGCTCTACACCGGTCCTACGCAACGAGATTATCAGCCCATAGAAAAGCGCTGATCGCGTGCTTCCTCGGACTACAGCTCGATCGGTCGCGCTCGCCGCGTTGCTGCTCGCCGCCGCCGCGCACGCCGGACCGGCCGAAGCCGTCCCCGAGAAGAACATCTGTGCCGATGCCGCGAGCCCTCTGGCGCTCGGCTCCGCGCAGTGGAACGGGTGGGGGCGCGACGTCGAAAATACGCGGTACCAGCCGGAACCCGCGATTCGCGCCTCCGACGTACCCAAGCTTGCACTGAAGTGGGCGTTCGGATTTCAAGGCAGCGCCGCAGCGGGTCAACCGACGGTGGTCGACGATCGTCTGTTCGTCGTGAGTTCCGCGGGCCGCATCTATTCGCTCGATTCCAAAACGGGCTGCACGTACTGGACCTTCGACGCTCCCGCCGGAACACGGACGGCAATTTCCATCGGGGAGTTCGCTCCGCCGCGAAGTGCTGCGGCCCCGAAATATGCGCCGGCCCCGCGGCGCAAGCATGGCGGCTCCAAAAAGTCGAAGCGTCAGTTCACTCTGGCGCATCTGGATATTCTGAAGGCGCCGAGCGCGGCATTCTTCGGCGACGATACCGGCGCGGTCTATGCGCTGGATGCCCAGAGAGGTACATTGCTGTGGAAGACCGTGGTCGACCCACACCCGCTGGCGCGCATCGTCGGCGGACCAACGCTGTATCGCAATCGGCTATATGTCGTGGTCGCATCGAATGAGCAGAGCGCGGCGGTAGACGCGGCCTATTCCTGCTGCAGCTTTCGCGGTAGCGTCGCGGCGCTCGACATGACCACCGGACGCGTGCTGTGGAAAACCTTCACCATTTCCGAGGAGCCGCGGCCATATCGCAAAAGCGCCTCCGGAGGTCAAGGACTGGGGCCCGCTGGCGGTGCGGTCGCGGCGGCTCCCTCCATCGACATCAAGCGCGGTCTGCTGTACGTGGGCACGGGCGGATCGTTGACCGACCTCGCTCAGCCGTTGACCGACGCCGTGATCGCGCTCGATTTGAACGATGGCCAACTACGCTGGGCCAAGCAGTTCCCCCGGCACGATAAGGCGGGAGCCGCGGATTTCGCCAGTTCACCCATACTGCGTACTCTCGCGGATGGCAAACAGATCCTGCTGGCCGCGCAAACGTCGGGTATCGTGTATGCGCTCGATCCCGATCGTGGCGGCGAGGTTCTCTGGCAAACCAATGTCGCCGAGGACGACGCTGCCGGCGGGATCGAATGGGGTCCCGCCGCGGACCACCGGCGGCTCTACGTCGCCTTGTCGGGCTTGGTTGCGGAACCCGACAATACGTCGGGCGGCCTTGCCGCACTCGACATGAAAACGGGAATCAAGCGGTGGTACACGGCCGCCCCGTCGCCGGCGTGCACCTGGGGCCCCGAGGCCTGCGCGCATGCCCAGGCGCAGGCGGTTACCGTCATCCCCGGGGTGGCCTTTTCGGGATCCATGGACGGCCATCTGCGCGCTTATTCGACGATCAACGGCAAAATCATGTGGGACACCGAGACCGCGAAGGATTTTCCGACCGTCAACGGAATCAGAGCCAGCGGCGGCTCCTTGGATCAAGGAGGCGCGACGATCGTGAACGGCGTCGTTTACATCAACTCCGGTTATGGCCAACGTTACGGCCAGCCGGGCAACGTTTTGCTCGCCTTCTCAGTGGACGGCAAATAGGTACGCGAATCCTTCTTATGACACGATCCAAACGGCTGGCTTTTCTTGGCCTATTCATTGTGCACGGCGCGGCGGTCTCGGTCGCGCTGGGTGCCGCGGCGCACGCCCAGACGGTCGATCCGTCGCCGGCGATCGAGAATTCCGTGGTCAAAGTCTTTTCGACCATGCGCTATCCCGACCCCTTCAAGCCCTGGACCAAGCAGGCGCCTAACGAGGTCAGCGGATCCGGGGTCGTGATCGAAGGTAGACGCATTCTGACCAACGCACACGTCGTGCTGTACGCGAGCCAGGTACAGGTGCAGGCCAGCGCGGCGGGCGACAAGGTGCCGGCGACGGTGGTGGCGGTGGCCCCGGGCATCGATCTCGCCGTCCTGCAACTCGACGACCCGACGTTCTTCGACACGCATCCCGCGGTCGCGCGCGCGAGCAAACTGCCGCACATCAAGGATGCGGTCATGGCGTACGGCTTCCCCACGGGAGGCAACTCGCTGTCCATCACCAAGGGCATCGTGTCGCGCATCGAGTTTGTTTCCTACAACTATCCCGTGTCGGGGCTGCGCATCCAGGTCGATGCCGCGATCAATCCCGGCAACAGCGGCGGACCCGCCATCGCGGGAGACAAGATGATCGGCCTCGCCTTCAGCAAGTTGGGCGGCGACGCACAGAACATCGGCTACATCATTCCCAATGAAGAGGTTGAGCTGTTCCTGAAGGACATCGCGGATGGCCGCTACGACGGCAAGCCGGCGATGTACGACGATCTGCAGACGCTTGAGAACCCCGCCCTGCGCGACTACTTGAAGTTGGACAAGAGCGTCGAAGGCATGGTGGTTCACCGTCCTGCCCATTCCGACGCCGCGTATCCGCTGAAGGAATGGGATGTCGTGAGCCGCATCGGCAATGCGCCCATCGACAACCAGGGGATGGTCAAGATCGACAGGGATTTGCGCGTGAGCTTCGGGTATTTGATTCAGCAGACGGCGGTCAACGGCAAACTGCCGTTGACCGTGGTTCGCGGCGGCAAGACCTTGGCCGTCCAATTGCCGGTGTCGGTAGAGCACCCGACGCTGGTCACGGATCTACGGGGAAGTTACCCATCCTATTTTATTTATGGACCCTTGGTGTTTTCGCCGGCAACCTGGCAACTGGTGTCCAGCCTGGAGAACAATACCGGCTTGATGCGCATGTTGGGCTTGGTGAAAAGTCCCTTGGTGACTCGCGCCCTTGATGAGCCGGATGGCGATCTGCAGGAACTCGTTGTGGTTTCCTCACCGTTTTTTCCGCATAGGATTGCCAACGGCTATTCCAATCCCGCGGGTTCGGTGGTGTATGCGGTGAACGGCACCCGCATCAAGAGCCTGACGCATCTGGTCGCGGTGTTGCGCGATCTGAAGGATTCGTTCGTCACCATCGAATTCGATCAAAAGGGCGGTGAGGCCCTCGTCTTCTCGAGGCAGGCCATCATGAGCGCCACCGACGATATCCTGATGGACAACGGTGTCCGCGCGCAGGGCTCACCGGACACGTTGGCGGTTTGGCAGGAGAAGGGCGCCAAGTAGGCGCCCGCCCCTTCAATAACGGTACGTCGCCGTGATGCCGATCGTTCTCGGCCGCACGCCGCGGCCGAAGTAGAGCAAATCGACGGGCGGTACGCCCGGCCCTGTGGCGATGTCCCTTGCCTCGAACATGAGCGGATGCGCGTTGGTCAGGTTGTTGCCATAAACCGATACGTCGCAGCCGTTGAACCTGAGTCCTGCGCGGGCCGACAAGTTGTTGACGACCGGCAAACCGGGAAGCGTTTGATCGAACAGCGCATTGCGCTGGTCCTGACCCTGTAAGAGAGACTTTTGCGCGGTGGAATGCTGAAAATCGAGGCGTGCGTATGGTGTGCGCCCCTCCCATGTCGGAAAGTGGTACTCGGTAGAAGCGGTAAACGACCACGGTGCGCCGAGCAGAGCATCACCGTTGGTTGCGATCGGCGAACCGGTGATCACCTTCCCGGTCGAGGGATCCGTTCCACTGCATCCGGAACCGTTGTACGACAGCACACCCGCGCAAGAGGTCTTGGTCAAATTCGCGTCGGTATACGCTGCCGTCAGATCGAAGGTGAGACTCTCCAACGGCTTGTAGAGCACTTCGATGTCGCCCCCTTCGCTGCGGGCCTTGCCGAGATTGGCCGTGAACTGTTCGCCGCACGACGGCAGGTAGACATTTTGCTGAATGTTGCGCCAGTCGATGTAGAAGATGCTGGCGTTGATTTGCAGGGTGTGGTCGAGAAAGGTGTTCTTGCTGCCGATCTCATAGCTCCAGAGGGTATCGGACGAGAACTGTCCAGGCACTTGTCGCTGGCCGTTCACCAACGGAAGTCCCAACGACTCCAGGTTGGATCCGCATATGCTCCCCACGCCGACATTGGGGCCGCCCGGCCGAAAACCCTTTGAAGCACTGATGTACACGAGGTCGTCGCGATCGGGTTGCCACGACAGCACCACCTTCGGCGTCACGGGCTTTTCCGTGGCGCCGCCCTGGGTGACAATGGTGGTACCGAGAAAGGGGCCTGTTTCCCACACTGTACCGGTGTAATCCAGCTTCGAAGCACGAAGTCCGACCGTGGCTTTCAAGGTATCCGTGAACTTGAAGGATGCTTCGCCGAAGACTGCGATCTGTTTGTCGACGACGCGGTCGACCGGGCCGTTGTAGATCACGCCGTTCGGACACGGCTGTTCCGTGTAACAAACCGAAAGTGCGTTGGCGGCGCCGTACGTTGCCGTCGTGTAATTGATGACTTCGGAGTCCAACGTCGGATCAATGATGCTCTCAGGCACGTTCTCGCTCAAGTGCGAGAAAAAGAGCCCGCCGCTCCACACCCAACGCGCTGCCGCATCATTGGAGGAAAGCCGGATCTCCTGGTAAAAATTGCGCTGATCGTCTTCGAATAACGCATAGCCCTTGGCGCCCGGGGGCGGGAATGTGTTGGGCAGTTCCGCGAACAAGGTCCAGGTAGCCCGCAGATACTGGGTGTAGTCGGAGGTTGATTTCTGATTTCGGTCGTAGAACGAGGTGTTCGACAGCAGCGTTGCGAATCCAAGGTCCCACTTCACTTTGACGGCGCTCAGTGTGAAGGGGTCGCTGCTCGGGTTCGTCAACGCGTTGCCGTTTCGGTAAACGTTGTTGCTCGGATCCGAGAGGGCGACCCAGTATGCGGCAGTGTCATGGATCAGCAGACGCTGGTAGTAAAGCGACGGGGAGATCTCGAGGTTGTCGTTGACCTTCCACTTGACTGCAAGCCGTGCCGTTGTGGTTTCCTGGAAGTTGGCGTTTGGTTGCGTCGTGGCGCCGTTGTAAATGGGCGTGGGCGTGAGCGCGGCACTGTCGGGCGACAGAGTATATCCAACCCGGTCGACCCAGCCGCCGTCGCGGCGAAACGAGACGCTCGCACGGAATGCGAGCACGTCGTCGATGATGGGTGCGCCGAACGCAACGCCCCCCTCGTAGCTGGGTGAGCCGCCATCGGTGACCCCCGCGTCGGCACGAGCGTAACCGGTAGACTTCTTGAGATCCGGCTCCGGAGAGATGAAACGCACTACGCCGCCTTCCGCGCCGGCGCCGAAGAGCGTGCCCTGGGGCCCGCGCAGCACTTCCACGCGGTCGAGGTCGAAGAGCTGCGGGAACGCGTTGACCGAACCAAAGCCCACATGGCGGGTCTGGATCGGCGTGTCGTCGATGTAGATGCCCGTGGTCGCGGTGCCTGCGGTCGAGTCGACGCCTCGAATGTTGATGTCGGAACCTTCGTCGTTGTAGTTGCCGGCCGAACTCATTCCATTGCGTTGAAAATTGAGCCCGGGGGACAATCGCGACAGGTCATCAATGCTTTTCAGACCCTGAGAGTCCAGTTTTTCCTGGCTGAACGCCATGACGCTGACCGGAACGTCCTGCAAACGCTCCTGGCGCCGGGTTGCGGTAACGACCACCTCTTCCAGCGCGCCGCTGTTCGAAGTGTCGCCTTCTGAGGTCGGTGCCGCAGCTCGGGACATCGATGGGCAACAAAATTGAGCCGCCAGAACGGCAGGCACGAAAAATCGCATTATTTGATCTGTACGCATCCCGCACACCCCTTTTCTATTCAGTGCCGTTCCCCCGAACAATTGCAGACCCGATTATTTTTGTTGGCTCTTCCGGCCATTCGTCGCGCGCCATGCGGTCCCATGCCGAGCTTAATACCTCCGTTAACGGGTGTTCAAGAAAATTAACCCTGAATAAGCGTTTCCGCGGAAACGTTGGGTGAGTCGGTCAATTGGCGTCGATCAGCTCCGACACTTCCCGCAGATCGGCCCGCTTCATCGGCCGCCCATCAACCGGCGAGTAGGGAGACTGCCGGATGCCGTCGATGGGGAAAACGGTGGCATCGACGGTGCGGCCGTTGGCATCGAACCTCAAGGCCGGATAATTCACGCTGCGCTCGGCGTCCATCTTGACGCGGCGCTCGTAGAACTCGTGAGGGATACCGATCTCCAAAAGCTTGATCGCCACGGATTCGGAACGGTCGGCGAACAAATGCAGATTGATGTCGCTGTAGTTGGTCGCCGTTCCGTTCAGCACCGAGCCGACCAGCCGCGGTTGGAATTCGTCGAGCAATCGCATGGTATCGAGTGCGATGCGACGCTGTTCCTTCAGGGTGTGATCGTGGGAGTCACGGCCGAAAAGCCGTTGATGTGCACGGAGCGCAGCCTCGATCTCGATGTTCTTCGGCAGTACAGCCACATCGTTGACACCCAGCCGGTCGGCCGCTTTGCGCTTGGCCTGCAAAAAATCCTCGATGCCGTGCTCGGCCATGATGCGTGCGGCCTCCTGGGCGAGCGCTCGGCGCAGGTCTTCGGCACGCTGGGAGAACTTCTTGGCCATACTTAAAACAGGCTCCTAAGACACTAGTACACCACGGGGCAGCCGGCTACGCGCCCCGGGCAAAAGTCGCGCCTTTTGCCGGCGGCAACGGAGCTGATGTCCGAAAAACGGCCGCAGGCCAGTTTTTCCAATTGACTAGAATAGCGGTTTGTCACCATCCGTCATCGGATTCTGGTTGTTGGGTCCTTCGTA
The DNA here is from genome assembly GCA_034667965.1 of Gammaproteobacteria bacterium. Taxonomy (GTDB): domain Bacteria; phylum Pseudomonadota; class Gammaproteobacteria; order Steroidobacterales; family Steroidobacteraceae; genus Bog-1198. The sequence continues at coordinate 14,262 of JAXDQI010000288.1, forward strand.
GATTTCGGTCTTGGGAAGGTTGCCCTCGATGAATTTCTCCATGATGCCGTTGGGATTGTCCGCGCTTGCGAGCAGCCCCGTTTCCGGCGATATGCGCACCGTCACGATGCCGTCCGGGACCGAGACGCCGTGCCGCGGCGCGCCGGCGAGGGCGTCATGCATGAAATACACCCAGATCGGCAGGGCCGCGCGTGCGCCTTCCTCGCCCGCCCCAAGCGAGCGATCCTGATCGAACCCGGTCCAGACGGTGGTTACGAGATCGCCATTGAAGCCGTTGAACCAGGCATCGTGCTGATCGTTGGTGGTGCCGGTTTTGCCGGCGATGTCGTCGCGATTGAGCACGCGGGCGCCCATTCCGGTACCGTGCTTGATGACGTCAGCCATCATGTCCGACAAGAGATAGGCGACCTGCGGCCGCAGGACCTGCGGCGCCAGATTGGCCGTCGGAATCACCGTCTTGCCATCGTGGGGGCCCTCGTCCAGCAGGCTCGACCCCGTGCTCGATCCGCCCTTACCCGGCACCGCCGGTTCCGAAACGCGGCCGCAATCCGAACATGCCAGCGCCGGCTCCGCGTGCAACAAGCTTTTGCCGCCGGCATCCTCGATGCGATCGATGTAGTACGAGGTCACTTTGAAGCCGCCGTTGGCAAAGGTGGCATAAGCATTGGCCATCTGCAACGGGCTCAACGAGGCCGTGCCCAGCGCCATGGTGAGGTCGTTGGGAAGCTGCGCCTTGTCGAATCCGAAGCGCTGCACGTAGTGCCAGGTGTAGTCGCCGCCGATTTCGCGCATCAGCCGGACCGACACCAAGTTGCGCGAATGCGTCATCGCCTCGCGCAGCCGGATGGGCCCGAAGAACTTGCCTTCGTTTTCCTTCGGTCTCCAGGCCTGTTCCATGCCCGCTTCGTCGATCACGATGGGCGCGTCCATGACGACGCTCGCCGGCGTAAAGCCCTTGTCGAATGCCGCCGCGTATACGAAGGGCTTGAATCCCGACCCCGGTTGACGCCGCGCCTGCGTCACGCGATTGAATTTGCTTTGGAAGAAGTCGAAGCCGCCCACCAAGGCGACGACCGCGCCGTCCTTGGGGTCCACCGACACCAGCGCACTCTGCGCCTCGGGAATTTGGACGAATTGCAGCGATTCACGGGTATTGCCCACCGTGTAGATCACGTCGCCGCGATTGAATATATCCGAAGCCTGAGCCGGCGCGCGATCGACTTTCTCATCGGGCAGCTCGCGGCGCGCCCATGCCAATTTCTCCCAGGGCAGAATCACCGACCCCAGGTTCTTGACGTAGATCTTGGCGGTCTTCGCTTCGACGCTTTGCACGATGGCCGGTCGCAATCCGCCGATCACCGGGAATTCCTCCAATTCCAGTTCCAGATCGGCCGCCGCGGAGGTCGTGGGCAATTCCACCTTGGCGGTGGCGCCGCGCCAGCCATGGCGGCGATCGTATTCGAGCAGTCCTGTGCGCAACGCGACCGTGGCGGCACCCTCGAGGCGAGCGTCGATGGTCGTGAACACCCGATAGCCCGCCGTGTAGATGCTGTCGCCATACTTGGCCTGCATCTCATTGCGTACCATTTCCGCCACGTACGGGGCATCCACCTCGATGGTGGGACCGTGCAGACGCGATTCCATCGGGCTGGAAATGGCCTGGTCGTATTCGGCCTGGGTGATGTAGTTGAGTTCCCGCATGCGTCCCAGCACGTGGGTGCGACGGACTTTTGCGGCTTCGGCGCTGGCTACTGGGTTCACCACCGAGGGCGCCGTCGGTATGCCGGCCAGTGTGGCCATTTCAGCGATGCTCAGCTGATCGAGGGTTTTGCCGAAGTAAACCTCGGCGGCGGCGGCCACCCCGTAGGAGCGTTGCCCCAGAAATATCTTGTTCACGTACAAGGAGAAGATCTCCTCCTTGGTGAATTCGGTTTCCATCAGCAGCGAGATGTAAACCTCGCTCATTTTCCGCTTCATATCCCGCTTCGGAGTCAGGAACATGTCGCGTGACACTTGCATGGTGATGGTGCTGGCACCCTGACTTATCCTCCCGGCTTTGAAATTGGCCACTGCCGCTCGCAAAATCCCTTGCCAATCAACACCATGGTGTTGGAAGAAGCGGTCGTCCTCGGTCGCCAGAAATGCCTGGATGAGCCTTTTAGGGAGCTGGTCGTAGCGCACCGGAATGCGGCGTTGGTCGCCAATGGCGGCAATCAAGCGGCCGTCGCGCGTATAGACGCGCAGCGGCACCTGGAGCTGGACGTCCCGCAGACCGGCGACATCGGGCAGGGCGGGCCTCAAATAGGCGTAGGCACAGACATTTGCGAATGCAATCAGGAGGATTACACCCACCAGACCCATACAAATGCGCGAGATGAGAACTAGGTAACGTTTGGCCACTTAAAACCGTTCTAACTTATTGGACCGGCGGAATCGGGCAAGCATAGTACCGCTGGTTACACGGGCATACTCATCGAAAGATGAGGACGCAAAGCTACCGGTCCTACGCCGTTTGGCCTAGGACAGCGGGGTTGCCAGACCAAGATCAGCCAATCGCCGGCGGAGCGCCTGCGAAAGTATAGAGGTCTGAATGAATGACATGAAGCGTCCTCGATTTCGCTGCGGACCGTTCGTAGTTCGCACTTTTCCATGCTGGACACTCCCGGCAGCGATTACCGTGAGTAGATTCACGTTCCATTTAACAGTTTCTTGCTAAGTTAGTTCCGCGTAGCTAGTCTCCGCACAGCAGTTTCGACCTCCAAGGTACTGAGCAAAAAGGGAAAAATTTGTGTGGTCGTTCGGAAAAAGATATCGTCCGCTTTTGGGACTTGACATAACCACCTCATCTGTGAAGCTCATCGAGCTCACGATGTCGGGTGGCCAGTACCGGGTTGAGTCGTACGCAGCGGAGCCGACGCCGCACAACGCCATCAATGAAAAGGCCATCGTGGACGCAGAGGCCGTCGGCGAGGCCATCCGCAGGGCTGTCAAGCGCTCAGGCGCCAAGAGCCGACTCGCCGCGATCGCGATCTCCGGCGATGCCGCGATCACCAAAGTCATTCAAATGCCCAAGAATCTCGGTGAAAACGAGCTCGAGGGGCAGGTCGAGATGCAGGCGGACCAGTACATTCCGTTTCCCATGGAGGAAGTGAGCTACGACTATCAAGTGGTAGGTCCCTCGGAAAAGGATCCCGACATGCTCGACGTGCTGTTGGTCGCCACCCGGACGGAAAACGTCGAACAGCGGCAGGCGGCGGTGCAGGCTTCCGGATTGACCGCGCACATCGTCGATGTCGAGGCTTTCGCATTGGAAAACGCCTGCGCCTTGATGCGGCACCAGATGCCCGACGGCGGTTTGGACCGGACCGTGGCGGTGGTGGATTTCGGCGCCAGCAGCACTACATTCAGCGTCCTGCGCGACATGCGGGTCATTTACACGCGCGATTTCGCCTTCGGGGGCCAGCAGCTCACCGAAGAGATCATGCGCACGTACGGACTGAGCATGGAAGAGGCCGGCCGTGCCAAGAAAGAGGGCGGGCTGCCGAGCAACTATCAGCCCGAGGTGCTCGACCCGTTCATCGACGACATGACCCAACAGGTCAGCCGCTCCCTGCAGTTTTATCTGGCGTCGGGCAGCGGCCGGTCGCAACCCGACCAGATACTGATCTGCGGCGGGTGCGCCAACATTCCCGGGGTGGCGGACGTCATTTCGAGCCGCGTGGGCGTACCGGCCGACAAAGGCGACCCTCTCGGCAACATGAAAGTGTCGTCCAAGGCCAAGGCGCAAGCGGTCGGCCGCGATGCCACCGCACTACTAACCGCCTGCGGCCTCGCGCTGCGAAGCTTTGACTGAGAGCTGACATGCCGCGTATCAACCTACTTCCCTGGCGTGAGCAAGAACGTAAAGTACGGCGTCGAGAATTCCTGGTCGCAGCCGGTGCCGCCGTGTTCGCCTCCGTCATCCTGATCGTCGTCGGCAAGCTCGTGTACGCGAGTTGGACCGACACCCAGATCGAGAAAAACAATCTCCTCAAGAAGGAGATCGTAAAGCTCGATGCGCAGATCGCCGATATTCAGGATCTCGAAACCCGCAAGCAGCGTCTGGTCGCCCGCATGGAGATCATCGAGCGGCTGCAGCGCAAGCGGCCGGAAATCGTGCATCTGTTCGACGAACTCGTGAAGATCGTTCCCGAAGGCGTGTACCTGACGCAGCTGAAAGAGAACGGCAACAAGCTGGAAATACACGGGGTGGCGCAGTCGAGCACCCGGGTGTCGACGTTCATGCGCAACATCGACGCGTCCGTGTGGATGGATAACCCCCAGCTGCAGGTCGTCGAGTCCGCAGCGAATTCCCCCACTGGCGGCTCAAGCTTTACGTTGTTCGCCGATACGGTGGGCGTGAACCTCGAGGACGGCGGCCAAACAACGGTCAAGAAGGTTGCGGCGAAATGAATTTCATCGACCAACTTCGTACTCTCGATCCGCGCGACGTCGGCCGCTGGCCGCTGGCGGTGCGCGGCTTCTTCGTGCTCCTCATTTTCCTGGTCTGCTCGGCCTTCGCCTGGTACATGTTCGTCTGGAACGACGATCGGCCCGTCCTGCAAAAGGCGGAGGCGGACGAGTTGGATTTACGCAGCCAGTTCGAAAACAAACAACAGCGTGCAGCGAATCTCGATGCGTACAAGGCGCAGCTCGGGGAGATGGAGCGCAGCTTCGGGGCCATGTTGCGGCAGCTGCCGGGCAAGACCGAGGTGCCGAATCTGTTGGTGGACATTTCGCAAACGGGGCTCGGCGCGGGCCTTCAGGAAAAACTGTTCCAGCCCGCAGGCGAGCAAGGCAGGGGCTTTTACGCCGAGCTGCCGATCCGCATTCGGCTGGTCGGCAGTTATCATGAGTTCGGCACATTCGTCAGCGGCATAGCCGCCTTGCCGCGCATCGTGACGCTGCACGACATCCAGATCACGCCCGCCAGCGACAAAGCCGGCGGCTACGACAATTTGATCATGGACGTTACCGCCAAAACCTACCGGTACATCGAGGATGAGGGCG
>JAXDQI010000289.1:0-4265 GCA_034667965.1 Gammaproteobacteria bacterium
ACTAGTCACCTGGAACGCAAGTTCGTCACATTATAAGGTAGCTCGAATCGCTATAGAGGAGAGCGCTTGTGGCGAATGCAGGTGTGAGAGGCCGGCCGATCGAGCCGTTGGTGCTGAGTGCGCAGGAGCGAGCGTACTTGGAGAGGCAAGTCCGTCGTCACCGTATTGCGCGGTCGCTATCTGAGCGGTGCCGCGCGATCCTGCGATGTGCAGACGGCTTGCCCAGCAAATCTGTGGCTGCCGAACTCGGTATCCACGAACACACCGTTGGCAAGTGGCGCCGCCGGTTTTTGAAGGATCGATGTGACGGCCTGCTTGACGAGGCCCGCCCTGGCCGCCCTCGAACCATCAACGACGATCAGGTTGCTGCCGTGATCGAGCAGACTTTGCGCACCACGCCGGCCGATGCGACGCACTGGTCGATCCGCTCAATGGCTGCGGAAGCTGGCTTTTCCCACACCGCGATCCGCCGAATGTGGATGGCGTTCGGCCTGCAGCCGCACCGGAGCCAGACATTCAAGTTGTCGAGCGATCCGCTGTTCGTCGACAAGGTGCGCGATATCGTCGGCCTTTACATGTCCCCGCCGAACCGAGCCCTTGTCCTCAGCATCGATGAGAAAAGCCAGATCCAAGCACTCGATCGCGAGCAGCCAGTCTTGCCGATGATGCCTGGCGTGCCGGAACGTCGCACGCACAGCTATGTGCGGCATGGTACGACCACACTGTTTGCAGCACTTGACGTTGCGTCAGGGTTTGTCATCGGCAAGTGCTACCAGCGCCACCGGGCAGTCGAGTTCTTGAAGTTCCTCAAAGAGATCGATGCCCAAGTCCCTGAAGGGCTCGATGTCCATATCGTCATGGATAACTACGCAACCCACAAAACACCGAAGATCAAAGCGTGGCTCGCCCGCCGGCCACATTACCATGTCCACTTCACGCCGACTTCCGCATCATGGATCAATCAAGTCGAACGCTGGTTCGCTGAACTCACCAGAAAGCAAATCCAGCGAGGCGTTCACACTTCCGTCAGGCAGCTGGAGGCCGACATCCGTACCTTCATCGACCGGCACAACAAAAACCCAAAGCCGTTTAAATGGACCAAGTCCGCTGACCAGATTTTGGCTTCAGTCAAGCGCTTCTGTCACAAGGCTCAGCAGACATTATGTGGCGAACTTTAGATTCACGTGCTAGGGCGTGGACTCATAATCGTTACTGGCATGTCCGCTAAGGATTAAAGGCGGAAAACATCTACTCGCGTCGAGTATTTCCGCCTTTGACCCAAAGCGGACGTCGCATTTCGTCTAATGTCACGCTTATTGCAGGAAGGCTGGCGGGTGACGCGACCCAGCCACGCTTGCTTATGGCGGCTCTTTGGCCTACCCCCCGGTTACGAACGCAAGAGCGAAACAGCACTGCCGTTCTGAGTAGAGTTCCGCGAAAGGAACAGCGATTTTCTCATCGCGAATACATCGGCAGGTAGACTTCTTCGCTTATCGCCAGAATATCATTGCCTCTATCTTCACGCGCGCTGGCGGCGGATATTCGCGTAGCGGGTAGTCGAACACGCTCGCTGCCACCTCCGCTCCGCTGTCAGCATCGCCCGCGTTGGAACGAGAATGCCGCCAGACGATCTCCTCGCAAATCTGTCCTCACATCGCTCACGGGAGGAGATTCTTGCCCATCCGCGCTTTGCCGAAGCGCGGGTCGCCCTCATCGACGCGATGCTGGCCCTCTATGAGCACGAGCCGTTCCTGAACCGGCTGCTGCTCGAGGCCGGGCGCAATGTCGTATTCACCGTGATTATGTGCCTGCACGCACGCTATCGCGAGGACGATCCGGCGACCTGGCCGACGCTTCGCCTCCTCACGCAGGAGATGGCAGGGTTCGGCCTGGCCAGTCCGCGCCGCATCGCGGACCTCGTCTCGCGCCTGGTCAAGACCGGCTATCTCGAGCAACGCCCGCTCGCGCGTGATCGCCGTATCCGCATCCTCACGCCCACCGAGACGATGATCGAGCAGGACCTCGACTGGCTGGTCTCGCATTACGCGCCGCTGCAGGTCCTGTACCCGGACCCCGGCTATGTCCCGATCATGCGGCGCGACCGTAAATTTCAGCAGAAGCACCGGCTGGTCGCGGCGAGCCTGTTCCCGTTCGCGGCGCAACTCCTGGCCCGCAATCCCACGATGGTCCAGTTCATGGTGCGCGAGGCCGGCATGATGATCGTGATCAAGCTGCTGCAGCTTGGCGGTCCGGACGTTGGTGCGGCGCTCGAAATCTCCTATGCGGATGTCGGCGCACGGTTCGGGGTGTCGCGCACGCAGGTGCGCAATCTTCTGGAAGAAGCGGAGCAAGGCGGTCTCGTCCGGTTGAGCCGCGGAAAGGCGCAGTCGGTTCAACTGTTGCCGCCGCTGGTCGAGGCCTTCGACCGCTTCATCGCAGACACCATGGCGGGGCACGATCTCGTCTACCGGCTGGCGCAGGCGCAGTAACCACGGGCCCCAAGTTCCCGATCGATGCAAAGTGTTCCGCCCCGAATTCTCACGCTCCCGCTATAGTTGTTGCACGAGGCGAGGCGTTTTGTGCGTCGGACTGCGCAAGCAGACCTGCGCGTCGGTTCGAGATCGAGGTCTGCTCCAAAAGCAGAGTGCTTGCGGCCGAGTCATCACCAAAACTGGGGCACCGACATGAATGAGAGCATCAGCCGTGCTTACGAACATCTACCCCATCCCCCGCAGTATCGGCATCGCCGCCGCGCCCGTCCCGCATCGGCTGCTGTCCTGCCGATCATCCTTTTGTGGGCGCTCGCGCCTGCGCATGCGCGCGATTGCAATCCTGAAGACAAGATCATGCCGGCGGCAGGCTCTGTCGGAGGCAATGGCGGTTCGCCATTTGATGATAGGCTTTATGCGGCTTCCGGCGAGATCTCCAAGATCGAGATCTGGGCTGGCGATTATGTCGATGCAATTAAGGTGACCTACGGTGAAGCAGGTTTTGCCCCGATACACGGCGGCGGTGGTCGAAACCCAGGAGGCGGTTATTCAGTCCTGACGTTACAGCCTGGGGATTATATCACCGAAATCTCCGGAGCGGGCCAGGACCTCGTTGACCGTCTCTGCTTTTCTGTCAACGGCCGCGCACCGAGTTGCTATGGCGGCGGCGGCGGGTCTCGCTTCTCGATCAGTAGTGCCGGACTTCCGTTGCGCTCCATTGCGGGAAGAGCGGCCGATGTGCTTGATCGCGCTAGCTTCTCGTTCGGAAACAGGACTTCGATTGATATTGCGTCCGTCCGCTACGACACTGCTGCGCTCGATCAGGCACTCGCGTTGGCGCCCGCACAAATCTTTACCGAGGTGCTCGACAACCGGTCAGATTCTACCCCGATCGTGAACTACAGCCAACAAAGCCAGCTGACCCATAGCGAGACGATCTCATGGAATAACGAGACTGCCGAGTCGGACACGCACTCCGTCGGTGCGAAGTTAACCTTCGGGAAAAAGGATGTAGCGTCCGCGGAATTCAGCTACCAGTATCAACACTCGAGCTCGGTGAAGAAAAGCAACGGCCAGTCTACCGTTGACGCAAACAGTGTGACCACAGGATGGTCCGTCAGCGTGCCCGTCGCCCCGGGCAAGAAAATCCGCGCAACAACGACCTGGAAAAACGTCACTTTGGACCTCCCATTCACCTACAACCTCGTCTACCGGGACAGTCGCGGACAGGAGGTTTGTCAGCAGGCGCAGACCGGACGGTTACGCGGCGTGAGCTCGTTTGGCTTAGCGCACCGGTTCGAACCTCTGTGACCAAAAGCTCGCGGCGGTCGCCGTTTACAATGTCCGAAGCGCCCAAAAGCCGTTAGCCGCAGCACATGCGCTGGCCCGCGAGAGCGGTTGAGCGAATGCTCGCCGGACATCCGCTGATACGGTGTATCCAGCGATCTGACGGCTGCAGCTTTGACTCGACAGCACAGCGCATCTGTCCGCTAAACCGACGTGGCCTCGGCATATCTATGGCGCGATGCGCGACAATCAGTAGATTGGCACGACGATTGAAGCCTGCCGCTCGCTTTCGACACGGCCACATTATCTTGAAGTCAAACCCAATGGCGGCCCACGTCAACTGCTTAAGCTGTCCGCTTTTGCTGCCGGCTCAACCGGTCGCCGCAACACAGGCGTTGAATCTCTCTGCTGGTGTTTCAAATTGCAAGGTCTCACGTGGTCGTTCGTTTAGTTGACGAGCCACTTTGTTCAGATGGGCTTGCGAATGCA
>JAXDQI010000290.1:0-2894 GCA_034667965.1 Gammaproteobacteria bacterium
CCGCGCGACCGGGCGCCGGCCGATATGATTGCCGTTCGGGTGACGGGGCCTATGAAGGTCGCGGTGGTTGGCGCGCCGGCGTATTTTGCGCAGCGGCGGCCGCCGCGCACGCCCGACGATCTCGCAAGCACAGCTGCATCCAATATCGCATGTCTGGTGACGGCGCCGTATACGCATGGCCGTTCGAGCGGAATCGCAAATCGCGGCGGATCTCGGTGGATGGGCGGGTGATCGTCAACGATACCGATTTGGCTGTCCGCGCGGCGGCGGACGGGCTAGGGATCGCGTACACCCTTGAATCGCTGGCCGAGCCGTTCCTGCGCTCGGGCCAACTGGTCCGCATATTGGAGGACTGGTCGCCGCCATTCGAGGGACTGATTCTTTACTATCCGGGACGTCGGCAGGTGCCCGCCGCTCTGCGAGCGCTCATCGACATGATCCGCACCGCCCGACACTCGGCATCGTCCAGACGTTCGTTGCAAAATCCATCCACCAAGGACTGAGTCGAGGCAGTGTCGCCTCGAAGTCCGGATTTCAATCGGCAGGCCGATGCCGTCGCCATTCCTGAATTTATTTCAACAGGGCATGCAATAGAGCGGCGATTTTCATTTGACCACTTCGTCCTAGTTTCGGAGCGACACATTCAAGCGTAGCGGACGTTTATGCCCCGACGCGACCGGACTTCGCTTGCACGGATGGAGCGAAGCCCTAGCGAGACGCCGTAAAACCAAACAACCAAGCTCGGACGAGATTCATGGCTCAGACGATTCGCGACTCTTCACCATTGGCGCCCGCGGTCGGATACGTCCCCCCGTACGACCGCGGACGCGCGAGAGCCGCCGGTTTCCCCGACCGGCGGCTCTCATCCACAGCCGGCGATATGGATTCGGCGATGCGGCCACGTCCGCCGTTCGAGTGCATCGCGCTCCTGCTCCAAGGAGGTGGTGCGCTCGGTGCGTATCAGGCGGGAGTCTATGAGGCATTGACCGAAGCCGATCTGCATCCCGACTGGATCGCCGGCATCTCGATCGGCGCCATCAATGCGGCGCTGATTGCCGGCAATGCGCCGGAAGCTCGGGTCGACAAGCTACGTGCGTTCTGGGAGCGCGTCACGGCCAAACCATTTTGCGATTGGAGTGAGGGCTTGTTCCTCACAAAGGTCGATGCCGTGCGGCAGTGGCAGAACCAGATGAGCGCCAATCTCGCTCTGGTTGGCGGCGCGACCGGGTTCTTCACGCCGCGCTTTCCAACGCCATGGCTGCACCCGCCAGGTACCATGGAGGCGACGAGTTATTACGATACCAGCCGCCTCAGGCTGACGCTCGAACAACTGATCGATTTCGACCGTATCAACGCAAACCGCATGCGCTTTAGCGTGGGCGCGGTCAATGTGAGGAGCGGCAACTTCGTCTATTTCGACACCACGACACACACGATCGGCCCGGAGCACGTCATGGCGAGCGCGGCGTTGCCGCCCGCGTTCCCGGCCATAGAGATCGATGGCGAGCATTATTGGGATGGCGGCTCGGTCTCGAACACCCCACTACAATGGATTGTCGACAGCCAACCGCCTCTTGATACTCTGGCGTTCCAAGTCGACCTGTGGAATGCGCGAGGCGAACTGCCGCGCACGATCGCAGAGGTGGCGACCCGCCAAAAGGAAATCCAGTACTCCAGCCGTACCCGCGCCGGAACCGATAACTTCAAACATGTCCAACGGCTGCGTCGGGCCATGGCGGATTTGTTCGAGAAGCTCCCCGCGGATCTGCAGAGCGGCCCCGAGGCGCAACTGCTCCGGCCGGTCAGCGATCATAAGTTTTACAACATCGTCCACCTGATCTACCGCACCAGGAATTACGAGGGCCACTCGAAGGATTACGATTTCTCACGCGCCAGCATGCAGGAGCACTGGCGTGCCGGCTATCACGACGCCATCCGCACCCTGCGCCACCCGGAAGTGCTTGAGCGCCCTACGAATCAGGAGGGCGTCTTCACCTTCGACCTCGACCGTGACGGGCCGGTCGATGGCGGCAGAACCGCCGTGTAGATTTTGTCGCCCGATCGCGGCCTTCGCTGCACATAATCTAGGGTTATGCGGATCACGTTAGCTGGCGTCGCCAACAGGCCACGTCTCAAGTTGGATCAGCCGCGCGCATCCTCGGGCAATCGTTGTCCGAACGGCTGGGCCCAACCATTCATCATCGAGAACCGCGTCGGCGCAGGCCCAACAACGCCACCTAATCTCCGCGTGCGGGAGCAAGAAAAAGATTGGGCGCAATGTCAGTATGTCATTTGGTACTGCACGCGGAAAATGACACCGCGTAAACTATTGATGGATTAAGCGGAATCTCCGCCAGTTCATCCCATCCATCAATTGCACCTCTCTGGCGCGAAGACACTGGTACGTTGGCCCCTCACGGCGCAAGGAACAGCGGGCAAGCGATAAGCAATACGTACATCACAGCGGTTGATGCGATCACCAGTTCTGCAGGCACCGCAATCATCCGGCTGGGATTAAGTACCGCACTGCTGGGCATTTTGGGATCGTAATAGACATTCACCTTTTGGCCAGGGCTGAAGCTGTCAAGCGCCGTTCGAGCTTTGGCATAGGTGCGGTGCTGTTGCTCGGTCCAACTGATGTGGTTGCCTTCGAAACTCTGACCTGCGATCTCGTATCGATAAAGGACGACAGGTCGATACCACGGGCCCACGTCGTCCCGCTCGGACGCAACCTCTCTATCCAGCAGGATACCAATTGCGACCGGCCATCTCCTTGTGAAACCAGTGAGTCGAAAGCGAAGCCAGACGGTTAGGATCAACCCGCAGGCGAGCGCGCTCAACGCTGAAGCAATTGAAATCTCGACAAGCAGATGGTCGGCGTCAATTTGAATGTG
>JAXDQI010000291.1:0-6319 GCA_034667965.1 Gammaproteobacteria bacterium
CCGATTACCCAGACCAGCGCGAGAAACGCATCAGCGGCTCTAAGAATTTTCGTTCGCCACCCCAAAAGGACTTTTGCAACACTATCGGTCATTTTCGGACTTCGTCTCGCGTACTGGTGATGTCGGCTCCACCCCTGTTAGCGGACATCGTCGGCCCTGCCACTCAGGTCCGAAAATGCCACAAGCAGACATCGTCCAATTAGCTCGCTGGCCCAGGCTGGAGGCGGCTGTCGATCTCCGACCGCAGCAAAGTGAAGTCGACGGGCTTGGTCAGCAACCCGGCCGCGCCACCTTCTATCGCCTTTCGCTTGGTTTCGGGATCGCCGTAGGCGGTGATCATGATGATGGGAACGTCGGGTCGCATTTCCCTGACTTTTGGCAGCATCTCAAGCCCGGTCATGCCGGGCATATTGATGTCCGAGAGGATCAATATCAGGGTCTCCTCGATAGGGTCTGCGATGCGCGATAGAGCGTCCGCCGCTGAACTGGCGAAGTTCATGACGAAGCGTTGCGCACGCAGGTCGCGCCGGAATTGCTGGCGGAACAGCGCTTCGACGTCAGGCTCGTCGTCTACCACAAGAACCAGAATGCTCACGTCTTACCTCGATCCACGCCCGACAAATTGCTCTTCCTCGGCAGGACGATAGTAAATTCTGTGAACTGCCCAGGTTCGGTCGCGACGTCAATTCTTCCGCCGTGTTGCTTCACGATGATATCGTGCGTCATCGAGAGACCAAGGCCGGTTCCTTCACCGGCTGGCTTGGTCGTGAAGAACGGGTTGAACATCTTTTCCCGCACTTCGGCCGGGATGCCGGTGCCGTTGTCGCGAATGCGAATTTCGACGCTGGTTCCGAGGTTCTTCGTGGTGGCCCGGAGGGTTGGCTCAAAACCGGGTTCTTTATCCTCGGTCTTGCGTTTGGTCGCAGCATAGACGCCGTTCGCGATCAGATTGAGAAATGCGCGGGTGACCTCCTGCGGAAATAGTTCGATTGTGCCAGCGTCCGCATCGAAGTCGCGCTGCAGAGTGATATTGAATTCTCCCTTTTCTGCGCGTGCCCCGTGATAAGCGAGATTGAGGCTCTCATCGAGAAGCGAATTGATATCCGCAGGTCGGTGTTCTCTGGAGCCCTCGCGCGAATGCAGTAGCATGTTCTTGACGATGGAGTCGGCGCGCTTGCCGTGCTGGACGACCTTTTCGAGATTGTCCTTCAGCATGCCGGTCAATTCGTCGACTTCTTCGCGGACCTTGCCGTCCATCGCGACCGGCTTGAGCACGTCATTCAGCTCGTCGGTCAATTCCGCCGACAGCGCCGAGAAATTGTTAACGAAATTGAGCGGGTTCTTGATCTCGTGCGCGATGCCAGCAGTGAGTTGGCCGAGGGAAGCGAGCTTTTCGGTCTGCACCAGGCGGCCCTGCGCGGCGCGCAGATCGTCGAGGGACTGCGACAGCTCCTCCGTGCGCTTGCGCAACTCATTAAGCAGACGGGCGTTCTCGATGGCGATCACCGCCTGATCGGCGAAATTCGTGACAAGCTCAATCTGCTTTTCGCTAAACGGGCGCACTTCCTGGCGATAGATGACAATGACGCCAACCAGCTCGCTCTTGAGCATCGGTACGGCAAGCAAGGTCCGAGCCCGCATGCTTTCGGCGGTGACGACGCGCAAAGGGGTTTGCTTACCACCACTCTCGGCCAGGATATCCGGAATATGGACGACCTTTTTGGTGGCGATGACCCGGCCGAGCGCCGTTCCGGGTGGCGGCACAAGCGGTCCGCGCTTGAACAACTCTGCGAATGCGGGCGGCGAGTTATGGAGTTCTGCCGCCTCAAGTCCGTCGCCGCTGGAAAGCAACATGTTGCCGTACGAGGCCTCGCAGAGCTTCAAGGCGTTGTCGAGCATGACCTTGAACACCGGCTGAAGTTCGCCGGACGAACTGCTGATGACACGCAGGACTTCTGATGTCGCGGTCTGTTGCTGCAGCGATTCCGTCAGATCGCGCGTACGCGCCTGCACTTCATCGAACAGCCGGACGTTCTCGATAGCGATCACGGCCTGGTCGGCAAAGGTTTGCAGCAACTGGACGTGATGCGCGGCGAACGTGCCAGGCTCCCTTCGTGTGACGCTGACCATGCCGATAGGCGCCCCGTTGCTCATCAACGGCGTGACCAGCAGGCTGCGAAACCCGCCGCGCAACCGCCCTAAATCCCGAACAGACGGTTCAGCTTCGGTGTCGGCGACCTGCGCAGGCTCACCGTCGCGTACCCACTCAAAGGGCAGAAAATCGGAAAGCCGCCGCGGGAACGAAGCCTTCCAGGCTTCGTCCCTAACCGGGTGGATCGGAGTGAAGGCCGCCAAGTAACCCACGTCGGCGACAAATCGAAAAACCGCGGCCGAGAAGCCGCCGATCAGCTGCTTGGCGCTGGCCGCGATGGCATCAAACACCGGCTGCACGTCCGACGGCGAACTGGCAATCACCTTCAAAATCTCGGCAGACGCCGCCTGCTGCTCGCGGGCCTCCTTCAGTTCTTTGCTCGGACCGGAGGCCGGACCACGTTTAGCTCGGGTGGCCACTGGCGCAATGCGGCGCTTGGTCTTGGTGGTCTTGCGGCCCTTTGCCGGGCTTGCGTTGCTGGCTTTCGCCTTGCTCGTCTTGCCGCCCGTGCTTGATGGCCGCGCCATATCCGCCCCTCGGGTTCGTCGGCTCGAATAGTATCGCCGAGAGTTGGTCCCTGAAAGGGGTCCGGGTCACGACAAGGGTCACCACCGTCAATGTCCGGGTCGGGTCAGACTCGGAAGTGGCCCGCCGTCCGCTGAGAGTCCGCTCCACCTCGCATAACGGACATTGATCGGCTCCGTGCGAAAATCATGATTTATGCACAAAATGCTTGACCCATATTTTGCAGGTGCTAATGCTGTGCATAATATACGTGCGAAATGGAGAGCGATATGGCCACCTACGGTTAAGCGCCTTGTTGTGATCGAGCTCGCCGTCCTTGCCCTTGGGCGCAGCCCAAGTCTCCCATCGAAAGGGCTTGTCGAGGATGTAGTTGTATTTCTTGCTGTTCAGAGCGGCTTCGGTGGCTTTGTCTTCTTCGAGGCCGTCAAGGTATTTCAGGAATAAGAGCCAAGAGGTCTGCTCGGCATAATCAAGCTCGGTCGTACAGCCGGCCTCCTTCCGAAGCACGTCGTCGATGTTTTTGAAGGCTTGTTCGAACATCTGGTATCCTGAATTTGGTCGGATTTCGGGTCGATTAGACGTTGGTAATTCATTCTCGTCGCGGTTGCTAGCCAACCATGGTTGGCAAGTCGATCTTGCCGCTCGTGACGCTCGTGGTGCCGACAAGGAAGATAAGGCAGCCGCCTAACGGCTGCGCGCTGGTCTGGCTCCACAGGGCAATTCGCCAAATCAAGTCGCGGCTACGCCAGCAGCGTAGTTATTACAGGCCCGAAACGGTGGGCGAGCTAAAGGAAACCAAAGGGATTCGAGTGTCGGCTTTCTGCGCAATACGCGGGGCGGGGTAAAATCGGAAAGACGCGCCAGATCAAAAGGGTAGGCATTCAGAGCAATGGGGTATCAACGCGTCGCTGAAAACGCCGGTGGCGCAGTTAATCCGCAGTACGCGCGCGGACAGTCAGCCATTGAGAGCAATGCAATATCAATGGGATGGGGAATAAACTACTCGGTCAGGCCAAGCCGCCCGGCGGCAAGGATTTATTGGGGCCACTATCGGACTAAGGCGCCGGCAAGGTTTCCCGGAAGTCAGGGAACGAAAAGAGGAACGGCTGACGCCGCTGGCGCAATTTCGAGACCAATACGCGCGCGCGAGGGCCAGGCGCGGCGCAATGTGAACCCGGTCACTCTCGCTAGATAGTGATGACTCTGCGGGCCTCGCCCATGCGTTGGCGCTGTCTGACGGTGAACCGCGGGCGGTTACGGCTGAACTCGACGACTTTCATTGTGGAGCATTCCTCCCGCCACTCCTACCCCTACCACGTAGATCCAGCCTTCGTGAAAATCGAACAGGTGAGAGTTGAGTAGCGAGCTTAGTATATTCTGCGTAACCACCACGGCGCCGATCCATGTGATGAGGCCCCTCGATGCGAACATTGCGCTGTGCGCAAACCACATCGCGAAGAGAACAAGGCATCCCAATAAGCCCCATTGAATCGCGACGTAAAGGGTCTGATTATGAGGGTTGCTGACAGAGTCTGCCCAAGCCCCAATCTTGCCCACAGCCTCTTTTTCGAATAGGAGCTTTGTCGAACCGGTCCCATGACCAATCAGCGGTGCCTCGCCGATCCATTCAAGCGACTTCGTCCAATAGCTGATCCTTTGTCCGGTCGACGTCGGGCGGTTCGTTTCACGATACTCTTTATATTCGATGGAGACGTTCTCAAACCGTCCGCGCAAGTAGGGCGACGCGAACCAAACGAGCCCAGTCATCAGGACCGTCCCCGCCAAAAGCAGCAGAGTTGCACGGCGACCGAAATGTCTCGATGCAAACAACATGATCAGCGCCAGTACGTAAACCAGCGACGTTCGGGACAATGCCACAAACATGATATTGAAGAAGAAAGTCAGCGCAAGCGCGAGTGCACTGACCGCGAGTGGCAACATTTGCTTCTTGACGAGGTGTAGTGACAGTGACGCTAGTGCAAACACGCAAAGCGCAAACTCTTGATTTTGGTCAATGACGTTCCGTACAGGCACCCCCGCGTTATAGAATCCGTGCGAGCTGCTTACCTGCCACTGCGGAACGAAGAAAATGATCCAAGACACCACTAGCAACAGCGCGCATGAAGCTAGAAAAGAAATGAAGACCCAGTGGCCGCGCCTGGATCTCTGGAAGTGATAAAGGAAAAACGGAATCGCCAGCAACTTTACGACCGGGCCAAGGCCGCGTAGCCTGTCTGCCCAGGGGCCGTCCGCCCATAGCATCCCAATAACAGCTAGCGCAAAAAGAGCCGTTGGAAGCAGTGAAGCCGGATGCTGAAGAGAACTCAGAAACGATCTGGGCTCGATAGTCGGGGCCAACACGATGAACCAAATAATTACGAATACGACGACCGCCGTAGTCGACCAGGGTATCGACGCCGCAATCAGCGCTGGATAAACATCAATGCACAACAGCCAAAACCAGGAGCGGGTTGCCAGAAAGAAGAGCGACTCGTCAGGGGCTTTTGCCATTCGGAATGCCTTCACGATCAATGCCGTGATTTTGGCAAGGAAGGCTTCCGATTTTGGGTCGTCATGCCGACGGCGGCGCCCAAGAAAGCGAAAAGGGCGCTGTCTCTGCTCATTCGTCCGTACGCGAAACTCAACAGGATCGTAAAAACCAAACTACATAAAATGAATCTGATCGCGCCTTTATGTTTCGCAATAGGTGCAAGCCTAAAGATGACCAAGCCCATCAGAAGCACCCAAAATATGCCGCCGAGCCAACCGAACTCAACGATGGCCTGGAGGGCGGAGACGTGAACTTCGTGGGCCTTGATACAAGAGAATCTCATAAAGCTATCAAGGCCGGTGCCGACGAGACCAGAAGTCGGGATTAGATGGATGGCGTCGCTCGCGAGGGCCTTCCTGATAGCAATCGAGTTACTCATATTCACTGCGAGGTGGCAGCTAGGCATCTCCGGCGAGGGTGCGCCGGCTCCGCCCCCGCCAGCGCGGATTTCGACGGTTTCTTCCAGAATATAAGCGGCATAGGTTTTGGCCGTATCATAGCGCGCGGCCAGCCCAACGACGACGGCGAGGAATATAGAAAATGCTACAGCCGCTACGTGCCACCGCTTGCCGCGTTCGGCCAAGATCATCGCGACGAACAAGCTCGCGGCTAGAGCGAGGAACGTGAATCGCACCATGGCGGCAGCGAAGATGGCGGTGGGGATGAATATCAGCGCACACACCATGGCGGTTCGCTTTGGCCTTGGCTTGTCCACAGTCACAAGGGCAATTACCAGAAAACCCAATGATGCCATGAAATAAGTGCCAGCAGCGCCAAAACCGAAAACGAGCGGTCTGCCTGGACGGCCCCCCCACTGGCTGAACATTTCAGCGGCGGTGAATATTGCGCCGAGCAAAACGATGGCTGCTGTTATCCGCTCAAAGGCCGATCTGACGGCGGTGGCGTCCTCAGCCACCATTGGCCGACATGCCACGTAGCCAGCAAGCGACGCGACGAGGAGGAGATATTCCTTTGTCGAGTTGGTTTCCTGAGAGTTGATAAAGAACGAAAGCAGCGCGGCGATCAGGAGCCCTGCGAAAATAAAATCGGGCAGTTGAATGCTCAAGCCGTTTCGGAAGCTGAATAAAAAT
>JAXDQI010000292.1:0-19079 GCA_034667965.1 Gammaproteobacteria bacterium
CCGCGATGGAGCCAGGCCACGGAACGCCATATCGGCGGCAGTCTGTTCGGTCAGCGCCAACCCACGCTGCCCTTCAACGGCTACGGTGCGCAAGTGGCAAGTCTCTACAGCGGAATGGATCTGCGGAAATTCTTCTGATGACCGGGATGCAGGGCCGCGAGGTCAAAGCGCCCACCGGCGTCGGCGGCCTGTGGCCGCTCCGGTGGATAGTAAAACCCTTGGTGTTCGCCGCCTGTCTGGTGCCTGCATTGCGCTTGACGGCCGGTGCTTTCGGCTTTGCGGGAGTCTCCTTGGGCGCTGATCCCGTGGCCGTGATGCTGCACACCTGCGGGAGGTGGACGCTCAATTTCCTGATGATCGCTCTTTGCATGACGCCGCTGCGCGACGCCACGCATTCGGTGTTCTGGCTGAGGTTCCGCCGCATGTTCGGCTTGTTCGCATTTTTCTACGTGTTGCTGCATTTCACGGTGTACCTGGTGCTCGATCAAGCCGGCAAGCTGGGCGCGCTGTGGCAGGACATCATCAAGCGCCCATACATCACCATCGGCATGCTGGGGCTATGTCTGCTGATTCCGCTCGCCCTCACGTCGACCGCCAAGGCGCAGCGGCGGCTGGGGCGCAGATGGACCCGCCTGCATCGCCTGATTTACCTGATCGCAGTTCTCGGCGTATGGCACTTCTGGTGGCAGGTCAAAAAAGACATACGGGAACCGCTGTTGTACGTTTGCGGGTTGTCGCTGCTGTTGGGCTACCGCATTTGGAAGCATCGGAAATCGTTGCTGTCCCGGGTCAGCGTCGCACGCGTTGCAGGGACTGATGCACCTTGAGCAGCAACGATTCGGTGGTCGGCCAGTCGATGCAGGGATCGGTGATGGACACACCGTATTCCAGCTGGGTCAGATCCTTTGGGATCGGCTGATTCCCCGCTTTCAGGTGGCTCTCGAGCATGAGCCCGACGATGGACCGGTTTCCGTCGACGATTTGCGCAACGCAGTTCTCGGCGACCATGGGTTGCAGGCTGTGTTCCTTGTTTGAATTCCCGTGGCTGCAGTCGACGACGATGGTCGGCGGCAGGTTCGCCGCCGTCAATTCCCGTTCCGCCACTGCGATGCTCACTGCGTCGTAATTGACCCGGCCGCCGCCGCCGCGAAGCACGATATGCGCATGCATGTTGCCGCGGGTGCGGAACACCGCCGATTGTCCCTGCTGCGTAATGCCGAGGAAGTGATGCGGATGCCGCACGGACTGCAGCGCGTTGATCGAGGCCGACAGCCCGCCGTCCGTGCCGTTCTTGAATCCCACCGGCGTCGACAGGCCGCTGGCCATTTCCCGATGGGTTTGCGATTCGGTGGTTCGCGCGCCGATGGCCGTCCATGTGATGAGTTCGGACAAATACTGCGGCATGATCGGGTCGAGCGCCTCGGTGCCCGCCGGCAGCCCCAATTCGGCGATATGGAGAAGCAGGTTGCGCGCAATGGCGATGCCCTTCTCGATGTGAAACGAGTCGTCCATGTCGGGATCGTTTATCAAGCCCTTCCAGCCGACCGTGGTGCGCGGTTTCTCGAAATACACACGCATGATGAGCACCAGGGTCGACTCGACCCTGGTTGCCAGCACCCTCAGACGGCTCGCATATTCGCGCGCAGCAGCCACGTCGTGAATGGAACATGGACCCACGACCACGAACAGTCGCGGGTCGCGGCGCTCCAATATCGCTCGTACCGTTTCGCGGGACTTCAACACCGTGCCGGCCGCCGAGTCGGTAAGCGGCATGCGGCGCTTGACCTCCTCCGGCGTCGCCAGCAAATCGCTGGAGACTACGTTGACGTTTTGTAATTGGTCTTGGGATTTAGTCACTTCGGGAGCCTACATGGACGTTCTAATGGTCCACAGTTCAGGGAAGAATTTCAGCTCCAGCGCCTTGGTCAGGTAGGAAACCCCGGCCGTCCCGCCGGTGCCGCGTTTGTATCCGATGATCCGCTCCACGGTCTTGACGTGGGCGAACCGCCAGAGCTGAAACTTGTAATCGAGGTCGACCAACCGTTCCGCCAGCCCGTAAAGGTCCCAGTCCTTGACCGAGTTGTGATAGACGCTGAGCCAAGCCGCAGCGACCTGCTTGCTGGGTTGGTAGGGTTGCGAGAAATCGCGATCGATGGCTTCCGCCGGCACATCGAGTCCACGGCGGCTCAACAACCGCAGCACTTCATCATACAGGCTGGGAGCACGCAGCGCGCGCTCCAGCGCTTCGTGAGTCACGGGGTCGGCGCGGAACACCTTGATGGTGTCGGCGTTCTTGTTGCCGATCAAGAACTCCAGCATCCGGTATTGAGGCGACTGAAAGCCGGACGATCGGCCGAGCGTATTGCGGAAGGCGGAGTAATCGGAGGGGGTGATCGTGGCCAGCACGTCCCAGGACTGCTGCAGCTGGGTCTGAATGGTCGATACGCGCGCGAGCATTTTGAACGTGGGGCCCAGATCGTCCCGCCGCACGCAGTCGATGGTCGAATTCAACTCGTGCAAACACAGTTTCATCCACAGTTCCGAAACCTGGTGGATCATGATGAACAGCATCTCATCGTGGTGGTACGACAGGGGATGCTGCGCGCTCAGCAGCTTATCGAGATTGAGATACTGCGAGTAGCTTAAGTGTTCGCTCAAATCCCAATGGACTTCCTCGTCGGAGAGATCGACGAAAGGCTTGCCGTGGGGAGGGGGGGCCTCCATGGCTAACTCTTGAACACCCAGGCAGGCACGGTGCGCCAGCCTGCAAGCAATTCACGGTCCAGGCGCCGGTACTCCGGCTCCAGCTTCTCGACCAGGCGCCAGAAGCTGGCGGAATGGTTCATGTGTTTGGTGTGGGCCAGTTCGTGTATGAACAGATAGCGGACAACCTCCGGTGTCAGGAAGACCAACGAGCAGTTCAAGCTTACTGTTCCGCGGGTCGAACAACTGCCCCACCGCGTCCGCTGACATCGGATCGCAACGCGCGCCACGGAATAATTCAAATCGCCCGCGAGGCGCATCAGCTGCGGCTCGAGACGCTCGGTCGCGGCGCGCTTCAGCCAGCCCTGCAGCAAGTGCCGGGCAGCCCGGTCATCAGGCGCGAGCACCAGCAGCCGGCCGCCGCGCTCGGCCACGCTGCGCTTCGGTGCGTCCTGCCACTCCACGTCGAATCGCTCGTTGGTCAGGCGGAAATCGACCACCTCCGGAACGAGAGTCGCGGGCTCGGCGTGGTACTGCATCGCCGCCACCTTGCGGTCGATCCAAGGAGTGAAGCGCTGCACGAAATCGCGCACTGCTTTCGCGCTCACCCCGACAGGAACGACGATCTCGACGCGGCCACCGACATGGACGCGCGCCGTGAGCCGGCGTGCGCGAGGACTTACCCGAACAGCGAATGGGTCGTTGGAGTCCCGAGTCTCGAACAACGATAGCTGCGTGCCTTGTGCGTTCATCGCGCTCTATGATACCAGGTTCGCGCCGCGCGACGCCGTACTCCAGGATGAGCCCGCACTCAAGGATGAACCAACGTCACGAGCTGCCGCCGGGCGGCTTTGTAATCGGGCGCCATGATCAACGCCTTCTCGATCCAATTGCGGGCGCCGAGCACATCGCCGCGCAACTGGAGCTGACGCCCCAACTCCAAGTACGCCTCCGCATGACCCCAACTTGGGCTGTCGATGGTGGTGGCGGACGATTGCTCGAAAAGTTGCGCAGCGAGCTCGAGCTGCTCGAGCGCAAGACTGGATTCCGGGGATCCCGGATTTGCCCGCGCCAGAGCGTCGATGGCCGACAAGTACAGCACGCGGGGATTCTTCGGGGCCAGCTTGGACGCAGCACGGAGCCGGTCGGCGGCCCGCGAGCGATACAGCACCGACTCGAATTTCTTCTTGTACCTGACGAGATTCGAATAGCATGCGGACTGCAGAGCCAGGGCTTCAACCGAGTCGGCATCCTGCTCCAATATCGGCTTGAGCTGGTCGATGCACTCGTTGAGCGCCGGCTCGGCGTTGCGCGTCTGTGTTTCCCCCGACAGCAGCGCCAAACGATAATCTGCATGGGCCAGGTGATAGCGAAGCGCGCTGTCCGCCGTGCCGGCCCGCACCTGCGTTTTCAACGTCTGAATCAAGCTGGCCAGCTCATTGATTTCTTCGGACTGAAACGCATAGAGAATCTGCGCCTGAAGGTCGCCGCCACGTTGCGCATGGACGGGCGCGGCCGCCGGACACAGAAGCAGCAGAAAACTCGCCAAATGCAACCGCGCCCTCAACATATAATCAAGATACACCCAAGGTAGTAAAACTTGCACATGGAACTGATCGATATCGGCTCGAACCTGACGCACGAAAGCTTTTCGGACGATCGAGCGGAAGTGATCGAACGGGCCGCCGCCGGCGGCGTGACGCGGCAGATCGTCACCGGTGCGGATCTCGCGAGTTCGCATGCGGCCTCCGCCCTGGCTGCCGCGCATCCGCAGGTCTTGTGGAGCACCGCCGGCGTTCACCCGCACCATGCCGTGGGATTCGAACCTGGCCGGCGCGAGGAACTGCATGCCCTGCTGAGGCAGCCCCACGTGGTTGCGGTGGGAGAATGCGGCCTCGACTACTACCGCAACTTCTCGCCGCCGGCGGCGCAGCGCGTCGCATTCATCGCGCAGTTGGAAATCGCCGTGACGGTGGCGAAGCCGGTATTTCTTCATCAGCGGGAGGCCCACGACGATTTCAAGGCCATCCTCCGGGACTTCCACGGACGTCTCGTCGGCGGAGTGGCTCATTGCTTTACCGGCGGTGTCGCCGAGCTCGAGGAGTACCTGGCGCTTGGACTTTGCATAGGCGTCACCGGCTGGGTTTGCGACGAACGGCGCGGCACGGAGTTGCGCGCCGCCGTACCGCGCATTCCGGCCGATCGGTTGATGCTCGAAACCGATGCGCCCTATCTGCTGCCTCGCGACCTCGAGCCGCGGCCCAGGTCGCGGCGCAACGAGCCGATGTACCTTCCCCACATCGCGCGGTCGGTCGCGCGCATCAGAAATCAATCCATGGAGAGCCTCGCTGCATCATCCACTCGAACTGCAGTCGAACTCTTCGGCCTCGATCGCGGAGACTAGAGATTGGTGAACAGGTGGGGGCTGGGCCGCAGTTGCGCGATCAGCCGGTTCCAAGCGTCCGTATAGGCCGCGAATTCAGGAAAGCCCGTCTGACCGCGGTCGACGGCCGGGAACTCGACTTCGATGCCGTCGAGCATCAGCACGTATTTCGGCTTGCCCTTGGTGAACTTGCCGTGATTGGAGAACAGCAAGCGACCCTCAACCGGTACGTCGCCCACCAGCGCCTTGACTGCGGCGATACGGTCGTACAGCGCCGGTTGCGGATTATCGAAGGTGAATCGGCGGCCGCGCCCCATTACGGTCCAATCGCTCATTTGATCGCCGCCGAAGATGAGTCCGGCGACTCGCCGGGTATCGAGCAGGAGCACGCCGCGGGGCGTGAGCAGAATATGATCAATGTGTATGAACCCGCCCATTCCGTCCGGCACCAACACCTGATGAGCGGCCTGGAAACCGATGCGTTCCAAGCGTGCCAGCAGCCCCTTGCGGCGGGAACGGCGCCGATAGGCGCCGTAGGCCATATATGTGGCCGTACCCAGCATCAGCAGAGCCACGCCGGTGACGATCCACTGCGGATCGATCCGAATATCGTTCATTCGAGCGCTGCAGACACAGCTTCCAGAGTCGGCGGCAGGTCAAGGAAGCGTTGCGGTAAGCGCAGTAAGCCGTTCAAGGCTTCTGGAATCTCGATGGTCTTACCCAGGATGGGTTCGACCACTTCATTGAATTTCGCAGGGTGAGCGGTTGCAACCAGCACCCACGGATGATCCCGTCGCTCCTCCAGCTCTAAGCGGCTGTAGACTTCCGCCGCCGTCGCGGTGTGCGGACACCATTCGCGCCCATAGTGCATGAAGTCCTCTCCGATACGAGTTCGAATTGTAGCGTCATCGATACTGACCGCGCTCAACTGTTCGCGTATCGAATCGAGGGCCGGATAAAGCGCGCGGATACGCTCCATGTTGCTGGGATTGCCGACGTCCATCGCCGACGCGAGCGTCGCCACGCTCGGGCGGGGCCGCCAGGTGCCGCCTTCCAGGAAATCGGGGACGGTGCGGTTGGCATTGTGCGCCAGGATGATGCGGCCGAGGGGAAAGCCCAGCGCGCGCGCCCAAACCGCCGCGAACGCGTTCCCCAGATTGCCGGCCGGAATGATGTAGGAAGGCTTCGCACCCGTGCGCCGTTCGACCTCGAGGCTCGAGGCCACGTAGTAGACCATCTGCGGCAGAAGGCGTCCGATGTTGATACTGTTGGCCGAACTGAAGCGATGTCGGCGGCGGAGCGCGGCATCGACGAACGCCTCTTTCACCAGCCGCTGGCAGTCATCGAAAGTGCCGTTGATACGCAGCGAAATCACGTTCTCGCCCCAGCAGGTCAGTTGCTGCTCCTGACGCGGGCTCACCAGCCCCTTCGGATAGAGGATCACGATTCGCACCCACGGGCGCCGGTGGAACGCGGCCGCCACGGCGCCGCCGGTGTCGCCGGAAGTCGCCACCAGGATGGTCAGCGGTTGCGGCGAGTCGGCTTCCAGCCGCTGCAGGCTCTCGGCCAAAAATCGCGCACCGAAATCCTTGAAGGCGGCGGTCGGACCGTGAAACAGTTCGAGCGCGAACAGCCGGTTCTCGCAACCCACCACCGGGGTCGTGGGCGCATCGATGCCGAGCGCGGCATCCGCGATCTGCTCGAGCTGCGGCTGCAGCCGATCACCCTCGAAGAAGCCGCTCAATGCAGAGCGGGCTATATCCGGCAAGGTGGAAAGGCCGGCGAACGAAGCGACATCGACGCGGGGCAATCGATTCGGCACGTATAGACCACCGTCGGGAGCCAATCCCTGCCGGATGGCTTCGCTCAAGGCGACCGGCGGAGCGCCCCCGCGCGAACTCGAGTAACTCAAGGAGGACATCAAGCCTTCACCACTCTGGCGCCGTAATTCTCCAGCGTGGATATCCAGCAGTCCGATTGCAGACCATGATGGGTGAAAGCGGCCACCATCGCGCCGCGTACCGCCTCGGCTTGCTGTATTTCCGCCCAGGCGAAGATCGTCGGGCCCGCGCCGGAGATCGAACAACCCAGGGCGCCGGCGGACATGGCCCCGCGCTGCACGTCCTTGAACCCCGGGATCAAGGAGTGCCGCTGAGGCTCGATGATCACATCGTTGAACGAATCGCGGATCATGTCGAGGTCGTTCGAGTAGCACCCGCTGATGAAGCCGGCGAGATTGGCCGACTGCCAGATGAAGTCCGAACGGCTGACGTCGGTTTTCAGGATGGCTCGAGCCTCGCGGGTGCCCAGGAACATATGGGGATGCACCAGGACGCAGCGCAGCGATGATGGAACCGGGATCTGTTTTACGCGCGGGTGATCGATGCCGACCGTCAGCACCAGTCCGCCGAACAGACAAGGCGCAATGTTGTCGATATGCGCGGAGCCGCTGGCGACGATTTCCCCTTCCATGGCGAACTTCAGAAGCTGCAATCGCGGCACCGGCTCCTGCAGCAGAGCATTCGCGGCCACCACCGCCGCCACGGCGGACGCCGCCGAACCACCCATGCCGGACGCCAGCGGAATACCCTTGTCGATGTCGATCTCAAATCCGAAATCCAACTTGAGTGCCGCGTGCAAGGCCTGCACTGCCCGTCCCGCCGTGTTATTCGCAGGCGTCACGGGAAGGTCCCCGGCGACGCCCGTGATCGACCGAATCCTGACCAGGGGATCGTCGATCCGGCGTAACCGCACGCGATCGCCCACGGCGTCCACGGTGTGCCCGAGAATATCGAAGCCTATGCCCACGTTGGCAACGGTGGCGGGTGCGAAGGCGGTGACGTCGGTGAGCACGGCGATCCTTAGGTAGTCGAGTTTAGAGATGCGCGCCCAGGTACGCGGACAAGCGCAGCAGATCCGAGAACACGCCGCCGGCCGTGACCTCGGGGCCGGCGCCCGGTCCCTGCACGATCAGGGGGTTGTCACAGTAGCGGCGGGTCGCGAAGCGCACGACATTGTCGGTGAGCGCGATGTTGGCGAACGCATGCTTGGCCTCCAGGTGTGTGAGCCCCACGGTAGCCCTGCCGGCCGCGTCGATGCGCCCCACATACCGCAGCACCTGTTGGCGCTTCCTGGCGTCCGCGAGCATGGCCGACATATCGTCATCGAACTCCGGGAGACGCTTCATGAATTCATCGAGGCCGACGTTTTGCAACGACTTCGGTACCAATCCCGTCACCTCGACGTCCGATATCTCCAACGTCAGGCCCATTTCACGGCCCAAGATAATGAGCTTGCGCGCCACATCCATGCCGGACAAGTCGTCGCGCGGATCGGGTTCCGTGTAGCCCTTGAGCTTCGCCGCCCGAACGATGGATGAAAAAGGCTCGTTGCCGTCGAAGACGTTGAACAAATAGGCGAGTGTGCCGGAAAAAATCCCTTCGATGCCGGTGATGTCATCGCCGGTCTCGCGCAAGTCCCGCAGCGTCTGAATGACGGGCAGTCCCGCACCCACGGTGGCTTCGTAGAGATAGTGCGTCCCGGCGGCGCGGCGTGTTTCCTGAAGCGCCTGGTAATAGGGCCATGGGCCGCTGTTGGCTTTCTTGTTGGGCGTTACGACATGAATGCCGCGTCCGAGCCACGTTCGATACTCTCCCGCAACATCCGCGCTCGCGGTGCAATCGATGATGACCGTGTGGGGTATGTAGTCCGCCTGGCAGTGGTTCGCAAACTTCTCGAGGTCGAGCGGTTCTCCGTCCGCGGCGAGTTGTTCGGGCCACCGGTCGAGATCGATCGACGTGTCGGCCAACAGCATGCGGTTCGATCCGGCGATACCGCGCATGCGCAGGTCCAAATTCAAGGCACGCAAACGTTCGATTTGGGTGGCGATTTGAGCCAGCAAGACGCGCCCCACCGTCCCGGGTCCGATGAGTCCTATGGACAGTGTGTTCGGCGACAGATAAAACGCGGCATGCACCGCGCGCAGCGCCTTCGCGGCGCCTTTGCCGTCCACCACCACCGAAATGTTTCGTTCGGAAGCGCCTTGCGCGATGGCACGCACGCTGATGGCCGCATCACCCAGCGAATTGAAAACCTTGGCGGCAACACCGTGGGCGCCCGCCATACCGTCGCCGACCACCGCCAGAATGCTCAAGTTCAAACCGACGTCGACCTGTTGAATCTGTCCATCCCGAAGCTCGGCGTCGAATGCCTTACGCACCGCCGCCTCGGCGCGCACGGCCTGGGCTTCGGGAATCGCGAAGCAAATGGAGTGCTCGGAACTGCCTTGCGAAATCAATATGACCGAGATGCCGGCGTCGCGCAGCGCGCCGAACAGGCGGTGTGCGGTGCCCGGCACGCCGATCATGCCCGCCCCCTCGAGATTCACGAGCGCCACCGGGTCGATGGTGGTGATGCCTTTGACCCTGAGCGCAGAAACGGGCTTGGCGCAGATCAACGTACCGTGCTTCTCCGGTGCAAACGTATTGCGGATGTAGATGGGGATGTCGCGCGCAACCGCCGGTTCCATGGTCTGAGGATGGATGACCTTGGCGCCGAAGTAAGCCAGTTCCATCGCCTCATTGTAGGAGAGCTGATCGATGACCTGCGCATTCGGCACCAGCCGCGGATCGGCCGACAATACCCCGTCCACGTCGGTCCAGATGATGATCTGCGCCGCATGCAGCAGGGCGCCGAATATCGATCCGGAAAAGTCGCTGCCGTTGCGTCCCAGCGTGGTTTGCATGCCGGTCGTCATCGTGGCGATGAACCCGGTAACGATGAGCCGGCCCTTGAAACCCACCGGGATCAACCGCTCGAGGTTGAGTTCGCTCGTGGTCCACTGCACTGCAGGACCCAGCGGCCCCCATTCGACGATCACGACATCACGGGCATCCACCCATTGCACATCGCCCGCGATGCGTCCGCGCTCCCGCAGGAATGGGGCAAACAGCCGCGTCGACCAGATCTCGCCATATCCGGAGATCACATCCCGCATCGTCTGCGGCGCCGCCCGAATGAGGCGCACGGTCTGCAGCATGCCGGCGATATCCCGACAATCCTGCTCCAATTGCGCAACGTATGCGGCGCGCGCAGGGGCGGACACCAATTCCGCCGCCAGAGCGCAGTGCCGGGCTTTGAGCGCCTCGATGGCGGCCGCCGTATCGGCGCCGGGCTGCTCCGCCGCGCTCACCAGCGACAGCAGTGCGTCCGTGACGCCCCTACAGGCGGACAGGACCACGGCCTCACGCGGATTGCCGGATGCCTCGACTATGGCGGCAACGCGCCGGAAGCACCCGGCGTCGGCAACGCTCGACCCCCCGAATTTGTGTACGACCCATTTATCCATATTTGATAACGCGCGTCCTGCCTTAAGCGCAGCGACATCCCATCTGAGGTTCGAATTGATGAATTGCGGCCGGAAACCGCGAGACAGCGCGGAACTTTAATCGCACTGCCCGGTGCCAGCAAGCGGAAACCTGGGACAGGCTCCTAAGGCAGTCCGCGCCGCCGGGTCGCCGGCCGCCGGGTCCCCGACGGCGGCAACCCCGTATGTTGCGTCCGAAACGGCAACGCCGCCCTGCCCCGCCCTGAGGCGGCGCCCGCGGGCGACACCGGTTGATATGCAGGGATCAGATGATGTTTACCATTGCCGATCAAGTCGGCGCGCCCCATGCGCTTCAGCGCCTCGCGCAACAAGGGCCAATTTTCCGGGTCGTGATACCTCAAGAAAGCCTTGTGCAGCCGACGCACCCTGATGCCCTTGGGAATCACGACTTCTTCACTCGCACGGGTTATGCGCTTCAGTGGATTCTTGCCGGAATGGTACATCGCGGTCGCGGTGGCCATCGGCGACGGCAGAAATGCCTGCACCTGGTCTGCGCGAAAGCCGTTCTTCTTCAGCCAGACGGCCAACTCCAGCATGTCCTGGTCGCGCGTGCCCGGATGGGCAGCGATGAAATAGGGGATGAGATACTGTTCCTTGCCGGCTTCCCGGGAATACCGGTCGAAGAGCTCTTTGAACTTATGGTAAGTGCCGACGCCGGGCTTCATCATCTTCGACAGGGGACCCTCCCCGATGGCCTCGGGTGCGATTTTCAAATATCCCCCCGTGTGGTGGGTGGCCAATTCCTTGACGTACTCGGGCGACTCGATCGCCAGGTCGTATCGAACACCGGAAGCGATCAATATCTTCTTCACGCCCTTCACGGCACGTGCGCGGCGGTAAAGATTGATGAGTGGCGCGTGATCGGTGTTCAAATTCGGACAGATCCCCGGGAAAACGCACGAAGGCCGCCGGCAGGCCGATTCGATGGCGGAACTCTTGCAATGCAAGCGATACATATTGGCCGTCGGGCCGCCCAAGTCCGAGATGACTCCCGTGAATCCGGACACCTTGTCGCGGATGGTCTCGATCTCGCGAATCACCGAGTCCTCCGAACGGCTTTGAATGATGCGCCCTTCATGCTCGGTGATCGAACAGAACGTGCACCCGCCGAAACAGCCCCGCTGAATGGATACGGAAAAGCGGATCATGTGGTACGCGGGGATCTTCGCGTTCCCATAGCGCGGATGCGGCAGACGCGAATACGGCAATTCGTACACAGAGTCCATGTCGGCCGTCGACAACGGGATCGGCGGCGGATTGAGCCACACATCGAAGGTGCCATGGCGCTGCACCAGTGCGCGCGCGTTTCCCGGATTCGATTCCAAGTGCAAGATTCGCGACGCATGCGCGTACAGCACGCCATCCTGGCTGACCTGCTCAAACGAGGGCAGGCGAATCACGCTGTGCTCGCGCTGAGCGTTCGGCACCTTGCGATAGAACTTCACGACGTTGGTCGAACCGGCGGCCGGCGAACCAGCGGCCGGCGTACCGGCTGCAGCAGCCGGCGTCTGCAGCGTCCGCATGCGTTCGTCTTCGGCCGCGTAAGGATTGACCGGAGGGGCCAGGGGCCCCGGTGCATCCAATTCCGTGGAGTCGATTTCAATCCAATCCGCAGGAACACCACGCCGCACGTAGGCCGTTCCGCGCAGGTCCGTGATTTCGTCGATGGTCGATCCTTCGTGCAGACGCTGCGCAATCGCGCCGATTTGGCGTTCCGCATTGCCGTACACCAGCAGATCCGCTTTCGCGTCGACCAGAACCGAACGGCGCACCTGTTCCGACCAATAATCGAAATGCGCGATGCGACGCAGGCTGGCTTCGATGCCGCCGATCACGATGGGTACGGTCTTGTACGCTTCGCGAAGCCGTTGCGAGTAGACGATGACGCAACGATCGGGCCGTTTGCCGCCGAGGCCTCCCGGAGTGTACGCATCGTCGCTGCGCACGCGGCGATCCGCGGTGTAGCGATTGACCATCGAATCCATGTTGCCGCCGGTGACGCCGAAGAACAGGCGCGGGGCCCCTAGCGCCTCGAAGTCACGGGTGCTGTGCCAATCCGGCTGCGCGATGATTCCAACCCTGAAACCCTGCGCCTCCAGCACGCGCCCGATGATGGCCATTCCGAAGCTGGGATGATCCACGTAGGCATCGCCGGTTACGATGATGACGTCGCATTGCTGCCACCCCAGCGCGTCCATTTCGGCGCGAGTGGTGGGCAGGAAGGTCGCCGGCGCGGAACCGGCGGCCGGCGAACCGGGGGCCGGCCCACCGGCGGCATTCTTCACTTTATGACAGGAAAACAAGGGGCCGGCGGTTTGCATCGGCGCGAGTATAAGCCCGCATCGCCCCAAATGCCTGCCTCACTCCAAAGCGTGGGCTTCACCCCAAATCGACCGGAATGTAGATTTGCGCCTCCTCGCGCTGGATCAGAACCGCGACGCTGTGCCCTGCACGCGCGACCTCGCGCTTCAGATCCGCCACGCTCGACACGCCCGCACCATTGACGCCGAGAATGACGTCGCCGGCCTGCAAGCCCGCCGCCAGCGCGGGTCCGGTGACGTCTTCAACGACCAATCGGCCGCGGGTGTGCAGCTCCTGCTGCTCATCAGGCTTCAAGGGACGCACTGCGAGCCCCAGTTTGCCGCCGCCGTCCGCGCCGGCATTCTTCGCGGCCTGCGCCGGTGTGTCCTCCAGCAATATGGTTTTGACCGTCACCTCGGTGGGTCTCTTGTCGTGCCAAAGTCCCAAACGCGCCTCGGTGCCGGGCGTCAATTGCGAAATCACCACGGGCAGGTCCGATGAATGATCGATATTGCGTCCGTTGACGCTGGTGATGATATCGCCCGGTTTGAGGCCGGCGCGCTCACCGGGGCTCTGGGGCTCCACCGCGCTCACCAAAGCGCCGTGCGGCGTGTTCATTCCGAACGACTGGGACAGCGGCTGGCTCATGTCCTGGACCGCCACGCCGATCCGGCTGCGCGCCACCTTGCCGCTCTTCTGGAGCTGGTCCTTGACGTTGAGCGCGACATCGATGGGGATGGCGAACGACATGCCCATATACCCGCCGGTACGGCTATAGATCTGGGAGTTGATGCCAATGACCTGGCCGTCGAGATTGAATAGCGGGCCGCCCGAATTGCCTGGATTGACCGCGGCGTCGGTTTGTATGAAGGACACGTACGAACTTCCGCTTTCGTCCGGCGGCAGCGGGCGATTGACGGCACTGACCACGCCCGCCGTCACGCTGTTCTCGAATCCGAACGGTGAACCGATGGCGATGGCCCACTGGCCCGGCCGGATCTTGGTCGGATCGCCGAAGTGGACGAAGGGCAGGCCGTTGGCGGCAATCTTGATGAGCGCGACGTCGCTGCGTTTGTCCACGCCGATCACCTTGGCGGCGAATTCTCGGCGATCGGTGAGTTTGACGGTTACCTCGGACGCATCGGCCACGACGTGCGCATTCGTCAGTACATAGCCATCGGCGCTGACGATGAAACCGGAGCCGATGCCATGGCTGGGGGGTGCATGGTCCGGGCCCGGCATCTGGTGGTGATGAAAGAACTGTGACAAGGGATCGTCGCCCTCGCCCGATTCTCCCGTGCCCGACTCACCCATGCCCGTTTTCTGCGGCTTCTCGGTGACGCTGATATTGACCACGGCCGCTCCGCTCTCGGCGACCAGTCCCGAGAAATCGGGCAAGCCGGTTACGCGCGCCGATGCCGGGGCGGCGGACGTCGGAACCGGTGCCGTGGCCGTGGCCATGGGGGCAGCCCTGGTCTGCCCGAGGTCAGACTGCCCGCCCTCCGCACTCGAGCGCTGATGGGCCACCACGACGATAAAAATGCCCGCCACAGCGGCAAGCGACCAAGTTCTCATGCTTCCCATTAAAGAGTCCTCTGCGATACGGTTGACTTGACCTGTCTGACCGTCTAGCTGGGGCGTTGGTTTCAAATTTTAAAGGCTCGCACCTGAGTATATTTCGGGTATTTCCGCCATTCAGGGGCTCAAAATCGACGTCCAGCCGCCGAAGACCCGGAAAATGTGAAATCTCGACGGGCGAATGGGGCACTCGAGGGGATACTCTTCGCGTCACTTCTTCTCTGACAGATTTCTATGCCAGACGCGACCGCTCCAGTTCTGTTGGTAGTGGGCGGCGATACCAAGCGCCTCCAGTGGCTGACCCACCACGTAACGAGCCACTGGCCCAATGCCCAAGTAACCACGGCACCGGCCGAGGATCCCACGTCGCTGGCAGGGTTGGTCCAGGAGCGGCCCCCCGACGCTGTCATCCTGCAGGTGGACTTCGGCAACGAAAGCGCGGCGCGGGAGGGGCTCGAGTACCTCGTGCAAATCCTGCGTGCGCAGCCGGATTTGTACTGCATCGTACTCGCCGAAAACGGCAGCGAGATGTCCGCGGTAGACGCCATGAAAAGCGGCGCCAAGGACTACCTGCCGCTGGCACGAATCAGCCGCGATTCATTGTTGAAGGCGGTTGCGGAACCGCACGCCAGACGCAGGGCGGCTGTCGACGCAGCGGCCGATGCGCTGCTCGCGCCGGGGAACGAGGCGACGCATATCCGCGTGCCCGGGTACACCATCGTCAAGGAGATATCGACCAGTAATTTTTCGTCGGTGTTCCTTGCGCGCAGCGAACGGCGGCGGCACAACGTCGTGCTCAAGGTCATGAACCGTGGCACGTCGCCGCGCGAACTGGATGACGCCGAACGTTTCCAACGCGAATACGAAATCATCTCCAGCATCGAGCATCGGGCCATTGCCGAGATCTACGATTTCGGCACTCTGCCGGAGCATAAATATCTCGCGATGGAATACATCCCCTGCGGCGACCTTCGCGACCGGTTGCGGAATCCGCTGAGCATCGACGAAAGCCTGTACTACCTTCGCTGCATCGCCGAAGCACTCCGCGTGATTCACGTGTTCGGAATATTGCATCGCGACTTGAAGCCCGCCAACGTGATGCTGCGCGAGGACAACTCTCCGGTGTTGATCGATTTCGGTCTGGCGCGCCGTTCGATGGAGGACGCCGAGACGACCGCGGTCGGACAGGTTCTAGGATCACCCTACTACATCAGTCCCGAACAATCGCAGGGGCAACGAGTCGACGCACGCACCGATCTGTACAGCCTGGGCGTGATGTTCTACGAGATGCTCACCGGCCAGCGCCCGTACAACGGGCTCAGTGCGATGGCCATCATGGCGCAGCATGCAGGTGCGCCGGTACCGATCCTTCCGTCGAATGTTGCTCTGCAGCAGGCCTTGCTTGACCGGCTCATGGCCAAGCGGCCGGAGGAGCGCTACGCCTCGGCCGATGAGCTGCTGGCCGACTTGGGCCCCCTGGTGGCCGCTGCTGTCGCCTGAGCCCGGCAAACGCTGCGACGCGTGACCCGCGTCCCATTTCATTGCGCGGCGGCGTCGGCGACCTCCTAGGCTGTGACAGCCATCCAGTCGCCGCTGCAGAGTCTTTGGCACCCTGATCGCATATGTTCATCATGGGAAAGCGCCGCAAGCGCGACAACCAGAGCCCCGACGGCGACGACAGCCGGCTAGCGGACGCCCTGCTGAAAAGCACTCCGCAAGGTCTGTTTCTACTCGATGCGAAGGACAAGGTCCTGGCGCCGGTGTCGCCTTCCCTGGCGACGCTGTTTCGGCGGCAGGACTTCGCGAATTTGACGTTCGAGAAACTGCTGGCGCCGTTAGTCACGCCGAAAACCCTGACGGCGGCAAGAAATCAGGTCGCAGCCTTGCTGAGCGCGGCGGCGCCGGGCGCCCCGCCGGCGATCCCCGCAGCGGCGGGCGCAACGGCTGCTCATGCCCTCGGCAACATCGATGTACGCCTGAAGAATTCCGACGGTTCGTACGATGCCGCGCACTACTCCTTCGAGTTCGAGCCCATCGAAGCGCCCGACGAAGCCCGCGTCTGGCTGGTGCGAGTTACCGACATCACCGCTCGGGTCCAGGCCAACAGAGAACTGGAGGAATTGCGGATCCAGATTCAAACGCAGGGCGAAATTTTGCGCAGTGTGCTGCAGATGGGCGGGGCTCGCTTCGGCGCATTCATGCAGAAAACCGATGCGTCCATGAACGCCATCGGGACCGTGCTCAAGAAACCAGCACGCGAAGAAGCAGCGTTTCGCAACAAGCTCGAGGAGATCCTCAACGAAGTCGACCGCATTCGGCGCGAAGCCGCGGCCTTCAGACTCACCGCCCTGCAAAGCGCGGCCCGGGTATTCGAGGATGCACTGCAGAATCTACGCCTCCGCAGCGCGCTGAGCGGCAGCGACTTTCTGCCTCTCGCCGTGAAATTGGACCAGTTGTACGGCCAATTCGCCCTGGTGAAAACTCTGACCGCAGCGCCCAGTACCGCGCACGAGGCGGATGCCGCGGGCAATGGTGCACCCACCACGCACGGCGGCACGGCGGTCATGGAGGCGCCGAATTTCACGGCTGCGGCCGCCGAGCCAAAACCCAAGACCGTCCCCGGGGCGCACCAGACCGCGCCTGCCGGCAGTCTCGGGAGCACCCTGCAGGCCCTGACGGAGCACGTCGCGCAGGAACACAACAAACAAGTGCTTCTCGAAACCAGTGGACTGCACCTGGTGCCGCAGAAGTATCTCGCCGCGGTCAAGAACGTCGCCATCCAACTCATTCGCAATGCCGTCATGCACGGCATCGAGCCGCCGGCGGTCCGCAAGGCTGCGGGCAAGAACGCCCGCGGCATGCTGCGGCTCGAGTTCAAAACGAAGGGCGAGAATTTCGAATTGTTGTTTGAGGATGACGGCTGCGGCCTGGTTCCGGATCAGGTTCGCGCCACTGCAATCGCGCGAGGCGTTCTCCCCGAGGAAGCCGCGGCCCGCCTGCGCGATCGGGAAGTGATCAAACTGATCTTCAAGTCCCGCTTCACGACGCTCGCGGATTCTCCCACCGACACCAGGCACGGCGCCGGCATGTCGCTGGTGCGGCGCTACATACACGAAGCCGGCGGAAAGATCGCTCTCGCGAGCTTGGCCGGACACGAGACCCGCTTCAAGATCGTCCTGCCCCAAGTCGCCGACTCACGAGCGGCTTGATCCGCTGCGGCGCTTCGAGTGCCGGCGACCCGCGAGCAGGACGCCGACGACGAACATGGTATCCCACCAGTCCAAATCACCGCCGCCGCCCTTGCTGGGCGCCGTCACCGACAAGACTGCCGTCGCACCTTGAGCGTTTGCGCCGGCCGGCCCCGTGGTGAGCGCATTGGGCGCCACGGTGCTGGTGTAGCTGCCCGCCGTCGCGCTTTCCACCGGCAAGGTGATCACGCAGCTGCCGTTCGCCGGAATGTCGGCGCCGCTGAACGCGAAGCTGATCGTCGTATTCGTCAAGGTGCCCCGGGCGCATGTGGTTGCCGGCGCCGCTGCCGAGGCCGATGTCGACACGCGCAGATTGACGGGCAGCGATTCCGTGAGGCTCGCCTCCGTCAGCGCGAAGGCGTTGGTGTTCTTGATCGTGATCGTCAGCGTCGAGACGACGCTCTGCCCCACGCTGGCGGGCGAAAACGCCTCGGTCACGGTCGGCGCCGATGTCGAGACCGTCAACGCGGTGGGACAGGCACCGGCGCTGGTCCCGGCGGAATCCGGCGTCGTGGCAGCTTTGGTGATCGAGCCATTGGCGGCGACGGTCAGGTTGGCGGTGTCGGTGTCGCCGAGGCTGTCCGTGACCACCAATGTCACCGTCCCCGCGGTTCCGGTTGGCGTGACCGTGACTTGGGCCCCTGCCGCGCCGGGGGAAATCAACGTACTGGGATTGGCCGACCATGCATAGGATGCGATGCTCCGGCCGCAGGACCCCGCGCTGCCGGCGGCGTCGAGCACTGCAGGGCTTCCCACGCCGGAAGATGCCGGCACGACGACCCCCGCTATCGGCCGCTGCGCTGCCTTGACGGCCGCGAACGCATTGACCATGCCCGCGCCGCATAGGGTGCCATCGTTGGGACAGACGCACTCGATGCCGTTGCCGTTCGCATCCACGGCCGGGCAAGCCGGGACGCCGGCCGGTTGCGGGAAGGCGGTGGCGCTCGACTCGACTCTCGCAATCAACTGCGCCGGCGTGAGATTGGCATTGACCGCGCGCATCAGCGCCGCGATGCCGCTCACGATGGGTGCCGAGAAACTCGTGCCGAGATTGGGATTGCTTTGGTCCGTGTAGGTGCTGGCGGCGGGCGTCGTCAAGCCGGTATTGGTGGTGGTGTCGATGGGTTTAAGGCACGCCCCTGAGAGATTCACACAGTTGCCGGCGGGTGCGGCAATGGCCACCTCGCGGCCCAGGCTGCTGTACCCCACCTTGGTTCCCACGTTGCGCAGGCCCGCCACCCCGAGCACCCCGGAACAGTTGGCGGGGACGTCGACGGGACCGCTCTCGTTGCCCGCCGAGGCGACGATGAGCACACCCAGCGTCTTCAACGCGGCGACCACATCGACGTACTGCGGCGGACAGCTTCCAGAGCCTCCCAAACTCAGATTAATGATGTCCGCGGGATAGGGATTGTCGGGAACTCCCGTCACGGACATTCCAGCGGCCCATTGCATGCCCGCAATGATGTCGGAGTCGTAG
>JAXDQI010000293.1:0-3178 GCA_034667965.1 Gammaproteobacteria bacterium
GTAGCGTAGCCGCGATGACCCCCACACTCCCTTGCCGGCGCAGTCTCGCCACACGTTCTGCGAATGGGATTTTCATGGTCGTCTCCACCGTTGTGGCCGGGCAACATGCTCCGCCGGCTCATTGACGGTCGGCGCAGCCGGAATTCGACCGAATGCCAAGAAAATTCGTGACCGCTTGCGCCCCTCATCGCCCCTTTCTCCCCTGCATTCCACCGGGACCGTGCGAGCCGATTACTGCGCCGCCTCCAGCGCCGCGCGCACCCGCGCCACCACCTCGCGCGGCGTGGCCGCAAGCTCCGCGACCAAGGCTTGAACTTGCTCCCCGGTGAGGGGATCAACGTCGAATTGCAGCCTGCTGGCGTCCGCGATGAATGCCGGGTCGATCATGGTCGCGTCGAACGCGCGACGGAGCGCCGCCACCCGCTCCATCGGCACATCCGGCGGCAGGAAATACGGCCGCCCGTATTCCGTACGCGCAAACAGCATCGTCATTGCCTGACGGTCGGCTTCCGTTTTCGCAAACTCCAGCATGGTCGGAACATCCTTGAGCTCCGCATGTCGCTTGAAGCCGTATTGCGCGAGCACTCTGATCTTCCGCTCGCTGATCCAGTGCGGCGTCTGCGCCTTGACTGAAGCCCAGCCAAGGCCGCCCATGCCTTGCACCTCGCCGCGCTCGATGGCGAGATTGATCTG
This sequence comes from Gammaproteobacteria bacterium, assembly GCA_034667965.1. Taxonomy (GTDB): domain Bacteria; phylum Pseudomonadota; class Gammaproteobacteria; order Steroidobacterales; family Steroidobacteraceae; genus Bog-1198. The sequence goes on from JAXDQI010000293.1 coordinate 694, forward strand.
GGGCGTCCCTTGATAACCGCGAACAATCTTGAACTTGAACCCGAGCACGTCGTTCACCAGCTGCGGAAAATCGACCATGGTCGTACCCGGCGTGGTGGCGCCTACGACGACTTCCTTGCTGGTCAATTCGGTGATGCTCCGGACCGGCACGGTGTGCCACACGAACGCCACGTAGGCTTCGCGGTTCGTGCTTCCGATCCACGTGAGCCTGGTCTGGTCGAACTGGGTGCCCGACTGCAGCAACGGCGCCGTTGGGATGCCGTTGATCGGAACGCCGATCACCGTGCCATCCTTAGGCCCTTGGCTGTAGAGCTGGTTGGTCATCGTCACGCCGCCTGCGGCCGGCAGGTTCTGCACGATAATATGGGGACTACCGGGGATGTGATTGACGAGGTGACGCGCGACGATGCGCGCGAACAGGTCGTAACCGCCCCCCACCGCCGACCCCACGATCATGCGCAGCTGTTTGCCACGGTAGAACGCGGTCACGTCTCCTTGCGCGTCGGCCCCCGTTGCCGCGCAAACAAGCACGCAGAACAACAAAGCGGGCCACGGCAATTTCATTCGCCACGCATCGCCACTATCCGGCCGACACCGCGTGCACGGCTTCGCCGGCGAAACTCGTTGCAAACAGACGTCCGAGATGGCGAGGCGGCGCGCGCCAGCCGATCAGGCGCAGTGCCTCCCAGACCACGGCCTGATTGCTGGTCACGATCGGACGTTCCAGCCGCGCTTCCAGATCGTCGATCACGCCGAAAACCGAGATATTCGCGCAGCTGATCAGATAGGCATCGGCATCGGGACGTGCCGCGGCGAGGACGCGGTCGTGCCAGAACTGCGGCGGTGTCGCGCAATAGGCATCGCTGCCGTCGAGCGCGAACCCTTGTGCCGAAAGCACATCGTAGCCGGCCTTCCGCAGAAAATCGGCTTCATGTTCGGTCGTGCTGGCGTTGTAAGGCGTGATCAGCACGATCCGCCGTGCACCGAGTGCACTGAAAGCCCGCTGGATAGCGGTAATCGTGGTGGTGACGCGGGGCGCGCCGGCTTGCACGAGGGTCGCGAGGATCTGCTCCTCGCCGGTCTTGCCACCCTCCATCGAATTGGCCGTGCAGTGAAACACGACCACGTCGCAGCGGGCGTCGGTGAGCGCCCGGGCCGCATCCTCGATGCGAGGCAGAAGCTGATCGAAGGCAAGGTGATTGGTCCCAGTCATACGCAGGCGCGTGACATGGGCCGCGACCCCCGCCGGGAAAGCCGGCACCATCTCGGCCTCGACCATCCGGTTCGACGACGGAATGATCAGCCCGACGCGCGCGGTCACGGTCGATGCTTCTCGCGCAGGCCCGCGCGCTCGAGCCGCGGCAGAACCTCCTCGCAGAAGAATGGAAGCTCGACGACATAATTGACCAGCGAAACGGCGACCCCCGTCAGACCCGCGTTGCTGAGATCGATCAGTTGGCTGGCGATATGGTCGGGGTCGCCGACGATGGGCAGGCCACCCATCCCTTGCGCATAACCGGTGCGCATCTGTTGAAATTTATCCGGCGGCGTGTTCTGCGCCGTGATGTTCTTGAGCGCGAGGATCGCGTCGACCGCCGACCAGTCCGCGTGCTCCACGATGGAATAGTGATAATAGTCCTCGGCCTCCTTCTTGGTCGGCTTACAGGTGATGACACCGACGGTATAGACACCGAGCTCCCTGCCCTGCTCTTTTGCCTGGCTCTTCGCGGTCGCAACCCGCTGCGCCGTCTCGTCGAGCGAGGTGCGGGATGCCTGCAGGAAGAATGCATCGCAGTTGCGGATTGCAAACGCCTGGCCCACCGGCGAGGCGCCGGCATTCATGATCACCGGCCGCGTGCCCCCATAAGGCTTGGGCTTGCCCCGGATGTCCTTCATGTCGAGGTATTGCCCCTGGAAATCGAAGTCTTCCTTGTCCGACCAGATCATCTTGATGACGTCGATCCATTCCTGCGCGTATTCATAGCGGGACTCGTGATCGCGCTGCTGGACCCCGAACATCGCGAACTCGCCCTCGTTCCAGCCGACAACGATGTTCAATCCAAAGCGCCCTTCGCCGATATGATCGGCGGTGACCATCTCTTTGGCGGCAATCACGGGATTGAACAGCGGCGCATGCACGGTGCCGAAAACGGTGACGCGCTTGGTCAGCGCGAGCAACCCCGTCGCCCAGGTGATGGTTTCGAGCGTCGCCCCCTGGTAGTCGGTGTCGCCGCCATACCCCTTCCAACGCCCGATCGGGAGCAGGAAGTCGATACCGGCCTCGTCCGCCATCGTGGCGAGCTTGAGGTTATCCGGCCAACTGCCCGACCAGCGCTCCGGGACCAGGGTGACCGCCCGCCCCGATGAGCAATTTGCTCCAAACAAGCCGATCTTGAGCCTGTTCGCATTGTGCATCGACATGCGATCTTGTCGGGATGGCGCGGGAGCGAGCACGGTTCCTCCTGAAAATCTTGTTCGATGCGCG
>JAXDQI010000294.1:0-34537 GCA_034667965.1 Gammaproteobacteria bacterium
CGTCGTCGCGGTGGTGTGGACCTACAATGGGATGAGCGCACGCGACATTCAGAATCGCATATTGACGCTTCACCAACGTCAGCTGGCTTCGCTGGTCGACGATATCTCGCGCATTGAGGCGGTAAGCTACCAGGGCGTCGGAGTCGAGAAAGTCTATCTCCACGAGGGCGCCGACGTCACCCGTGCGGTATCGCAACTCGCCAGCAGTGCACTCGTCGTTCTAAAATACATGCCTCCGAACATTACCCCGCCATTGGTGCTACGGTACGGGGCAACCGACGTTCCCATCATTCAGCTGAGTCTGTCGAGCAAATCGCTGCCCGATTCGAAGCTCAATGATCTTGGTCAGAATATTATTCGACCGGCGCTCGCGGTAGTCCATGGGGCCGAGGTGCCGTACCCCTATGGCGGAAAACCGCGCGTCATCATGGCCGATCTCGATCTGGACGCATTGTCGGCGCGCGGGCTGTCTGCCTCCGACGTGAGCAGTGCGCTGCAACGACAAAATGTCATTCTGCCGGCCGGTGACGTCAAAATCGGCGACAAAGACTACACCTTGGCGATGAACAATTCGCCGAACGTCATCGAGTCGATCAATGCGTTTCCCATCAAGGAAATCGCCGGACGAGCGGTCTTCATGCGTGATGTGGCGCACGTGCATGACGGATTTCAGGTGCAGACCAACTCGGTGTCAGTCAACGGAACTCCCGGCGCGCTCATGTCAATCCGCAAAACCGGCGGGGTGTCGACGCTCGCCGTCATCGACGGAGTGCGGGCGGCGTTGAACGACATCAAAGCAGTGCTCCCCAAAGACGTTTCCGTGAAGGCGCTATTCGACCAGTCGATATTCGTACGGGCGGCCCTTCACAGCGTGCTATTGAGCGCGGCCATGGCTGCCGGTTTGACCGCGCTGGTCATCATCCTCTTCCTGGGCAACGTTCGCCTGTCAGTCATCATACTCGCGGCCATTCCACTATCGATTATTACCGCCGTCTTGTTCATCAAACTGGCCGGTCAAACGCTGAACACGATGACATTGGGTGGATTCGCACTGGCGATCGGCATACTTGTCGATAATGGCACCGTCGTCATCGAGAACATCGAACGTCACGTGGGCATGCGAGAACCACTGCGCCAGGCAATCGTCGTCGGCGCAAGTGAAGTGGCCATACCCACATTCTTGTCGACCCTCTGCATTTGCATCGTCTTCGTCCCTGTATTCTTGCTCGAGGGCACGGCCAAGTATCTCTTCTCGCCGCTGTCACTGTCGGTGATCGGCTCGTTGCTTGCCAGCCTCGCGCTCTCATTCACGATGGTTCCGGTGTTGTTCAGCTACTTGATGCGCCGCGCCGTCCACGAGTTCGGCGCCGAACCGATGCATGCGCCGGATCCGGCGCGTGCCCGGGGCAAGAATCCTCTCGTGAGATTTCAAGCGGGTTTCGAGCGCGGATTCGAGAGATTTCGCGAGAATTACCGCAACACGCTGTCATGGACCCTGTCGCAGGCGCGCGTTACGGTTGTGGCATTCGTTGTTTTGATCGTGCTGTCGGCATTTCTATTCCCCTTGTTGGGACGAGATTTTTTCCCGCAAGTGGACGCGGGACAAATGCGACTGCACGTCAGGGCCCCTGCAGGGACGCGCTTGGAGAGGACCCAGCAATATTTCGCGGAGGTCGAAACGCAGATTCGCAAGCTGGTCGGAAACGATCAGATCGATGTGATGCTGGATAACATCGGTCTACCGTACAGCGGTATCAACATCGCCCTCAGCGACTCGGCCACGGTGGGTCCGATGGACGGTGAAATATTGATCTCGTTGAATGAAAAGCATACGGCAACGGCGCAACTCATCGCCATGTTACGCCGCGAGCTGCCGCGCAGGTTTGCCGAATTGCAGTTCTTTTTTCAACCCGCCGACATCGTCGATCAAGTTCTCAACTTCGGCCAGCCCGCGCCCATTGATGTCCGGATAACCGGTCCCGACCAGGATGCGGCGTTCGCTCTGGCGTCTGAAATTGCGCGTGCGTTGACTCGCGTCGCAGGGGTGGTCGATTCGCACGTCTTTCAGGTCCCCAACGCGCCGGCGCTGACGGTCGATATGGACCGCACGATGGCGACTGAGATCGGAGTGACGCAACAAGAGGCTGCCAACAACGTGCTCGTAGCAACCAATTCAAGCGCCCAGACGGCGCCGAATTTCTGGGTTGATCCACGCAATAGCGTGAGCTATCCGCTCGTCGTTCAAGTGCCGACCTACCGGATCGGTTCGTCGCAGGATCTTCAGACGATGCCGGTGACCTCCGGAGCCGGAGCGACCTCGGGACAGCTGCTGCTGAATCTGGCGTCCTTTGGTCGCGACGCGGTTCCCATGGTGACCTCACAATTGAATATTCGCCCGGTGTTCGACGTTCACGCCGACGTTCAGGGCCGCGATTTATATTCCGCTGCCACTGACATCGATAAGGTCATCAAAGCCCACCAACCAGACGTGTCGAAGGCGATGAAAGTCACCTTGAGCGGACAAGTCGAGACGATGCGCGAGAGCTATACCGGCCTGTTCACCGGCATCGCGCTCGCCATCGTGTTGGTGTACCTGTTCCTCGTCATGAATTTCCAAAGCTGGATCGATCCGTTGATCGTTTTGATGGCGGTGCCATTTGCATTGGCCGGAGTCCTCTGGATGTTATTTCTCTCGCAAACGCCGATGAGCGTACCGGCATTGATGGGAACGTTGATGTGCATCGGTCTGACGACCGCCAACAGCATCTTGGTGGTCAGTTTTGCCAATCAGCGAATGGACGCGGGCGATGACCCGTTACGGGCCGCTACGGCTGCCGGCTACACCCGACTGCGTCCGGTCTTGATGACGGCGGGTGCAATGATTCTCGGCATGGTGCCTATGGCCCTGGGCATAGGTGAGGGTGGCGAGCAGAACGCACCACTGGGCCGGGCGGTGATTGGCGGTTTGCTGTTCGCGACGTTTGCGACACTGATATTCGTGCCCACCATGTACCGGCTGCTGCGCCGCCAATCGGCAGCAGCCACTGTTTTGCAAGTTGAAGGTAGAGCCAATGCAACCGTATGACCCACAACACCCCGCGACTCCACCGCCTTTGAGCGAAGATCCGGCTCGCGGCGAGTATCCCGATCATGTATCGCGTAGGGAGGACGACGAGGTGTCGACGAGCTTCGCTCCGGAGACGGGTCGACGCACCAAAAGGGGCGTCGGAATCGTGGCGGCGTTGCTGGTGCTCTGCTTTTTGGCCGTCAGTGTCGTTCGCTATTTTCATGCGCACGCCGTTGCGAACGCGGGAGAGACTGCATATTCGACGGCACCGCCCGTCGACGTGGTGATCGCCCGACCGGCGACCGCGGGACAGGATCTGGTGCTTCCCGGCGAAACGGCGGCCTGGTACGAAACCACGATTTACGCGCGGGTCAACGGCTATGTTGCGAAATGGCTCGTGGACATCGGGGATCGAGTCAACAAAGGCCAGGTGCTGGCGACCATCGAGACACCAGAACTCGATGCCGAGTTGGAGGCCGCTCGCGCGCAGCTCAGGGCGTCAGAGGCGCAGGTTGGGGCACGAAAGGCCGAAGCCGAATTCAGCAAGACGACCAACGAGCGCTGGCGCGATTCGCCGAAAGGGGTTGTGTCCGAGCAAGAGCGGGAGTCCAAGAAAGCGGACTACGAAAGTTCCGAGGCGCGACTGTACGCGGCCAACGCGCAAGTCAATCTTGACAAGTCCAAGGTCGATCAATACAACGCGTTGGCGGAATTCAAGCAAGTGAAAGCGCCCTTCGACGGGACCATCACCGAGCGAAAGATCGACATCGGTAACCTGGTGACGGCCGGCAGTGGACCGACCACTACGCCGCTGTACCGTATGGCACAGACCGATCCACTGCGGGTTTTCGTGGATGTGCCGCAGAGCGCCTCTGGTGAATTGATGAACGCGGGGGCACCGGCCGAGATTCGCGCAACTGGCGCGGTGGGCGGCGTTTTCTCCGGAAAAATTGCCAGGTCCGCGGAATCCATCAATGCGCAGGCCCGCACCATGCGAGTGGAAGTCGACATGCCCAATGCCACTCATGCGCTGGTCCCCGGAATGTACGTGAATATCGCCTTCAGGCTTCCGCCTCGCGGGTTGGTCGAAGTGCCCGCAGCCGCGCTGATATTTCGTGCCAGCGGCACGCAAGTAGCGGAAGTCGATGCAAGCGGCAAGATCCACTTTGAAAATGTCGTGATTGCTCGCGATAACGGGAGTTTGGTTGAGTTAGGTTCGGGTGTGCGAGCGGGTGACCGGCTGGTGTTGAACATCAGCAGCCAAATCGCAGCGGGTCAGACGGTAGCCGTCAACGAGCCGGACGCCGCCGACAAACCGCTGCTGGGCGCGAAGCGCTGAAGGGCCGCCCGTTGAAAGCGCCAAGGTTGATCGTTCTCGGGCTGGTGGCCGGCTTGACTGCCTGCGCGGTGGGTCCGAGTTACCACACTCCAAAACCTGACACGCCGCCGAACTTTGCATCACGGGTGGCCGCAGATTCTTCGGCCTCAGGCGCGAAGACCAATGCTCCCGCTCCCGATTTGGCGACTTGGTGGCGCGCGCTGAATGACGAAGAACTGGACTCCCTGGTCGATCGTGCGGTCAAGTCCAATCTGGACCTTGAAATCGCGCTGGACAGATTGCAGCAAGCGCGTACGTACGAGACGGTGGTGCTTGGATATGCTCTGCCGGCGGTTGACGCCAGCGCCGCAGCGGGGCGCGGTACGGGAAGTGACCTGACCAAAGGACGCGCTGACACGGCCCTGCGATCCGCGGACACCGGTGCCGGCCTGCAACAAATCAACACGATCGCGGGATTTGATGCGGTTTGGGAACTCGACCTGTTCGGTAAATACCGCCGGGAATTCGAGGCTGCAAGGGCTGATACCCAAGCGGCACGCGCCGCGCGCTACGATGTCCTCATTTCCGTGGTTGCCAACGTGGTGCGCGCCTATGTGGATCTGCGCGGATTTCAGGTTAGTGCAAGTATCCTGCACAAGGCGAGCGATGTGCTGCGCGAGTCGCTGCGCATCGTCAATATTCGCTACGAGCGTGGTATCACGAACGAACTTGATGTGGCGTTGGCGACTCGCGAGCTTGCAACACTGGAAGCGCAGATTGCCCCGGTCGAGGCAGAGGTGAATGCCGCGCAGTATACGCTGGCGGTGCTCGTGGGCGAGTATCCCGAAAGCATGGTTCAAGAACTCTCGAAACCCGATCTCATCCCATCCATGCCCGCGGCTACTGCTCCGGGTTTGCCGCTCGACCTATTGAAGCGGCGTCCGGACGTTCAACAAGCAGAACGGCAACTCGCCGCAGCCACCGCGCGCATCGGTGTGGCGACCGCAAACCTCTTTCCTCAAGTCGCCGTCATCGGATCGATCGGCAGCCAGTCACAGGGCTGGGGAACCACTCCGAGCGTTGGCAAGCATATTTGGTCGTTCGGACCGGGAGCGGTGTGGCCCCTTCTCGACTTCGGAGCGCTCGACGCGGAGGTGGATATTGCCGACTTGGCGGCTCGTGCGAGCCTGGTGAATTACCGGAAGACCATCTTGAACGCCGTGCAGCAGGTGGATAGTTCTCTCGATGCCTATGAAGCACAACAGGTGCGCATGGAGAAACTGAGCGCGGCAATGATGGCGGGGGAACGGGCCGTTGATTTGGCAACACGGAGATACAATCGGGGCCTCACTGATTTTCTCAATGTCGTCGATGCCGAGCGTCAGTTTTACGATCTGCAAGAACAGTACGCGACAGCGCAAGTCGCTCAGGGCGAACAGTTCGTCCAGCTCTACAAGAGCCTAGGGGGCGGCTGGCAGAATTATCAGGCCGTTCCGGCTATCCGGCGGCCGCAGCCAGCGGTCATTGCCGCGTTTCGCCGCGTGTTGAGCAGTTCGGCACCGTGACGCGGGTGGCCATGCAACCAGATCCTCGGCGAGCCGTGCCAGACCGGATGAGCAGAGCGTTGGCATGAGAGTATCTTAATAGTGTTCTAACGACACTCTAATGGCGCTGTTATGCAATGCTGAGCCAAGGGAGTCCTGTGCGAATACTCATTGTCGAAGATGATCGCAAGCTGGCCGATTTTGTCGCTCGCGGGCTGCGCGCCGAACGATTCGCAGTCGACCTCGCAGGCAATGGTCGCGAAGGGGAGAGCTATGTCAATTCGTATGCCTACGATCTTCTCGTACTTGACCTGATGCTTCCGCAATTGAGCGGCACGGAACTGCTGCGGCGAGTGCGCCACTCCCATTCCTCGCTGCCGGTCCTGGTACTCACGGCGCGCGACGCGATCGACGACAAGGTAATGCATTTTGAGGCGGGCGCTGACGATTATCTCACCAAACCCTTCGATTTTGCCGAGTTGTTGGTGCGCATCAAGGCCCTTCTGCGGCGCACGCCCGCCGAGCGGGCTGATGTGCTGCGCATCGCCGACCTTGAACTCAATCGACTCACACAGCAGGTCAGACGCGGCGGCCACCGGATCGATCTTACCGCCAAGGAATACGCACTGTTCGAATATTTGTTGTGTTCGCCCGGCCGAGTATTCTCGAGGACCATGATACTCAATCACGTATGGGATCAGAGCTTCGAGGGAGTGACCAACATTGTGGATGTTTACGTGCGGTATCTGCGCAGGAAAGTCGACGAGCCGTATTCGGTCAAGCTCATTCAAACGGTGCGCGGGGTGGGCTATTGTGTGCGCGAGGCGGAGCCCGAACGACACGCTGCACTAGAATGAATCATCGTTCACTCGCATTTCGGCTCGGCGCCTGGTACACGCTGCTCTTGAGTGCGACATTCGCGCTCGTTGGGACGGGCACTTTCTACGGCCTGCAACACTACCTAAGGTCGAATTTGCGCGACTCCGTGAGCCGTCGCTCCACGCAGGTCGAGCAAATCCTTCTTCAGGCGCCTGGCGATGCTACATCCAGCACGATTGCCGGGGAAATCGAGACTCGGGTAGCTCCGGAATTCAACAATCGCTTCGTGCGCGTGACTCGCGAGTCCGGAACGATGATTTATCGCTCTGGTAGGCCTGCCGATCAAAGTTTCGATCCGTCGTTGGTTGGCCCGGCGACAAGGGCGGGCGCCACCGACAGCGCGTCGCCCGTCACGGCGATCGTGGGAGATCAGCATCTCATGATACGCTCAACCCCTGTGAGCACACCTTCCGGCGTATACGTCGTCGAACTTGGCGTCTCCATCGACCCGATCGACGCGGTGCTAAACCGGTTGCTTGATCTGCTCGCCGTACTGCTCCCTGTGCTTATGGTCTGCGCCGCGGGGGGCGGTTACTGGCTAGTGAATCGGGCGTTACGCCCCGTGGATCGACTCTCGCAGACTGCCGAACAATTGAGCTTACAGAATCTGACGCTCCGGCTGCCAGTCGTCCCGAGCGGTGATGCGCTGGAACGCCTATCGATCTCCCTCAATACGATGCTGGGACGTTTGCGCGACTCTGTACAGACGTCGCGCCGTTTTCTAGCGGACGCATCTCATGAGCTTCGCACCCCGCTCACCGTGATCAAAGGCGAACTCCTGGAACTCACCGGCGAATCCATTCTGACCCAGCGGGACCTGCGCGAACGAGTCGGAAGCGTCCTCGAAGAAGTCGCGCGCTTGGAGCACCTGGTGTCCGGATTGCTCGTTCTGTCACGCCTCGACGCCGGCGAGCCTCAGCGCGATTGGGCCGATGTAGACTTGGCGGAATTGGCGTCGAATACTGCCGAGCAGATGCGTCTGATGGCGGACGATCGCGGTATTGAGATCGAGTTGACGGCGCTACGAAAAGCGCTGGTTCGCGGGGATCGAGCGCGCCTTAAGCAGATTGTCGTCAACCTCCTTGACAACGCGATCCGCTTCACCAAGCGAGGAGGGACCGTGTGGTTACGCACCGCGGCGGATGACATGGGGAGCGTCCTCGAGGTATCGGATACCGGGGTTGGCATTCCGTCCGCCGCGATTCCCCATGTATTTGATCGATTCTTTCGCGTTGATGCAGCCCGCTCACGCGACGATGGAGGCGCGGGGCTCGGATTGTCGATTGTTAAATCGATTTGCTCGGTGCATGGTGCGGAAATCGAGGTAGAGAGCCGCGTTGAGGCCGGCAGTTGCTTCCGGGTGACATTTCCGCTCCCTCGACGCTCGATCGTCGCCATCGCCATGGATGTACCCCGTACCCCCAATTTCAGCGCTTCATCGGGTTGCGAGAAGGTTACCTGAGTGTGACGCCTGTCCGCATTTCTAATGTGACGTTAGGCGATTTCTAATCTAGCGGCCCCAATATTACCGACAACATGACGTATCCGGGATCTGCCACCGAGCCGAATGAGTTGAAACGCCGGGGATGCCGACGGCGTCCATCTGAAATGGACTTGAATATGACTGTGGAACCTTGCGATCGGCTGCTCGTACTGCGCGCTCAGTCCGGTGAGCACGGCGCATTCAATGAGCTAGTACGCAAATATAGGCACCGAGTAATGAAGCTCTCGATGCGCTATACCCGTAATCGCGCTGACGCCGAGGATGCGGCCCAGAATACCTTCATCAAGGCCTATGGGGGGCTGAAAAGCTTTCGCGGCGAGTCGGCCTTCTATTCCTGGCTTCATCGCATCGCCATCAACTCTGCAAAGACCGTATTGTCGCTTCGCGCGCGCAATGTGGACCTATTTGTGCCGAACAGCCGGACTGGCGATGACGCAAGTGACCCGGTAGCGACGAGGGATCTCGACACGCCGGAAGAACTGGCGCTGACCGAAGAAATATGCTCCGCGGTCAACGCGTCCATCGACGCACTCTGTGAAAAGCAGCGCACCGCCATCGTGTTGCGCGAATTGGAAGGGCTCAGCTACTCGCAGGTAGCATCCGCCATGTCGTGCCCTGTGGGCACCGTGCGCTCGCGCGTGTTTCGGGCCCGCGAAGCGATCGACAATCAGTTGCGCCATGTCTTTGACGACGGCCTTGGACGGGGCAACAACAACGTGTCGTCGCGGTCTCGGAAAATCTCAGAAGCGGCGGCACTTTTGTGAGCGATGCGGCACGATTTCGCGCAGATTTCAACCGCCGCCGATTTGTTCGAGAGGTTTCAGGGTACGGGACTTACTCATCTGCTCGTCATTGAAATGCGAATTGATGACTCCGCCGTCGCGAGAGGTCTGATTTCCCGACGAGCGCTGGCGAAGCGGCTAATCCAATATCGGAGTACAGCCGGCAACTAACCTGCATGGTCGACGTCCAGCGGCCGCTTCGGAGTGTGGAAATTGCGTGCCTACTCGACGCTGTAGTTGCGGCCTTCCAAACAAGCGCCGTCAGCTCGGAGGTACTCTATGCGTTTTGCGGCCGTGAGCTTCGCCGTCTTCGATGGTTCCTTGGTCGCAGCAGATTCAATGTCATTATCGTTCACATCCAGCCCTGCTCGAGCGGCCGCCCACTGGCGGCATTCTGCTCGATCACGGTCGATCTGCTCATTCGTCTGTTCGCCATTTGGATATACGAAGAGCTCAGTCACGACAGGCTCCTGGGCTGCGACTTGGTCGGCAAGGCCTGCGGGTGGGGGCACAGTCTCATACGCACCGGCGGACCCGTTCCATTCATAGTAAGTATCGTCGGAGTAGTAGTAGGGCACCCCTTCCCAGTAGTACAGGTCGGAATACCAAGGCAGGGCAGAGAAATAAAGTCCGTATCCCAATGCGCCCCAGCCGCCCCGATTCCAACCGTGACCATAGTATCCGCCGGGATTGCGCCGTTCCCGGGACTGATAGCCGCCGCCCCGAAAGCCGCCACCTTGGAATCGACCGCTCCCGCGGAAGCCGCCGCCGTGGAAACCACCACGACTGTGACCTCGGGCGCCGGCGTGGGAACGGCCACCACTGTGACCTCCGCCGCTGCCTGCATGCGCGGCGGCAATTTCCGAAATACCTAAACTGAGAGCGGCAAGGCCCCCGGCAATGAAGAGCAAAAACGGCCGGCTCCGCATGAATCCACCTCGATACTAGAGTCGCTTTCCTCTCTGGCGGTGCAAAGTGGAAGCTTCCCCGTACGATATTGGATCAGTGCCTTGTCCCGTAGTTCCGGGAGTTACAATGAGATCTTCGTGATCCCGCCGCGGTCGCGGGGATTTTGCCGCGCATGAGAAAGTTCTAATGTAAATCCAGCGAGTTTCTAATCAATGTCGAAGACGATCGCCAAGATGCGCAACAGCGTGCGTAGCCAACTGCCCGCCTTGGCGCTCACGATCATCCTGAGCGCTGTTCTTTATGGGTGTGCGGCATACAGGAAATGTGGATTTGAAGGGTGCCCCGGCGACGCGGCAATTACGGCGGAAGTCGAAACGCTGTTCAAGCAGCATCCCGCATTGGAGGCTCCCAACTTAGTCAACGTGCGGACTTTGGATCACGTGGTCTACCTTGGTGGTCTGGTCGATACTGATTTCGAACGCCAGATGGCGGAGTCGGTTGCCCTCGAAGCCCCCGGCGTGGCCAGGGTCGTGAACTCCATCGGCCTTAGCGGGAACCGCTAGCTTGTTGCCTGACCGTGATGGCCGGCGCCTCAGTCGGTGTTCCGCAGCAGTTCGTTCAGCGAGGTCTTGGCGCGAGTCTGCGCGTCCACGCGCTTGACGATGACGGCGCAGGCGAGACCGTATTTTCCGTTGGCCGCAGGCAAAGTGCCGGGCACGACGACCGCGCCGGCCGGTACCCGGCCGTAGAGGATCTCATCCCGCTCCCGATCGTAGATGCGGGTGCTCTGGCCGATGAAAACGCCCATCGAAATCACGGCGCCGGTTTCGACGATCACGCCTTCGACGATCTCCGAGCGGGCCCCGATGAAGCAATTGTCCTCGATGATGGTGGGACTGGCCTGCAACGGCTCGAGGACGCCGCCGATGCCGACCCCGCCGGACAAGTGCACGTTCTTGCCGATCTGCGCGCAGGAGCCGACGGTGGCCCATGTATCGACCATGGTGCCGGAGTCCACGAACGCGCCGATATTCACGTAGCTGGGCATCAGCACGACATTGGCCGCGACGTATGCGCCGCGCCGGACCGTGGCCGGCGGCACCACGCGCACACCGGCCGCGGCGAAGCGCGCTTCGTCCCAGCCGCTGTATTTGAGCGGCACCTTGTCGTAGAACGAAAGGGCGCCCGCCGACTGCGGAATGTTCGAGGCGATCCGAAAAGACAGCAACACCGCCTTCTTCAACCACTCGTGGACAACCCACGCATCGGCTCGCCTCTCGGCGACCCGCAATGTTCCTGCGTCGAGCAGGTCGACGACGGTCTCGACCGCGTTGCCCACCTCCGGGGTCGTGGACTGCGGGGTAATTTGCGCCCGCCGTTCATAGGCGGCCTCGATGGTCGCGCGTAGATCGTTGTACAACTTGGGCCCCCAGAAGTTAATTACGGCGATCGAGCGCGCGCACCAACGCGTCCTGAACCCGCTGGCAGGCCTCGTCGTCCAGTATGCGGTCCTGCGAATCGGTGATGTAGAAGACGTCCTCGGCGCGCTCGCCCACCGTCATGATCTTCGCGCCGTTGATGGAGACGTGCGCGGCTTTGAACACCTTGCCGACCTCGGACAGGAGTCCCGGGCGGTCGGCCGCGATCAATTCCAGGATCGTGCGATCGTTGCGGGTATCCAGACTGAAATTGACCTGCGTCGGTGTCGAGAACATCCGCACCTGGCGCGGCGCGCGGCGGGTCACGATCAGCGGCGAATCTTCGGGTTGCTTGAGGTTCCGCCACAGGCCGCGTTCGATTTCCTCCAGCCGCTGGGCGTCGGCTATCACCGTGCCGCTGTCCTCCAGCACTACGTAGGTTTCCAGGCTGAAGCCGTTGGCGCTCGTGATCAGGCGCGCGTCCACGACGTTCAGTCCCATCTGGTCCAGAACCGCGGTGGTGCGCGCGAAGCTGTGCAGGCGATGGGGTGTATAGGTGAGCACGACCGTCCCACCGCGGTCGGCAAGCTGGCGAATCGCGACGAAGGGCGAGTCATCGTGCGGGTCGCGGCCGGCAAGCACGCTCGTCTGCCAGGCAATCTCCTCGGGTGTATAGCGCAGAAAGTACGCCTCGGTCCACTGCGACCACACGGCCGCGATCCGTGCGTCCGGTATATTCGCCATCTTTTCGCGCGCGTGCGCTTGCGTCTCGCGGATCAACTCGTCCTGATCGACGGGTGTTTCGAGTCCGCGCCGCAGCGCGCGTTTGGTGCGCTCGTAGAATTCCTCGAACAGCCGCGCCTTCCACGCGTTCCACAGCTTCGGGTTGGTGCCGCGCACATCCGAGACGGTCAATACATACAGGTAGTCCAGATGGGCTTGGTCGCCGACCTGGCGGGCGAACGCATGGATGATGTCCGGGTCGCTGATGTCCTTTTTCTGGGAAGTGATGGATAAAATGAGATGATTGCGCACCAGCCACGCGACCAGCCGGGCTTCGTACCGGCCGAGTCCCTGCTCCAGGCAAAACGCCTCGGCATCGACGGCGCCCAGTTCCGAATGATCGCCGCCGCGGCCCTTGGCGATATCGTGAAACAGCGCGGCGAGGTAGGCGAGTTCCTGGCGCGGCAGCGACTGCATGATCTGGCTCAACCTTGGGAACTCGTCGTTGAACTTCGGGATCGCCAGGCGGCGCAGGTTGCTCACGACGAACAAGGTGTGTGCGTCGACCGTGTAGGCATGGAACAGGTCGTACTGCATCCGGCCCACGACCCGGCCGAACGACGGGATGTAGCGGCCGAGCACGCCGTAAAGGTTCATGCGGCGCAGTTCGTGCGTCACGCCCACGGGCGCGCACAGGATCTCCATGAACAGGCGGTGGTGCCGCGGGTTCTGACGGAATTCCTCGTCGATGAGCCACACGTGCGTCCCGATCAGCCGGATGGTTTCGGCGCGCACCCCGCGCAATTCCGGATGCTGTTGCAGGAGCACGAAGAGTTCCAGCAACGCCGACGGGAAGCGTGCGAACACTTCGGGATGCGTGACTTCGAGATAATCGTTCCGGATCTGGAAGCGGGGGTTGATGGGCGCCGGCGGCGCGCTCTGCGTGAGGATCGCCTCGCGGAACAGCTGCAGCAGCATTTCGTTGAGCAAGCTGACGTCCATGACGGTGCGGTAATACTTCTGCATCAACTGCTCGACCGCCAGCGTGAAGCTCGCGTCCTCGTAGCCGAACAGCTTTGCCAGCTTGATTTGATAGTCGAACAACAACCGATCTTCGCGGCGGCCGGTCAGCACGTGCAGTCCGAACCGAACCTTCCACAGAAAGGACTGACCCGCCTTCAGTTTGCGCAATTCCTCGCGGGTGAGGAATCCGTGCGCAACCAGTTCGTCGAGCGTGTCGGTACCGAAGTGACGCTTCGCGACCCAGCCGATGGTCTGAATGTCGCGCAGGCCCCCGGGACTCGATTTGACGTTGGGTTCGAGGTTGTAGGCCGTGTCGAAGTAGCGGTGGTGCCGCTCGGTCTGTTCCTTGCATTTGGCCTCGAAGAAGTCCTCCGACGACCAGAGGCGGTCCGGTGCCAAGGCGCGCCTCATGCCGGCGAACAGCGATTCCGGTCCGGCCAGGAGCCGCGCTTCGAACAGCGTCGTCGCCACGCTGATGTCGGCCAGGCTCTCGCGCTGGCAGTCGTCGATGGAGCGCACGCTGTGCCCGACCTCCAGCCCGATGTCCCAGAGAAAGGTCAGAAATCTCTCGATGTCGGGCTGCCAGTCCGCCGAATCGCTTTTCGGCAGCAACACCATGATGTCGATGTCCGAGCTCGGATGGAGTTCGCCGCGCCCATAGCCGCCCACCGCCACCAACGCCAAATCATCCGCGAATTTGCCCGCGTGGCGGACCCACGCGGCGCGCAGCGCGATGTCGACGAGCCGCGCGCGGTCGCGTACCAGATCCTCGATGGCCTCATCCGCGACGAATCGCTCCTTCAGCAACTCGGTGCCGCGGTCCAGAACCTGGCGAAAAATGAGGGGAGAGAATTGTCCGCTGCGTAGGGCGTCGGGTGCGGCCGTCAAGTAGGCCCAATCAATGGATGGCTCGAGGAGCGTATTGGCGTTCAAGAGGCCGCCGCGGCGGCCGGAAGAGCCTCGGCGGCGCTCAATGTGAGCACCTCGAAACCGACGTCCGTCACCAGGATCGTATGCTCCCATTGTGCAGACAGCGACTGGTCTTTGGTCACTACCGTCCAACCATCGGGCAAAAGCCTGACGTCGCGGCGGCCCGCGTTGATCATGGGCTCGATGGTGAAGGTCATGCCGGTCGTGAGCTCCAGGCCGGTACCCGGCTTGCCATAGTGCAGCACCTGAGGATCCTCATGATAAATCCGGCCGATGCCATGCCCGCAGTATTCACGTACCACTGAAAAGTTGTTGCTTTCGGCGTAAGTCTGAATCGCATGGCCGATATCGCCCAGACGCGCGCCCGGCTTGACCTCGCGGATGCCCCGCCACATGGCTTCGTGACAGGCCGCCGACAGTCTCCGGCCGAGTATGGGGGCGGGGCCCACGAAGTACATCCGGCTGGTGTCTCCGTGAAAGCCGTCGCGGATGACCGTGACGTCGATATTGACGATGTCGCCGCTCTTCAGCTTCTTGTCCCCGGGGATGCCGTGGCAGACCACATGGTTCACGGAAGTACAGATTGTCTTCGGAAACCCCCGATAGTTGAGATTGGCTGGAATCGACTGCAGCTCATCGACAATGTAGTCGTGGCAGCGCTTGTCGAGTTCGTCGGTGGTCACTCCCGGTTGGACGAACGGCTCGATCATGTCGAGCACGCTGGCCGCCAGCCGGCCCGCGGCCCGCATTTTGTTCTGTTCCGCGGGAGATTTGATGGTCACGTTCATATCAGCCTGGGCTTTGTTTCCGGTAGGTGTTCATGGTATAAAGCGCGGCTATTTTTAACAACCCCGCACGCGTGTCGTCACAATCGGCCGGGTGCCCGGCGCTTCCCTTCGGTGTGGACCTTTTTGGGCCATTTCAAGGGTTCGGCGGGTTGCCGATTGGGATGCGCGGAGGCTCAACCCGACAAGGAGATTTAACGATGACCAGCGTGTCTATGCGACAGATGCTGGAAGCGGGCGTCCATTTTGGACATCAAACCCGCTTCTGGAACCCGAAGATGGCTCCGTTCATTTTCGGAGAACGAAACAAAATCCACATCATCAACCTCGAGAAGACTCAGCCTCTGTACTCACAGGCCTCGGCCTTCATCAAGGGCGTTGCCGCGGAAGGCGGCAAAATACTGTTCGTTGGCACCAAGCGTTCGGCCCGCGATGCCGTGCAAAAAGAGGCCGCGCGCTGCAACATGCCTTATGTCAACCAGCGCTGGCTGGGCGGCATGCTCACGAATTTCAAGACCATTCGGCAGTCCATCAAGCGGCTGAACGAATTGGACGAAATGGCGCAGAACGGCTCGCTCGACCGCCGCGGCAAGAAAGAGGCGCAGATGCTGCGCCGTGAGATGGACAAATTGCTGCGCAGCCTGGGCGGCATCCGTGACATGACGGCGCTGCCCGATGCGTTGTTCGTCATTGACGTGGGTCACGAGGAGATCGCCATCCACGAAGCGCAGAAATTGGGCATTCCGGTGGTCGCCGTGGTCGATACCAATTGCTCGCCGGACGGCATCGATTACGTGATTCCCGGCAACGACGACGCCATGCGTGCCATATTGCTGTACGCGGCCGGCGTCGCCGACTCGGTGCTGGAAGGAAAGGCTTCGCTGCCCGAAGTTCCGGTGGGAGAGGATGAGTTCGTGGAACTCGACGAGGAGGGTAACCCGAAGAAGCGCAGCGCCGGAGGCGGACGCCGTCCGCCACAGGCTCCGGCCGGCCGTGGCGGCCGCAAGCCGCCGCCGCGCCGCAAGGTGCCCGTTACCGTGATTCCAGGGGTTGTCGCCGCGGTCGTTGCCGCGGAGGACGTGGAAATCGACGATGTCGACGTTGCCGATGCCGCCCCGGCCGAGACCCGGCCGGCAAGCGCGCCGCGACGGCGGCCGGTGGGCCGCAGCACGGGAGCACCGAGGCGCGGTTGAACACCATGAACATTACCGCAGACACAGTCAAACAACTCCGCGAGCGCACCGGCGCCGGCATGATGGAATGCAAGAAGGCGCTGGTCGAAACCCAGGGCGATCTGGACGCCGCCGCCGAACTCATGCGCAAGACCGGACTCGCCAAGGCCGATAAGAAGGCGGCGCGGGTTGCGGCCGAAGGCACCGTAGCGGCCGAGCGCAGCGGTCAGAGCGCAGCGCTGGTCGAAGTTAATTGTGAGACGGATTTCGTCGCCCGCAGCGATGAGTTCCAGGCGTTCGCGCGGGAACTTGCCAAGACGGCCTTGGTGAAATCTCCGGACTCTCTCGAGGCATTGCTGGCGTCGTCGAATGCCGCGGGCAGTTTCGAGGAGCAGCGCCGGGCGCTGATCGCCAAGATCGGCGAGAACATTTCGGTGCGTCGATTCGTCAAAGTGAGCGCCCCCGGGGCCCTCGGTACCTACATCCACGGCAGCCGCATCGGCAGCCTGGTGGCCCTCGAGGGCGGGAACGAGGCATTGGCGCGCGATCTGGCCATGCATGTGGCGGCCGTGAACCCGGCGTATATCGATGCGAGCGAGGTGCCTGCGCCGGTGCTCGACAAGGAGCGTGAGATCCTCACCGATCAGACCAAGGGTGAGAAGAAGCCCCCCGATATCATCGCCAAGATGGTTGAAGGCCGTTTGCGCAAATACCTGGCCGAAATTACGCTGATGGGCCAGCCCTTCGTCAAGGATCCCGATACGACGGTGGAAAAGCTGGTGAAGACGGCCGGCGCCAAAGTCGTAAAGTTCGTCCGCTATGAAGTGGGTGCGGGCATCGAAAAGAAACAGGATGATTTCGTCGGCGAGGTCATGGCCCAGGTGAAAGCGCAGGAAAAGGACAAGGGTCCGGGCGATGGCGGCCCCAAGAAACACTGACGCTCAATTACATTGACTTAGGGACCCCGCGCATGCGGGGTCTTTTATAGTAGGGTACGGGATCATGACCACAACGAACTCTTCTGCCAACGCCCCGACACGTTACCGCAGAATTTTGGTCAAATTGTCCGGCGAGGCGCTGCTGGGGAGCGAAGACTACGGCATCGATCCGAAGATCCTGAAGCGAATTGCGGGCGAAATTCGCGACCTGACGCAGATGGGTGTGCAAGTGGCCGTGGTGCTGGGGGGCGGCAACATCTTCCGCGGCGCCGGTCTTGCGCGCGCCGGAATGGATCGAGTGACCGCGGACCACATGGGAATGCTCGCCACGGTCATCAATGCCCTGGCAATGCAGGATGCGCTCGAAGCGCAAGGTATCTATGCGCGGGTCATGTCGGCGCTGCGCATCAACGAGGTTTGCGAGGACTACATCCGGCGCCGAGCGGTCCGCCATCTCGAAAAGGGACGCGTGGTCATATTCGGCGCCGGGACCGGCAATCCCTTTTTCACCACCGACACCGCGGCCTCACTGCGCGCCATCGAGATCAATGCCGACATTCTGCTGAAGGCGACCAAGGTGAACGGAATCTACGATTCCGATCCGAATCTCAATCCCGACGCGAAGCGCTACACGCATCTGACCTTCGACAAGGTGCTGAATGACCGCCTCAACGTGATGGACGCCACGGCCATCGTCATGTGTCGGGAAAATAACTTGCCGCTGCAGGTGTTCAACCTGTTCAATGCCGGCGACCTCATGCGAATCGTTCAGGGCGAGGACGTCGGCACCGTCGTCTCCGCCGGGCCTTAAGAGACTTCCGGGCTTGCGGAGCATAAATCATGGCACCGCCCAACCGGCAAAAGTCGCGCCTTTTGCCGGCGGTAACGGAGCTGATGTCCGAAAAACGGCCGCAGGCCGGTTTTTCCAATTGACAAGGGGGGAACCATGCTAGATGAATTGAAGAAAGACGCCGCGCTGCGCATGGCGAAGTGCGTGGCAACGTTCAGAGACCAGCTCAAGAAGCTGCGCACCGGCCGGGCGCATACCAGCCTGATCGAACACATCAAGGTCGACTACTACGGGTCGGAAATGCCTCTGAACCAAGTTGCAAACGTGGCTACTGAAGATGCCCGGACGCTCACGGTCACGCCGTGGGAGAAGGCCATGGTCCCGATCATCGAGAAGGCGATCTACAAGTCCGATCTGGGCCTGACTCCGAACACGGCCGGGACGTTGATCCGCATCTCGATGCCGGCGCTCACCGAAGAGCGGCGGCGCGACATCACGAAGGTGGTGCGCTCGGAAGCGGAAGCTGCGCGAGTCTCGGTGCGCAACGTGCGCCGCGAAGTGATGAACGAGTTGAAGGAGATGCTCAAGGAAAAGCTCATCGCGCAGGACGACGACCGGCGCGCGCAGGATGACGTTCAGAAGCTGACCGACAAGCACGTGGCGGAAATCGATCAAGCGATGGCGGACAAGGAAAAGGAATTGATGCAGGTCTGACCCATGGACCCGCATTTCTCGTGAACACCAGGGCCGAATTGCCGCAGCATGTCGCCATCATCATGGACGGCAACGGTCGGTGGGCGCGTCTGCGCGGCCTGCCGCGGCCTGCCGGCCACCGCGCCAGCGTCAAGATCGTGCGCAAGATTGTCGAGGAGTGCGCGCGCCGCAAGGTGGGGTATCTGACGTTGTTTGCCTTCAGCAGCGAGAACTGGCGCAGACCTCCCGACGAGGTCGGCATGCTCATGAGTCTTTTTTTGGATGCACTGGACCGCGAGGTCGCTGATCTGCACGGGAGCGGCGTGCGGCTGCGTTTCATGGGGGATCGGAAACTGCTGGGCGCCGCGCTGGCGCAGCGCATGGACGATGCCGAGGCGCTGACGGCGGCCAATACGGGCTTGGTGCTGACCGTGGCGCTGGCTTACGGGGGACGCTGGGACCTTACGGAGGCATGTCGTTCGCTCGCGGCCGACCTGGCCGCCGGCGTGCTGCTCGCCTCCGAGATCGGCGAATCTCAAGTCGCTGCGCGGCTCGCGTGCGCGGGAATTCCGGATCCCGATCTGCTGATCCGCACCGGCGGCGAGCACAGGATCAGCAATTTCATGCTGTGGAATCTCGCCTATACGGAACTCTTTTTCAGCGATGTCCTCTGGCCGGAGTTCACCGCGGCGCATCTCGATGCGGCGTTCAAGTTCTTCGCGCAGCGCGAGCGGCGCTTCGGTAAGACGTCCGCTCAACTCGCCGCCGAAGCCGATGCTTAAAGTTCGCATCCTGACCGCGTCGCTTCTGGGGGCGGCATTGTTCTTCAGCCTCTTCGTGTTGCCCACGCCGTGGACCGTGATCGTGTTCGCCGTGGTTTTCACCTTGGCCGCTTGGGAATGGACGGGCTTCGGCGCCTTGCGCGCGCGCGCCTCGAGAATCGCGTACACCGCAGCCATGGCTGTGCTCCTGGCCGCAGCCTGGCGCTGGAGCGCCGACCCCCCGCACCTGTTGATGCTGCTGAAGGCGGCTTGCGTATGGTGGATTGTCGCCTTGTTGTGGCTCTGCGTTGCCCCGGGAATGCATCAGCCGGCGCTGGCTCTTTTCTGCGGCGCGCCGGTACTGGTGCCGGCGTTCATAGCTCTGGCCCGGGTGCTGGTCGCGGCGCGTGGCTTCGCTCGCGGTCCCGAGATGGTGCTGTGGATGCTGCTCTTGGTGTTCGCGGCCGATATCGGCGCATATTTCGCGGGACGCAGTTTGGGCCGGCATAAATTGGCGCCGCGCGTGAGTCCGGGCAAGAGCTGGGAGGGTGCCGTCGGCGGCTTCGCCGCCGTGGGGCTGGTGGCCCTCGTCGGCTGCCTGCATTTCGGCCTGCCTGTCGCCGCCGGGGTGATGTTCGGCTGCGCCGTCGGGATCTTCTCCGTCATCGGGGATCTCACCGAGAGCATGTTCAAGCGGGGCGCCGGATTGAAGGACAGCGGCAGCCTGTTGCCGGGGCACGGGGGACTGCTGGACCGGATCGACAGTGTCACGGCCGCCGCGCCACTGTACGCATTGGGACTGTTCGGATCCGGGGTCATCGAATGAGCACGATCCGCGGCCTCGCGATTCTGGGGTCCACCGGCAGCATCGGCCGCAGCACGCTTGCCGTCGTCGGCCTGCATCCGGACCGCTTTCGTGTGGCGATGCTGGGGGCCCACGGCAGCTGGCAGACGGTGGTGGAACAGGCGCTGCGTTTCGAACCCGACGTCGTCGTGCTCGTCGATCCGGAAGCCGCTCGCGAGGCGCGGACCGCACTGGAACGTTCCGGATCGAAGACGCGGGTCGAATCCGGCGTCGATGCGCTCAGCCTTGCCGTGAGCGCGGACAACGTGCACGTGGTCATGGCCGCGATCGTCGGCGCGGCCGGACTTCTGCCGACGCTCGCAGCGGTGCGCGCGGCCAAGCGGGTACTGCTCGCCAACAAGGAAGCCCTGGTGATGGCTGGGCAGCTTTTGATGGATGAGGTGCACCGCGCCGGCACCGAAATCATTCCCATCGACAGCGAGCACAACGCGATATTTCAATGCATGCCGGGAGGCTACCTGCCGGGGGATGCGGCGCGCGGCGTGACTCGTGTGATCCTGACCGCATCCGGCGGACCGTTTCGCGTCACTGATTTATCGCTGCTGCCGCATGTCACCCCCGACGAAGCGTGCAATCATCCCAAGTGGAAGATGGGCCGCAAGATATCCGTCGACTCGGCGACGCTCATGAACAAGGGGCTCGAAGTCATCGAGGCGACGCTGTTGTTCGGCTTGCCCGAGTCGCAGGTCGAGGTCGTGGTGCACCCTCAAAGTCTGGTGCACTCCTTGGTCGAATATGCCGATGGCTCTTTGCTGGCGCAGCTCGGCGCACCGGACATGCGCACGCCGATTGCCCAGGCGTTGGCCTGGCCGGAACGTGTTGTTTCCGGTGTACAATCGCTCGACATGACCACGGTGGGACGGCTCGACTTCGAACCGCCCGATCATGAGCGCTTCCCCAGTCTTGGCATTGCGAGAGCCGCGGCGCGTGCCGGGGGCACCGCGCCGGCCGTGCTCAATGCCGCCAACGAAGTTGCGGTGCAGGCGTTTCTTGAGCGGCGCTTGAACTTTACGGGCATTGCGACGGTCATTGACAAGGTGTTACAGCGCCTCGGCTCGTCATCTGTCAAGGCTCTGGGGGATGTGTTGAACGCCGATGCCGCCGCGCGACGCCTGGCGGTTGCCTTGATTGAGCCTAGCGCTGGAGCCTTCGCATGAAAATTATGATTTTCATCGCCGCTTTTCTGGTGGCCATCGGGATATTGGTCGCGGTCCACGAATTCGGTCATTATTGGGTCGCGAAGAAACTCGGATTCAAGGTGTTGCGCTTCAGCATCGGCTTCGGCAAGCCGCTGCTGATGAGGGTCGGGCGGGACGCCGACCGCACCGAGTATTGCGTGGCGGCGATTCCCTTGGGCGGTTACGTGAAGCTGCTCGATGAGCGCGAGGGGGATGTCGCTCCCGAAGAACTGCATCGCTCCTTCACCCGCAGACCCGTCTGGCATCGCATCGCCGTGCTGCTCGCCGGACCGTCGATGAATCTGATATTCGCGTCCCTGCTGTACGCGGTTCTGGCCATGGTCGGATCGCAGGTGGTAAAACCCGTGGTCGGACAGGTCCGGCTCGACAGCCCCGCGGCCGCGGCGGGATTACAGCGCGGCGATGAGATCGTGCGGGTCGACGATCGAAGGGTCGACGACGTCGAGGAACTGCAGATTGCGCTGATCCGACGCTTCTCCGGCGACGGCGTGGTGCCCCTCACAGTGAGGCGCGCCGGCAGCGAGAAATCCGTCGTCCTGCGCGTGAACGAAGACCGGGTTGCGTTGACCGAGCCCGGCAGATTGATGCCGGGTCTCGGCTTCGAACTGGCGACGTGGAGCGCCAAAACGGTGATCCAGGACGTACCGCCGACCAGCGCCGGCGGCCGGGCCGGCTTGCGCCCGGGCGATCGAGTCCTGTCGGTGGATGGGCAGCCGGTGGTCAACATGATGGACTTCCAATCCATGGTGTCGAGCGCCCCCGGCCGCGATATTTCGATTGAAGTGGAGCGCGGCGGGTCGCGATTGCGTATCGTAGCGTCCGTGGCGCGGGTCATGGAGCAGGGGCGGGCTGTCGGTCGGCTCGGCGTCATGCTTGCCGAGGGCACCCGGTCGTGGCCGCCGGGGCTGCTGGCGATGCGCCGCTCGGGGCCGGTCGATGCGGTGGTGGTGGGCGTCGTGAAGACGTGGGACATGTCCTCGCTCACGGTGCAGATGCTCTGGCGGATCGTCACCGGGCAGGTCTCGGCGAAGAACATCAGCGGGCCGATCAGCATCGCCGAATTTGCCGGCATCAGTGCATATCTCGGGCTGACGGCGTTCATCTCGTTCCTTGCCATCATCAGCGTGAGCCTGGGGGTGCTCAATCTGATGCCTGTGCCGCTGCTGGACGGCGGACAGATCGTCTATCAGTTGGTGGAAGCGGTGAAGGGCAGCCCGCTGTCGGAGCGTGCGCAGAATTTCGGACAGCAGGTCGGGATCGCCTTGCTGGTCGTGTTGATGAGCCTCGCGTTTTATAACGATATTTCAAGACATTTGAATTAACGGGAAATCATGATTCATCGAGATTGCAGCCGGTCGTTGTCGCGTGCGGTTTGAATTAAGGTTGTTCGGCTTGGTGGCGCTCGCCATCCAGCCGCTGGGGAATTCCGTCCAGGCTCAAGCGCAGGCCCGGCAGGAACCCTTCACCGTCGGCGACATTCGTGTGGAGGGACTGCAGCGGATCTCGGAAGGCACGGTGTTCAATTATCTGCCGGTGAACATCGGCGATCACCTGGACGGGCAACGGATCGGCGAGGCCATGCGCGCGCTGTACGCCACGGGATTCTTCCGCGACGTGGAACTGCGCCGCGACGGCAACACGTTGCTGGTCGTCGTGATCGAACGTCCGTCGATCGCCAAGTTCGAACTCAAGGGCAACAAGGACATCAAGACGGAGGATCTGCAGAAGAGTCTGCGAAACGTCGGCTTGGCAACCGGGAAGACCTTCGACCGGTCGGTGCTCGACGAAGTGAAGCAGTACCTCACCGATCAATATTTCAGCCGCGGAAAATATGCGGTCCGTGTCGACACAAAGATAACCGATTTGCCGGGCAACAAGGTCGATGTGATCGTCGACATCAAGGAAGGCAAGCGCGCCAAGATCGAACAGATCAACCTGGTCGGCGACACCAAATTCAAGGAAAAGGACGTCCTCGACAGCTTCGAGTTGAAGACTCCGAATTGGCTGTCATGGTACAAGCAGGACGACCGGTATTCCCGCGAGTCCCTGACCGGGGACTTGGAGAAACTCCGTTCCTACTACATGGATCGCGGCTACGCGAACTTTCAGATCGAGTCGACGCAGGTGGCCATAGCGCCCGAAAAAGACGACATGTACATCACCGTGAACGTCACCGAAGGCGACGTTTTCAAGGTGTCCGAAATCAAGCTCGCCGGCACCATGGTCGTTCCGGAAGCGCAGCTGCGCGCGCTGTTGCTCATCAAGCCCGGCGACATCTTCTCGCGCAAGGCCGTGACGAGTTCGCAGGAACTGATGAGCTACCGCCTCGGAGCCGACGGCTACGCGTTTGCCAAGATAGATCCGGTGCCTACGCCCGACAATGACAAGAAAACCGTGTCGCTCACGTTCTTCATCGAGCCGGGCAACCGAGTCTACGTGCGGCACATCAATTTCAACAACATCACCGCCATCAACGATGAGACATTGCGCCGCGAAATGCGCCAACTCGAGGGTGGATGGCTGTCGAACTCCGCGATCGAACGCTCGAAGGAGCGTCTGCAGCGCCTGCCTTACGTCGAGAAGGTCGAGTTCGAGAACAAGCCGGTCGCGGGCAGCGCGGATCTGGTGGACGTGGATTACAACATCAAGGAAGGGTTGCCGGGACAGTTCGGCGGAGGCATCGGGTATTCGGAATCCCAGAAGTTCAGCTTGAACGGCAATTTCGTGCACAGCAACTTCATGGGAACCGGCGATCGCATCGCGCTCGAGATCAACGCCGGCAAGTACAGCAAGAGCTACGTGTTCTCGCATACGGATCCGTATACGACCATCGACGGCGTGGCCCGCACCAGTTCCGTTTCTTTCCGCGACATCACCCAGTTCGTCTCGGCATCATCCGCATTCTCGACGAAACAGATCACGGGTGCGGTGCAGTGGTCCTATCCGATCACCGAATACCAGTACCTGCAGGCCGGAGTTTCCGCCAACAAGAATACCTTGGTTGTGTCTCAGAACTACAGTGCGCAGCAGGCGGTCGACTGGGTGAAGTCGAACGGCTCGACTTTCGAACGGGTTCTTGCGGATACCAACGGCGACGGTGTCATCAACTCGTTGGACAGCCCCTACACGGTGTACGGCACGGACTTCTATACCTACGAACTGACGGCCGGGTGGAATTTCGATACCCGCAATCGCGCCTTGTTTGCCGACCGCGGCATGCACCTGGCGGTGTCCGGCCGCATAACGATGCCGATCAGCTCGATCCGGTACTACACCACGAATTTCCAATATCTGCAGTACGTGCCCATCTGGCGTAAGTGGCTGTTAGCCTTCAATGCCACCATCGACTATGCGTCCCCGCTGGGCAGCACCACAGCGCTACCGCCCTATTTGAATTATTACGCCGGCGGCCCGGACAGCGTGCGCGGTTATCGTGAGAGCCGGCTGGGGCCGCGGGACAACGTCGGCTTCGGGAACCCCTATGGCGGCAATTTTCGGGTGGTCAATCGCGCGGAGTTGCTGTTCCCGGTACCGGACAAGTGGCGCAGCGCCGCCAGGGTGAGCTGGTTCTACGACATCGGCAATGTGTTTCAGACCGGGAACAAGATCAGGTTCCTGGGCCCGGACGACATTACCCCGGTCACTTACCATTTCAATTATGCTAATCTAAAGCGATCGACGGGCATCGCGGTGCAGTGGCTGGCACCGCTGGGCCTGTTCCGTTTTTCGTACGGAATTCCGTTAAATCCGAATCCCGGCAGCACGGTCAGATTCAACGACGAAACAGAGCGTTTTCAGTTTTCTATCGGTCAAGCCTTTTGACCAACCATTACGCGAGGTCCTAAACAACAACATGTCGACTTTCAATCGCAGCATTGCGTTCCTGGCCCTATGCCTGTGCGGCCTTGTGGTGGCGCTCCCAGCAAGCGCCGAACCCAAAATGGGCGTCGTCAACTTTCAAAAGCTGCTGGAGGAAGCTCCGCAGACGAAGACTGCGATGGCCGCGCTCGAGAACGAGTTTTCGCCGCGGCGCCGCG
This sequence comes from Gammaproteobacteria bacterium, assembly GCA_034667965.1. Taxonomy (GTDB): domain Bacteria; phylum Pseudomonadota; class Gammaproteobacteria; order Steroidobacterales; family Steroidobacteraceae; genus Bog-1198. The sequence continues at coordinate 25,338 of JAXDQI010000294.1, forward strand.
AATTGTTGACCTTGCAGAACGACCTCAAGGCTAAGGACGAGAAGTTGCAGAAGGAAGGCGCGGTCATGGCGGAAGCCGATCGCGCCAAGGCGGAGAAGACCCTGCGCGACCAGCAGCGCGAGTTTTCGCGCAAGGCCGGGGAGTTCCAGGACGACGCATCGACCCGGCGCAACGAGGAAATCGGCAAGGTGCAGCGCTACCTGGTCACGGAGATCCAAGCCTACGCGAACGCCCAGGGGTATGACCTGGTCCTGGGAGACGGGGTATTCTTCGCGAAGGGTCCGCTCGACATCACCGCGCAAGTACTGGCGGTCTTGGCCACCAAGCCTGCGACCCTGCCGGCCACGCCGCCCGCGCCGGCTGGCACGACACCGAAGCCGGCACAGCCCAAGTAAGACAACGGGGAAGCTCCACCGCACTCTCAAAGGTTGTGCGCACGTGCAAGGGGAAGGGGTCTACAGCCTAGGCGAGCTTGCAGTGCGATTCGGACTGGAGTTGCGCGGCGACCCCGCTTTGCGAGTCTCGCACGTCGCAACGCTGGCACAGGCCACCGACGGGTCGCTCAGCTTTCTGGCGAATTCGCGGTACCGGAAGCACCTGGGCGCGACGCATGCGACCGCCGTGGTGGTTGCCCCTGGCGACGCGGCCGCATGTCCCGTTGCGGCTTTCATCGATTCCAACCCGTACCTGGCCTATGCACGCATTGCGGCGTTGATGTATCCACCGGCATCGGTTACGCCGGGAATCCACCCCAGTGCGGCGGTGGCCTCCGACGCGAGCGTTGCGCCCTCGGCGTCGGTGGGACCGATGTGCGTGATCGAGGCCGGTGCCGTGGTCGGCGAGCGCGTCCGGATCGGGGCCGGGTGTACCATCCTCGCCGGGGCACGCATCGGCGACGATACGCAGTTGATGCCGCGGGTCACTCTGTATCCGGCGGTGAGCATCGGTGTACGGTGTCTTCTGCATTCAGGGGTGGTCATCGGCGCGGATGGTTTCGGTTTCGCGCCCGACTTCGGGACCTGGTTCAAGGTGCCGCAGGCGGGCAGTGTTCGAATCGGCGATGATGTGGAGATCGGTGCCAACACGACCATCGATCGTGGGGCCATCGACGACACCATCGTCGAGAATGGGGTAAAGCTGGACAATCAGATCCAGGTCGGCCACAACGTGATCATCGGAGCGCATACGGCCATTGCGGGCTGTACCGGTATTTCGGGCAGCACCATCATCGGTCAGCGCTGCATGGTCGGCGGCATGGTGGGTTTTGCGGGGCATTTGACCATAGCGGACGACGTGACCATCACGGGATGCAGTCTGGTGAGCGCCTCCATCCGGGAGGCGGGCAGCTACTCGAGCGGCATGCCCACGGTCGAGACGAGGCTTTGGCGGCGGATGGTGGCCAACTTAAGACGATTCGGTGAAAAGGAGCGATGATGTCGGAACCACTCAAGATGGATATCGAAGCGATCATGCGGCAGTTGCCGCACCGGTATCCCTTCTTGTTGGTCGATCGCGTTCTTGCCTGCGAACCCGGCAAGTATGTGCATGCATTGAAGAACGTGACTTTCAACGAGCCGTTCTTCCCGGGACATTTCCCGCACCGCCCGGTCATGCCCGGCGTCATCATCATCGAAGCACTGGCTCAGGCGGCCGGCATTCTGGCATTCAAGACCGTCGACGTGATTCCGGACACCGATACGCGATTCTATTTTGTCGCGATCGACAACGCGCGATTCCGCAAGCCGGTCGAACCGGGCGATCAACTCATCCTGAAAGTTGTGCTCAAGCGCGCTTTCAAGGGAATCTGGAAATTCGCATGCATCGCGGAGGTCGACAATCAGGAAGTTGCCTCGGCTGAGATCATGGTCGCGCCGGAGACCAAGGGCCCGAAGGTTGTACCGGCGCCGGCCGCGGGAGATGCGGGATGATCGACTCGCGGGCGGTGGTATCGCCGCAAGCGGAAATTGCGGCGGGTGTGGAAATCGGTCCCTTCAGCATCATCGGACCCAATGTCTCAATCGGAGCGGGCACCTGGATCGGACCGCATGTGGTCATCAACGGCCCCACTCGAATCGGCACGGACAACAAGATCTTTCAGTTCGCCTCCCTGGGCGACGCGCCCCAGGACAAGAAATACAAGGGTGAGCTGACCCGGCTCGAGATCGGCGACCGCAATGTCATTCGCGAGAGCGTCACCGTGAACCGCGGCACCACGCACGGCGACGGCGTGACGCGCATCGGCCACGATAATCTGTTGATGGCCTATTCGCACGTGGCGCACGATTGCCGGATCGGCAATCAAACCGTCTTGTCCAACGTAGCCACCCTGGGCGGGCACGTCGAGATCGGCGATTTCGCGATCTTGGGCGGATTGTCGGCCGTGCATCAGTTCACCAAGGTGGGAGCCTATTGCTTCATCGCCAACAATGCCGCCGTGACCCGGGACGTACCGCCGTATGTCATGGCCGTCGGGCAGCCGGCGGAGCCCCACAGCGTCAATGCCGTGGGTCTGAAGCGGCGCGGATTCACCGAAGATCAGATTCGCAACGTGCGCCGAGCCTATCGCGTGCTTTACCGCTCGAGCCTCAAATTGAAGGCGGCGCTGGAGGAACTCGACAAAGCGGCGGTCACTCAGGAGGAGATCCGTCCCTTCGTCGACTTCATCAGACGCTCATCGCGCAGCATCGTTCGCTAGGAGCCTTGCGATGCCGCTGCGGGTGGGTCTGGTGGCGGGAGAGGCGTCAGGCGATACGCTCGGCGCGGGCTTGATCCATGCCCTGCGACGGCTCGCGCCGGACGCGGAATTCTTCGGCGTAGCGGGGCCCAAGATGCGTGCCGCCGGATGCGAGGTATGGGAACCTTCCGAATCGCTGGCTGTGATGGGCCTCTTCGAAATTCTGCGGGACCTGCCGCGCTTGTTGCGATTGCTCGGCCGCCTGCGGCGGTCGTTCATCGATGCTCGGCCCGATGTCTTCGTGGGCATCGACGCGCCCGACACCAACCTGCGATTGGCGCGGCATCTGCACGCCGCCGGCATCCCCACCGTGCAATACGTGAGCCCGCAGGTGTGGGCATGGCGACAGAGCCGTGTGCACAGCATCCGCAAATCGATTGACCTGGTGCTGTGCCTGTTGCCGTTCGAGAAGCGCTTTTACGACGAACAGCACGTGGCCGCGGAGTTCGTGGGACACCCGCTCGCGGACGCCATTCCGCTCAACGTGGATCGGAGTCAGGCACGGGCGGACTTGGATCTTCCGGCCGATGCGCAGATCGTGGCGTTGCTGCCGGGCAGCCGGCGCGGCGAGGTGACGCGGCTCGCCGGCGACTTTGCGAGAACGGCGCAGTGGCTGGCGGCGCAGCGGCCGGAGCTCGAGTTTGTCGCACCCATGGCGAACGCCCTGGTCGCGGACGTTTTTGCCGCCGCGCTCGAACGCCTCGCGCCGCTGGTGAAGGTACGATTGTTGGACGGGCACGCGCAGGCCGCTCTCATTGCAGCGGACGTGGTGCTGGTGGCTTCCGGGACCGCAAGCCTGGAAGCGGCATTGTGCAAGCGCCCGATGGTGGTGGTCTATCGTTTGGGCGCCATGACGGTCTGGGTGCTGAAGCGCCTGAATCTGGTGAAATCCAAGTTTTTTGCGCAGCCGAATCTGCTTGCAGATCGCCGCGTCGTCGGCGAGTATTTTCAAGCCGAGATAGTCCCGGAGTCGATCGGAGCGGAGCTCTTGATGTGGCTTGACGAAACACCGCGGCGCGAAGCACTGCTGCAGGAATTCTTGCGGGTTCATGTCAGCCTGAAGCGCGACGCGAGCGCGCGGGCCGCCCAGGCCGTGTTCGCCCTTGCGAACAGACGGCCGGCCGACCGGGGGCCGGCTTGACCTTGCGGGGGCCGGCCAGCCAGTTCGCCGGCCGCGGGATCGCCGGCCGCCGTGTCGACGGCCGCCGGATCGCCGGGGTCGACGAAGCCGGCCGCGGGCCGCTCGCCGGACCCGTGGTTGCCGCTGCGGTGATTTTGCGGCCGGGGCGTCCGATTCCTGGCGTGGCGGATTCGAAAGTTCTAACTGCGGAGACCCGCGCCTCCTTGAGTCTCGCCATTCGGCGCCGTGCCGTGTGTTTCGGCATCGGTTGGGCGGATCCGGCGGAAATCGATTCGCTCAATATCTTGCACGCGACCTTCCTCGCCATGCGCCGCGCCGTGCTGTCGATGACCTGCCGCCCCGACTTGTTGCTGGTGGACGGCAATCGGCTCCCTCGATTGAGCGGGCTGGGCGGCGAGATCAATGCGCGCGCCATCATCGGCGGGGACGCCACCGAAACGGCCATCTCCGCGGCGTCCATCCTGGCCAAGACCGCGCGAGATCACTACATGAATCAGATGCATGCGCTCTATCCTGAATATGCTTTCGCAAGTCACAAGGGCTACGCCACGCGGTTGCATCGCCACATGCTCGCCATGCATGGCCCCTGCCCGCTACATCGGCGTTCATTTGCCCCGGTCGGTGCGTTCTTCGGCGCCGCTGATGATTTGAATGGCGAGATTACCCAGGAATTCGATTTCGACCCAGAACTCGAGTCCGCCCAGGATGCACAGGCGCTAGAATCCTCCGCCGTGGAACCCGCCGGAGCCGTGAGTTGAATCAATTCGTGCACCTGCGCCTGCACACCGAGTACTCGCTGCTCGACGGGATCGTGCGGGTGCCGGAACTGATGATCGCGGTGGCGGCGGCCGGAATGCCGGCGGTTGCGCTGACCGATCAGAGCAACTTGTTCGCGATGGTGAAGTTCTACAAAGAGGCGCAAAGCGTCGGCGTCAAGCCCTTGATCGGCGTGGACGCGTGGATTCGCGACGGGGAGCGCTCGTCCTCGCGGATCGTGTTTCTCTGTCAAAACTTGACCGGCTACCGGCATCTGACCCAACTGGTGACCCGTTCCTTCCTCGAGGGCCAACGGCGCGGGGCCCCGATGCTGGAGCGCGCTTGGCTGGAACGGGACATGCTCGAGGGGCTCATCGTGCTCTCGGGGGGTGCGGAGGGAGATATCGGGCAGGCCCTGGCGCGCGGCAAGGACGACGAAGCGGCACGATGCCTCGCGCGTTGGCAGGCACTCTGCGGCGATCGCTTCTATCTCGAGGTGCAGCGCGCCGGGCGCGCCGGCGAGCAGGTGTACTCGGAGGCGGTACTCGATCTGGCGCAGGAGCGCGGCGTTGCCGCCGTGGCGACCAACGACGTCCGCTTCTTGACGCGGTCCGAGTTCGAGGCGCACGAAGCTCGCGTGTGCATCCACGATGGCGCGCAGCTGGCGGATACCAGCCGCGCGCGCCGCTACTCGGAGGAGCAATACCTCAAGACGCCGGATGAGATGGCCGCACTGTTTGCCGATGTTCCGGAACTCTTGCTCAACACTGTCGAAGTGGCGAAACGCTGTTCGCTCGAGATCAAGTTGGGCGCCTCCATGCTGCCGGCGTACCCGGTGCCGGCCGGCAGCACCACGGAGGAATTTCTGCGCGACGAGTCGCAGCTCGGGCTCGACGAGCGCCTGAAGCAGGCCCGCACTTTGCACGGAATCTCGCCGGACGCAGTCCCCTATGGGGAACGGCTGGCGCTCGAACTGGGCGTCATTTGTAGCATGGGGTTCGCCGGATACTTCTTGATCGTCGCCGATTTCATCCGCTGGGCCCGGGAGAATGGCGTCCCGGTGGGCCCCGGGCGCGGCTCGGGCGCCGGATCATTGGTGGCGTTCGCCTTGGGGATCACGGATCTGGATCCGATCGAGCACGATCTGCTGTTCGAACGCTTCTTGAACCCCGAGCGCGTATCCATGCCGGACTTCGACGTGGATTTCTGCATGGATGGCCGCGACCGGGTCATCGAATACGTGGCCAAGAAGTACGGCCGCGAGCGCGTCTCGCAGATCATCACGTACGGCACGCTCGCGGCGAAGGCGGTGGTGCGCGATGTCGGCCGGGTGCTCGGACACAATTATGGATACGTTGATAAGATTGCGAAGCTCATTCCCTTCGAAATCGGAATCACGCTCGACAAGGCTTTGGCGCAAGAGGAAGAACTCCGCCGCTTGTACGGGGGCGACGAAGATGTCCGCGAGCTGATCGACCTCGCTCGCACCCTGGAAGGGCTCGCCCGGAACGCCGGTACGCATGCCGGCGGCGTCGTCATCGCGCCGTCGGTGCTCACGGATTACACGCCTCTCTACTGCGAAGAGTGAAGCACCACTCCCGTCACGCAGTTCGACAAGGATGATGTCGAGGCGGCGGGACTGGTCAAGTTCGACTTCCTCGGATTGCGGACCCTCACCATCATCGATTGGGCCGTGCGCGACATCAATGCGGAACTGACGCGCACGGGGAAGCCGGAAGTCGTCATGAGTGCGCTGCCGATGGATGACGCGGCGACCTATCAGCTGCTCAAGAGCTGCAAAACCACGGCGGTGTTCCAACTCGAATCACGCGGCATGAAGGATCTCATTCGCAGGCTCCAACCCGACCGTTTCGGTGACATCGTCGCCCTGGTGGCGCTGTTCAGGCCGGGACCCCTGCAGTCCGGGATGGTGGATGACTTCATCGCGCGCAAGCACGATACGACCGGCGCCACGATCGATTACCTGCATCCCGACTTGAAGCCGGTGCTCGAGGCCACCTACGGAGTGATCCTCTACCAGGAACAGGTCATGCAGATCGCGCAGATCCTCGCCGGCTATACGCTGGGAGGAGCGGATCTTCTGCGCCGCGCCATGGGCAAGAAAAAACCCGAGGAGATGGCCAAACAGCGCTCGGTTTTCGTGAACGGCGCCGTGGTGCGGGGAGTGCGCGAAGAGCGGGCCACGATGATTTTCGATTTGATGGAGAAATTCGCCGGCTATGGCTTCAATAAGTCGCACTCGGCGGCGTATGCCTTGCTGTCCTATCAGACCGCCTGGCTGAAGGCGCATTATCCGGCCGCGTTCATGGCGGCGGTGCTCTCGTCCGACATGGACAAGACCGACAAAGTGGTTACCCTCATCGACGAGTGCGCCGGCATGAGCCTCATCGTCGAGCCTCCGGACGTGAATGAATCCGTGTACGCATTCAAGGTCTCGGGTCCGAAGAGCATCCGTTACGGCATGGGCGCCATCAAGGGAGTCGGGGCTTCGGCGGTCGAGGCCATCATCGAGGAGCGCGCGGCCAACGGTCTTTACCGAAGTCTCCCCGACCTGTGCCGACGCGTCGACCTGCAGCGCGTGAACCGGCGTGTATTTGAAGCCCTCATTCGTTCCGGCAGCTTGGATCGTATCGGCGCGAATCGCGCCTCGCTCACCGCGCAACTTGACCGGGCCGTGCATCTCGGCGAACAGAATTCCCGCGCGATGAGCGTTGGCCAGGTGGATCTGTTCGGCTTGAACGCCGCGGAGGACACGCGCATCGAGGAATGGCCGGACGCGCAACGGCTGGCCGGCGAGCGCGAAACTCTCGGTCTCTTCCTGACCGGCCACCCCATCACGCCCTATGAACCGGACCTTAAATTTCTGGTGGGGGCGCGGCTGGCCGACGTGGGCGGCGCCAAGCCGGCGGCTCCCAAACCGGCACCGGGCGTCGAGCGTTCCTGGTCGACCGCGAAGGGTCGTCCGGCGACGGTGGCCGGTCTCGTGCTCGAAATCCGCCGCCGCCCGAATCGCGTCACCCTGATACTCGACGACCGTACCGGCCGGCTCGAGGTGAGCCTGTTCGAGGAGACGTTCCAGCAACACCGCGACATCATCGTCAAGGACGCCATTCTCGTGGTCGACGGGTCGCTGCGCTACGATGATTTCATCGAGGCATGGCGGCTGCAGGCGAAGTCCTTGATGGATATCGACCGCGCACGCGAGCGCTTTGCGCGCCGATTGTGGCTGCGGTGGCCGGCCGTCTTCGATGGGCCTTCCGGAATGAACCGGTTCGAAGAGATGTTGAAGCCTCACACCCGAGGTCCTTGCGGCGTGAGCGTGGTCGTCAGCCGGCCCGACTACTCGGGCCGGCTCAACCTGGGGGATGCTTGGTCGATTCGGCCGACCCGGGAACTGCTGGACAAATTGTCCGCCTTGGTCGGGCGCGACGGATGGCATTTGGTGTATGGTCCGCGCAATGATATTCGCGGCGAGGAAACCTCTTCATGGCAATGAATTTTCTAGAATTTGAACAGCCCATTGCGGAACTAGAGGCGAAGATCGAAGAACTGAAGTTTCTGGGCACGGATTCGAGCGTCAATATTTCGGAAGAGATCAAACGCCTGCAATCGAAGAGCCGGGCGCTCACCAGCAGCATTTTTTCGAACCTTTCCCCGTGGCAGATCACGCAGCTCGCGCGCCATCCTCAGCGCCCCTACACGCTGGACTATGTGTCGATGATCTTTACCGACTGGCATGAACTGCATGGTGACCGCATGTACAGCGACGACCTTGCCATCGTCGGCGGCCTCGCGCGGCTGGAGGGGATGCCGGTCATGCTGATCGGGCAGCAGAAGGGCCGTGATACCAAGGAGCGCGTGCGACGCAATTACGGCATGCCCAAACCCGAGGGCTACCGCAAGGCGCTGCGGTTGATGCGCATGGCGGAACGCTTTCGCATTCCGGTGGTTACGCTGATTGATACGCCGGGCGCCTATCCCGGAATCGGCTCCGAAGAGCGCGGCCAGAGCGAGGCGATTGCCAGAAATCTGTTCGAGATGTCCAATCTCGCCGCACCGGTGCTCTCCGTGATCATCGGCGAGGGAGGCTCCGGGGGCGCCCTTGCCATCGGCGTGTGCGACCGATTGGTGATGCTGCAGTTCAGCATCTACGGGGTGATCTCGGCGGAGGCTGCGGCGTCGATCTTATGGAAGAGCACCGACAAGAAGGAGATTGCCGCCGATGCCATGGGTGGTACCGCGGATAGGCTCAAGAAACTGGGTCTCGTCGACGAGGTCTTGAAGGAGCCGCATGGCGGGGCTCATCGCGATCCCCAAGCCATGGCGGAGACCCTCAAGCAGAGCATGATCAAACACTTGGCGGAACTATGTAACCAACCCGTGACTACGTTGCTGGATTCGCGGCAGGCACGTCTGCGCAGCTTCGGTGTGTTCCGGGACGCTTGAGCCTATCCCGATACCATGGTTTTTTCGGCGGCGGCTCTCCTCACCATTCTAGAGACCCATACGCCGATGGCAGCCACCGGCTTCGTCGTCGCCATCAGCGGC
>JAXDQI010000295.1:0-54515 GCA_034667965.1 Gammaproteobacteria bacterium
CCCGAAGTGGTCCCGCCGACGGTGGTGGTAAAGGCCAGTTATCCCGGCGCGAACCCGGAGGTCATCGCCGACACGGTCGCGTCCCCGTTGGAGCAATCGATCAACGGCGTCGAGAACATGCTCTATCAGTCGTCGCAGGCGACCGCCGACGGCGTCATGACGCTGACCATCACCTTCAAGCTCGGCTCCGACGTCGACAAGGCTCAGGTGCAGGTGCAGAACCGCGTGGCGCAGGCCCTGCCGAAATTGCCTGAGGAAGTGCAGAGGCTCGGCGTCACGACCAACAAGGCGTCGCCGGATCTCACGATGGTGGTGCACTTGTTTTCGCCCGGCAGACGCTACGATATGTTGTACCTCTCGAACTTTGCGCAGCTGCGCGTGAAGGACGAGCTCGCGCGGCTCGACGGCGTCGGCGACGTGCAGATCTTCGGTGCCGGAAATTATTCGATGCGCGTCTGGCTCGATCCGGACAAGGTTGCCTCGCGCAATCTCACCGCAGGCGACGTCGTCAAGGCGATTCGCGAGCAAAACGTGCAGGTCGCCGCCGGCGCGCTGGGTGCGCCCCCCTCTTCGAACAGCGCCGACTTTCAGCTCTTGGTCAACACCAAGGGACGCCTCGTCACCGAGGCCGATTTCGGCGCCATCGTCGTACGCGCCGGCGACGCGGGCCAGATCACGCGTCTGCGCGACGTGGCCCGCATCGAGCTCGGCGCCGACACCTACGCGCTGCGGTCCTTGCTCGACAACGAACCCGCCGTAGCCATCCCCATCTTCGCGCGCCCGGGGAGCAATGCCATCGCCATCTCAACGGCGGTGCGCGCCAAGATGCAGGAACTCAAGCGAACCTTCCCGGCGGATATCGACTACACCGTCGTCTACGACCCGACCGTATTCGTGCGCAGTTCCATCGAGGCTGTCGTGCACACGCTGTTCGAGGCGATTATTTTGGTGGTGATCGTCGTCATCGTCTTCCTGCAAACATGGCGCGCTTCGGTGATTCCATTGATCGCGGTACCGGTATCCCTCATCGGCACGTTTGCGGTCATGCAGCTATTCGGCTTTTCGCTGAACGCGCTCAGCCTGTTCGGGATGGTTCTGGCGATCGGCATCGTGGTCGACGACTCCATCGTGGTCGTGGAAAACGTCGAGCGCAACATCGAAAGGGGATTGAGCCCGTTCGACGCGACGCGTCAGGCAATGAAAGAGGTGACCGGACCCATCGTCGCGACCGCGTTGGTGCTTTGCGCCGTGTTCATACCGACCGCCTTCATCAGCGGGCTCACCGGACAATTCTACAAGCAGTTTGCGCTGACCATTGCCATCAGCACGGTGATCTCGGCCTTCAATTCGCTGACGTTGTCGCCGGCGCTGTCCGCCGTGCTGTTGAAGCCGCGGGGCGCCCCGCCCGACCGGTTGCAGCAACTCATCAATCGTCTGCTGGGATGGTTCTTTCGTCCCTTCAACCGGATTTTTGCGAGCGCTTCCGGCGGCTACCTTCAGGGCGTCGCACGCATCGTGCGTGTCGGCGGCATCGCGCTCGTGGTATACGGCGGGTTGATCGGTCTCGCGTGGCTGGGGTTCGCGACGACGCCGACGGGCTTCGTCCCCCCGCAGGACAAGCAATATCTGGTTGCGTTCGCGCAGCTTCCCGATGCCGCCACCCTGGACCGGACCGAGGATGTCATCAAGCGGATGGGTGCGATTGCCTTGAAGCAGCCGGGCGTGGCGAACGCCGTGTCGTTTCCGGGCCTCTCCATCAACGGGTTCACCAACAGCCCGAACTCGGGGATCGTGTTTGCCCCCTTGAAGCCATTCGATGAACGCACCGGCCCCGGGCAGTCCGCCGCTGAAATCGCCGCCGCATTGAACCAGAAGTTTGCGGGCATTCAGGATGCGTACATCGCGATCTTCCCGCCGCCGCCCGTGCAGGGCCTGGGCACCATCGGCGGCTTCCGCCTGCAAGTCGAGGATCGCGGCAGCGCGGGCTTCGAGGAGTTGTACAAGCAGACTCAGAATCTCATCGCCAAGGGCAATGCCACGCCGGGTCTCGCGGGGCTGTTCTCGAGCTTTCAGATCAACGTCCCCCAGATCCGCGCCGATGTGGACCGCGAAAAGGCGAAATCCCAGGGCGTCGATCTGCAGAATCTGTACGACACCATGCAGATCTATCTCGGATCCCTGTATGCGAACGACTTCAACCGTTTCGGGCGCACCTATCAAGTCAATGTGCAGGCCGAACCGGAGTTTCGATTGCAGGCCGAGGACATCGTCAAACTCAAGACCCGCAACGCCGCCGGCGACATGATCCCCTTGAAGTCCTTCGTCACCGTCGAATCGAGTGCCGGGCCGGACCGCGTCATGCACTACAACAGCTTCGTGACCGCCGAGATCAATGGCGCCGCGGCGCCCGGATTCAGCACGGGCCAGGCGCAGAAGATCATGGAGGACCTCGCTCACCGCGAGCTGCCGAACGGCATGACGTTCGAATGGACCGAACTCACCTACCAGCAGATCCTGGCGGGGAACACGATGATCTACATATTCCCGCTGGTGGTGCTGCTGGTGTTCCTGGTGCTCGCCGCGCAGTACGAAAGCCTGGCGCTGCCGCTGGCCGTGATCATGATCATGCCCATGGTGCTTCTGTCGGCGATCCTCGGCGTGAAGCTGTCCAGCGGCGATAACAATATCTTCACGCAAATCAGCCTGATCGTCCTGGTCGGCCTCGCCAGCAAGAACGCGATTCTGATCGTCGAGTTCGCCCGGGACGCCGAGGCGCACGGCGCATCGACCCTGCGGGCCATCTTGAAGGCGGCTCACCTGCGATTGCGGCCCATCCTGATGACGTCGTTCGCCTTCATCATGGGCGTGGTCCCATTGGTCCTGAGCAGCGGCGCCGGCGCGGAAATGCGCCATGCCATGGGCGTCGCGGTGTTCTCCGGCATGCTCGGTGTGACGCTGTTCGGCCTGGTCCTGACGCCGGTTTTCTACTACCTCGTCCGTCGTATGAGTCGACGTGCCGTGCGCCATTCCGCAGCGCCCGCGCTCGAAGCCCCGGCGCTGAACTCCCACTAATCGTCAACCCCGCACAAAGGAGATCGAATGAGCAAGATCGCACTCATCACCGGCGCCAATAAAGGCATCGGATTTGAAACCGCCCGGCAGCTGGCGGCGTCGGGCGGCGTGCACGTCGTGCTGGCCGCGCGCGACCGCGCCAAGGGCGTGGACGCGGCACTGAAACTCCAGGCCGAAGGCCTCGAAGTGGAAGCGCTGACTCTCGATGTGACGGACGCCGCCAGCATTGCCGCGGCCGTGAAGGAAATCGAGAAGAAATTCGGCCGGCTGGATATTCTCATCAACAACGCCGGCATCAACGTTCAGGACGGCTCGAAAAAGGTGTCCGAGGAGACTCTCGATGTGTGGCGCAAGACCTTCGACACGAACCTGTTCTCGCTGATCGCCGTCACGCAGGCCTTCCTGCCCTTGCTCAGAAAAGCACCCGCCGGGCGCATCGTCAATCTCTCCAGCATTCTGGCGTCCTTGACGCTGCACGCTGACCCGACCTCGTCGATCTATGACTTCAAGACGCCGGCCTACAATGTGTCGAAGACCGCGGTCAACGGCTGGACCGTGCAGCTTGCGTACGAGCTGCGCGACACCAAGATCAAGGTCAACGCGGCCCATCCCGGGTGGGTCAAGACGGACATGGGCGGTCCCTCCGCTCCCATGGAGATCGTCGACGGCGCGAAGACCAGCGTTGCCCTGGCCCTGATCGATGCCAAGGGACCGAACGGCGCATACATTCATTTGGGAGAGCCGCTGCCGTGGTGAAGAAGTCGCTCGTTCTATTCGCCGCCTCCGTGGCGCTCGCGGCCTGCGCCGTGGGGCCTGATTTCAAGCCGCCCGCGGCTGCGCCCGGGAAGTTGGTGAACGCCTACTCCGCGGACCGTAGTCCGTTGGTGACGCAATCACCGGACGGCCTGTGGTGGCAGCAGTTCGACGACGCGGTGTTGAATCAGCTGATCGCGCGGGCACTCGAATCGAACTTGGATCTCGCAATGGCGGTCGATCGGGTCCGTGCCGCGCGGGCGGCGTTTTCCGGCGCCGAACTCGATTATGCACCTCACGTTCCGCTCAGCGTGGGCTACTCGCATTCCAAGGAACAGGTTCCAGGATTCGGCACCAGCCGCTTCGACGCTGAGAGTTACACCGCCGGCTTCGATGCTGCTTGGGAGCTCGATTTGTTCGGTCATGTGCGCCGATCGGTCGAGGCCGCTCGCGGCGACCTGGCCGCCGAAACGGAAGACTTGCAGAACGTGCGGATAACGGTTGCAGCCGAGGTGGCACGCAACTACTTCCTGCTGCGCAGCGTCCAGCAGCAGATCCAGGTCGCGCGCGACAATCTCGCCAATCAGCAGGAAGCCGTGCGATTGACCTCGGTGCGCTATGAGTCCGGCCGCGGCACGGAACTGGACGTGCAGAGCAGCCGTGCCCGCCTGAAGGCCACGGAGGCCAGCCTGCCCGTGCTCGAGACCGCGCAGGCGGCCGATCGATATCGCCTCGCGGTGCTGCTCGGCCTGCATCCGGGTGCGCTCGACGCGGAGCTCGAACCGCATACGGCGCCGGCGTACGCCAAATCACTCCCGATCGGAACCGATGGCCAGGATGCCGGCAGCATGCTGCGCAATCGGCCGGATGTGCGCGAGGCCGAGCGGCGCCTGGCGGCGGCCACCGCACGCGTCGGCGTCGCCACGGCCGATTTGTTTCCGCGCGTGTCGGTCACCGGATTCGTGGGCTTCCTATCGGGTGATTTCAGTCACATGTTCAGTTCGTCGGCAGGCACCGATGCCCGCGCTTGGGCGGTAGCTCCGACGGTCAGCTGGCCGGCGCTCGATTACGGGTCGGTAAGAGCGCGTCTTCGCGCAAGCCGCGCCAATGCGGACGGTGCCCTCGTGAACTACGAAAAAACCGTGCTCAATGCGTTGGAGGACACCGAGAACGCTTTCGTCGGCTATCGTGAGCAACAATCGCGGCTCAAGAGCCTGATGGAACAAGCCGCTGCCTCGCGTCGCGCGCAGGAATTGGCGGCGGCGCAATATCGAGAGGGTGTAACGGATTTCCTCACGCTCCTCGATGCGCAGCGAACGCAGCTCTCGGCGGAAAGCGAAGTTGCGGCAGCCGAGGGCGAAGTCAATACCAGCGTCGTCGCCATCTACAAGGCGCTGGGCGGGGTTGGCCAACCCCATACCCCTCTGCTGGTGACCTTAAAGCCCTAAAAGAACTCGTACTCCAGCTGCATCAACCAGGTCTGTCTAGGTGCCGCCGCGTTGATCCCGGCCACCATGCCGATGCGATACTCCAAACTGCCCGTGGTGCCCGCAACATGGTGCTCTCCCATGATGATGGGTCCGGCCTGATAAGCGTGATCGCCCGGCCGCCCATACGCCTCCAGTCCCGGACGAAAAGCCTGCGACACCGCGTAGGTGCCCGAGTAGCTGTAACGAAATGCGTAGTTGCCGCCGGCGCCGCTGCCGACCTCTTTTTCCCAGATCAAATTCGCGATGTGCGTGAAGCGGCCCGCGGTCTTTTCGATCAATGGTCCGAACTCGATCGCATCCGTAATGCCGGCGACGATGTTGTGCTCGTACGAGGCAAGGAATCCAAAGTCCGCCGCATACTTGCCCGGTGGAGTGAGTTGGAAGGTGTTCTCGAACTCGAAGCCCTTGAAATAGCCGCGGGTGCCCGGGGTTTTCTCGAATTCCGCCACGTAGACTTCCGGCTTCCACCAGCCGTTGACTCCATGGGCAATGGACAATTCGGCGGCGCTGCCGCCCAGATCCGAGCGTGAATCGGCATATCGATAGCCGCGCAGTTCGACTTCGTTTTGTGAGGCGACGACATACGGCGAATACACGATGAAGTCGTCGGCTCGCACCACGCGGACGGCCGATAACAACCCGACGCAGACCACGACTGTAGGCATTAGACGCATCGCACTCCCGGCCCTGGGGCGTTAGGTTCGGCGCAGCGCCTCGCGGCTGCCTTCGCGACGAGCCGGGGACGCCGGCGGCGGCGGACGCGCCGACGCTCGGAGCTGCTGCCAGCGAACGCCCGCCACCAGCAGCGCGGCGGTGGTGAGGTAAAACACGATTTGGACACCGTCGGGTGCGGCTTTGTAGCCGATCAGAATCCCCAAGGTCCGGCCGAGCAGTGAATCATCCGACAAGAGATGAGAGGTATTCCACACCTGGGTGCCCCAAGTGGGCAACAAGTCGCTCTGGACGAGGAACCCGGCGGCGGTCGATGCGAGTCCGGCGGCCAATAAAATCAACATGGCGTTGGTGACGCTGAAAAAGTGCTTGAGCGGAATGCGGAGGAGGCCGAAATAGAGTGCGAAGCCCAAGGCCGCGCCGGCGCCGACGCCCAGCGCGATACCGACGGCGAGTCCCCCGCGTCCGATACCGCCGGCCGCCATGCCGTAAAGGAACAATACGATTTCCGAGCCCTCTCGCAGCACCGCAAGCGCCACGACGGTCAGCAGCAGGGTCAGTGAACGGGAACCCGCTTTCACGGCGCCGCCCACGGACCGCATGTGCTCGGCCAGCTCGCTTCCGTGAGAGGACATCCACACGACGTGCCAGCCGATCATCACGACCGCCGACAGCAGCACGCCGGCATTGAAAATATCCTGTCCGGAACCGCCGGCGAGTGTCGCGATGTAGTCCGCGCCCACGGCCACCACGAGGGCTCCCATCACGCCGAGCCCAATGCCGCCGAGCACGAAGGCGCCCCGGCGCGGCACCCCGCGCGTCGCAGCACAGACAATCGAAATGATCAGCGCCGCTTCCAGCACCTCGCGAAATACGAGTAGGGCGACAGCCGGCATCGCCTTACTCCACGATCAGCCGGCCTTGAGCCGTGCTGCGGTGGAAGTCGCCGAAGAATCCGTAGGTGCCCGCATGCAAAGGCCCCACATAGACAACGATGCTGCGATTCGCGAGTACCACCGTTTCACGATTGAAATCGGTGCTCTCGAACTCCTCGGGCGTCGCGTCTTGGTTCGTCACTCGAAGTTTAAACTTGGTGTCGGCCGGGACCTTGAGTTCGCTTGGTTGATAGACGTGATCTTTGATCACCAGCGCGAACTCCGGCATCTCTGCCGCCGCTGCGGGGCCGCTGCAGGCCAGCGCGGCGATTGCCGCCAGCGGCAGTAAAAACCTCATGACCGGCTCCATGGAAGAACGTTATGCGAATGATAATCGTTCTTATTAGCATTGTCAATTTGCAGCCTCGAACTCATCACGGAAGGAGAGTCAGGTCTTGGTCGCGACCACTAGGATCATGCCGGCGAGTCCCGACTCCACCCGAACGGATACGGTAGCCACCTGCTTCGGATATCTCAGCCTTCGCGCCTCCGCATCAGCTGCTGCGGCGTAATGTTCGCCAGCGTCGGCGTGCCGGCCTGAGTCATGATGATATTCAGTTCACGGTCCAATATGTCGATCACGGCCTCGACTCCCTGCTGGCCGAACGCGGCCAGGCCCCATGCCTGAGGCCGTCCGATGCCGACGGCGGTGGCGCCGAGCGCGAGTGCTTTGAAGATGTCGGTGCCGCGGCGGATTCCGCCATCGATGAAGACGGGGACGCGACCCTTCACCGCGGCCACCACCTCCGGCAAGCAGTCGACGGTGGCGCGCAGCGTCTCTTCGTTGCGGCCGCCATGGTTCGATACGATGATCCCGTCGGCGCCGTGATCGATCGCGAGGGCGGCGTCCTCACCCGTTACGACGCCTTTGACGATCAAACGGCCTTTCACGTGCGCCCGCAGCCGGTCCAGAAAGCGAACGCTGAGGTCCGGTGGCCCGACGGCGGTGACGCGCGACACGTCGAGGTCCGCGAACATCGGCGCACGGCGCCACATATCGTGGGAGTTGCCGGGATGACAATCGACACAGTTTCGGCTGTCCATCTGCATGGCGCGTCTCAACGTCTCGTTGTTCCGTGCGCGGCGCGAGTCGGCGGTGAGCACGATGGCGGTGCACCCCGCGGTCTCGGCACGCCGCACGAGGCCTTCGGTCACCGCCCAGTCGTCGGTTGGATAGAGTTGCTGCCAAACCGGGCCGCCACGCGCCTCTTGAACGGGCTCGATCGCATTGGATGCTCCCGTGGAAAGCATCAACTGCATGGAGCGCGTGGCGGCGGCACGCGCAACAGCGAGTTCACCATCGGGATGGAAGGCGCGCATACTCGACACGGCGGAGAGGTAAATCGGGCGGGACCACGCCGCGCCGAACACGCTGCGCGTCGTGTCCATGCGGCGCAGATCGCTGAAGCGGTGCGCACGGATTTCATAATGCAAAAAGGCATCGTGATTGCGGAACACGGTCAGGTCGTCGTCTGCGCCGGTGGCGATGTAGCCGAAATGAGCGGGCGGCAGAGCGACGCGGGCCAGTGGTTCGAAATCCGGCACGTTGAGCACCTGGTTCGCCGAAGTGATGGGCGGCGGTTCGCGTAGAAACAAGCGACTCGGGGGCGGCGATTCGGCAGCCTGGGCACGCGGCCAGACCGCCGGCAGCGCCGCGATGCCGCCGATGAACACGCGTCGATTCATCGACAGCCTTCTTCCGTGCATTTCGTCTCCCTGATCGCATCCCGGTCGGCGAAGTGTACCGGATCGATTGCGGCGGTGCCGGTGTCTTGCCGTGGACTGCCCATGGATACGAACAGCGCCGCCGTGTCTGCCAACCGCGCAGCACGGGCGCGGAAGTTCTGGACGTTTGCGCTCTGATATTGTTGACGCGCGACCAGAGTGGCGTACAGGGGCGAGGCGCCCAAGCCGTATCGCGCCTGAGCATCGTGCTCCATTTCCCGCGCGGCGTTTGCGGCACGCTCTGTTTGGGCGAGCGTATTCGCGTCTTCCTCGAGCGAGACCAACGTGTCTGCGACATTTTGAAATGCCGCAAGCACGGTTTGCCGGTACTGTGATACGGCCGCCGCGTAGTTCGCTTCGTATTGATGTTTGCGCGCTACCAGGGCGCCGCCATGAAACAGGGGTTGCGTGAGCGAGGCCCCCACGCTCCAGATGGCGCCGGCGGGCGAGCTGAAAGTCGACCAATCGAAGCCGCCGCGCCCGTAGGAGGCCGAGAGCGTCAGGGACGGAAACATCGCCGCGGCGGCCGCGCCGGCTGCATCGGCGGCTGCCCGCACGCCGGCCTCGGCTGCAAGAATATCCGGCCGCTGGTGCAGGAGGTCCGAAGCAATCGAAACGGGAACGGTGCCGGGCAGGTGCAGCGAGTTGAGAGGCAACGGCTCCGGGGCCTGGTCCGGCGTGCGTCCCAACAGCACGGCCTGCGCGTGCCGCACCGCGAGCGCTTGCGCACGCAGGGCCGGTAAGGTGGCGGCCGCATTTGCGGCATCTTGCTGGACCGCGAGGGCTTCGTCCAGCGACGCGCTGCCCAGTGCGTAGCGCGCCGAGGTTTGCTGCGCGCGGCGTTCGCCGAGCGCGACCAGTTCTTCCGTCGCGGTCGCCTGTTCCTGCAGCGCGGCTGCGTTGATGGTCGCCACCACGATGTTGGCGGCGAGCGCGCGGCGGACCGACTCCAGTTGATAGTCCTGTTGTTGCACCTGCCGCGCGAGTGAGCGGTCGGCCAGCACCGCGGCGCCGAAGAAATCGAAGGTGTACGAGGTCTTCACCTCTGCGGCGAAGATATTGTAAAGGAAGGTCTGCTCCGGCAGGGTTGGGATCGCGAGGGCCCGCTGGCGCGACGGGCTGAAACCCACGTCGACGCTTGGCCACAGCGACTGACCGATCTGCGCGCGCAGACCTTCTCGTGCAGCCTTCAGCGTACTTTGAGCCGCCGCCAGCGACGGGCTGTTCTTCAGCCCTTCGTCAACCAGTGCGTCGAGCGCATCCGAGCCGTACTCCTTCCACCATTCCGGAATCGGACGCGCATCGGCGCGGAGGCGCTGGGCGGTACCATCGGCGGCGGGCATCTGTGGCGACTGGTCCTTTGCGGCGTAATGCGCGGGCGATGCCATCTGCGGCGGGGTGCGCGGGGGTCCGAACGCGCCGCAGGCGGAGATGCTCAAGGCGAGCGCGGACGTTCCGATCAATCGAATTCTCAAGGTGCGTGTGCTCATGTAGCGAACTCCCCCGGATTCTCGTCGCGCCGGACGCGGAACCAGGATGCATACAGGGCCGGTAGATAAAAAAGCGTCAGTATCGTCGCCACCGTGATGCCGCCCATCAAAGCGGTCGCCATCGGTCCGAAGAAATTACTGCGCAACAGCGGGATCAACGCCAGCACCGCCGCGGCCGCGGTCAAGGTGATCGGACGGAAGCGGCGCACGGTCGCGCCGACGATGGCATCGACGCGGGAGTGTCCGACCCGGATGTCCTGTTCGATCTGGTCCACGAGGATGACGGAGTTGCGCATGATGATGCCGAACATGGCGATGGTCCCGAGCATCGCCACGAAGCCGAACGGCTTGTGAAATAGCAGCAAGGCAAGCACGACGCCGATCAGTCCGAGCGGCGCCGTCAGCACCACCATCAGCACGCGGCTGAAACTCTGCAGTTGAATCATCAGGAACACCAGCACCGCGATCACCAGCAGCGGCATCTGGACGTTGATGGAGGCCTGTGCTTTCGCGTTCTCCTCGACCGAGCCGCCGATCTCGATTCGGTACCCCGACGGCAACGACTGCCGGAGCGTCGCGAGCGCCTTGTCGATTCGACCGGTGACATCGATGCCCTGCGCGCCGGGCCGCACGTCGGACTGTACGGTGATCGCCGGCTCGCGGTTGCGTTCCCAAACCACGCCATATTCCAGCCCGTACGTGAAGCGGCCGAGCGCGGCCAGCGGCACCGCAGTGCCGCTCTGCGACGGCATCGCCAGACGTTCGATCTGCGACGGATCGACGCGGTCGGCCTGCGGCGCGCGCAGCTCGACGCCGATGAGCTTGTCGCGCTCGCGGAACTGGGTAAGCGTGTAGCCGGTCAACGACATCTGCAGATAGTTTTCGATGTCTTGGGACGATACGTTGAGCTGGCGCGCCTTGGTCTGGTCGATTTCGAAATGCACGGAGCGCTCGGCAGGCTCATCCCAGTCGAATTGCACACCGACCGCGTCGGGATTGCCTCGTATGACGCCCGCGACTTCTTCAGCCAGCCGCCGGACGGTTCCAATCTCGGGCCCCGTGATTCGAAACTGAACGGGAAACCCGATCGGCGGCCCGTTTTCCAGCCGGGTGATCCGGGTGCGCACCGACGAGAAATCCTTGCGCAAGACATCGGCCAGATCCGCAGCCAGCTGCTCGCGCTGCTTGACGCTTTTCGCGGTGACGACGAATTGTGCGAAGTTTGGGTTAGCGAGCTGTTGGTCCAGCGGCAGATAGAAGCGCGGCGCACCGGCGCCGACGAAGTCCACGAAGTGATCGATCTGCGGACGCTTCGCCAGCACCGCCTCGAAACGTTGAGTCTCTCGCAGGGTCGCGGCAAACGATGCGCCCTCCGGGAGGCGCAGATCGACCAGAAGTTCGGGCCGGTCAGAACTCGGGAAGAATTGTTGCGGCACCAGCGTGAAGCCGGCCAGTCCGACGATGAATGATGCCAAAGTGCACCCTAGCACCAAGGCACGGTGGTCGACGCACCAGCCCACCCAGCCGCGCAGGCGGCGGTAGAACCGCGTGTCGTAGATATCGTGGGTCTCGGAACCCGGCGCATCGGCGGGCCGGCGCGTCGGATGTTGCGACAATAATCGATAGCCGAGCAGAGGTATGACCGTGACCGCGGCCAGCCATGACAGCAGCAAGGCGATCGCCGACACCTCGAATATCGAGCGTGTGTATTCACCGGTGGTCGATTTCGCGAGCGCGATCGGCAGGAAGCCCGCGACGGTGACCAGGGTGCCGGTGAGCATGGGAAAAGCGGTGCTGGTGTAAGCGAAGGCCGCTGCGCGCAAGCGGTCGTAGCCCTGCTCGAGTTTCACGGCCATGGTCTCCACCGAGATGATGGCATCGTCGACCAGCAGGCCGAGCGCAAGAATCAGCGTGCCCAGGGAGATCTTGTGCAGGCCGATGTGGAACAGGTACATGCACAGCGAGGTGGCCGCGAGGACCAGCGGGATCGAAATGGCCACCACCATCCCGGTTCTGAAGCCGAGGCTGATCAAACTGACCACCAACACGATGCCGATGGCTTCCGCCACGGCCTCGACGAAGTCGTCGATCGAGTGGGAAACCGCCTGCGGCATACTGGCAACCTGCACCAGT
The DNA here is from genome assembly GCA_034667965.1 of Gammaproteobacteria bacterium. GTDB lineage: Bacteria > Pseudomonadota > Gammaproteobacteria > Steroidobacterales > Steroidobacteraceae > Bog-1198. The sequence goes on from JAXDQI010000295.1 coordinate 12,271, forward strand.
TTGAGTCCGGCGGGGAGCGCCGCGCGCAGCCGCGCCGTTTCCGCGTCGAGAGCTTTGCCGAGCGCTACGACATCCCCTGATGGATCCATGGTGACGCCGAGCCCCAAGACTCTCTGGTTGTCGAACCGCATCATTTCGGTCGGCGGGTCGACGTAAGCGCGGCGGATGGCCGCGATGTCGCCCAAGCGGAGGGTGCGGCCGTTCACCGCGATCAAGGTATCGGCGAGCTGGTCGAGTTCCTTGAACTGACCGCTCGGCCGCACATACACCCGATCGTCGGCGGTGGTGAACACTCCCGCAGCGCCGACCGCATTCTGCGAGCCGACGGCGTCGGCGATCCGCTGCGGCGTCAGGCCGAGTTTGGCCAGCTGCGAGTTGGCGACTTCGACGTAGATGCGCTGTTCCTGATCCGAGATGAAGTCGACCTTGTTGACGTCGTGCACGCGCAGCAGCTGGGTCCGCAGGCGTTCGGCGTAGTCGTGCAGCTGCGCCAGGGAAAAGCCGTCGCCTTCCAATGCATAGAGATTGGTATAGACATCACCGAACTCGTCGTTGAAGAAGGGTCCTTGTACCTGCGCAGGCAGGGTTTGCGTGATATCGCCGACTTTTTTGCGAACCTGGTACCAGGTTCGCGGCACCTCTGAGGGCGGCGCCGTGTCCTTCACGGTGAAGAACAGGGTCGACTCTCCGGGCCGCGAATAGCTGCGCTGGAAATCGACCTCGGGAACTTCCTGCAATTTGCGGGCGATGACATCAGTCACTTCTTCCTGCACCTGCCGCGCGGTGGCACCGGGCCAGAGCGTGCGGATCACCATCACCTTGAAGGTGAACGGTGGATCTTCGGATTGCGCCAGTCTTCCATACGACAGAATGCCGAACAGCGTCACCAGCACGAGAATGAAGATCACCAGCGCTTGATGTTCCAGAGTCCAGCTGGACAGGTTGAAGCGATGGTCGGCGCCGTAGGGCACGGCACCGTGTGGCACGGGACTGGGCGACGCGACGGGAGTCGGTGGATGCTGGTCGGTCATTGCGCGACATCCGCACCGTCGTCGGCGTACAGCGGTTTGACGGCGCGCACATGCTGCCCGGCAAAGACGGTATGCACTCCGGCCATCACCAGGCTGTCGCCCTCGGCGAGGCCGCTCGTCACCACGGCGGCGCGCTCGGTGTACGTGCGCACCGTCACGGGCCGCAACTCGAGGGTGGAATCGCCGGCGCGAATCACCCAGACCGCGGGTGAACCGCCCTGGTGAAAGATCGCGGTCGACGGAATCCTGAACAGCGGCGCCGTGGTCGCCGCTGCGCGAGCAGGTTCGTTTGCCGCGGCATCGCCAGATGAAGCGGGCGACAGCACCGCGTCGCCGGTCATCCCGAGGCGCACGGCGTCCGCGCCCTGTCCTCCGGTGAGGGTCAGCTTCACGCGGTACGTGCGGCTTTGCGGGTCGGCCGCGGGCGCCACCTCGCGCACGCGGGCTGCAAAGCGGCGGCCGGGGAGCGCGGAGAACGTGACGTCGGCGGGCTGGCCCATCGCCATCCTGCCGAGGTCGCCTGCGGCCGCGTCGAGATTGACGTCGATGTCGCCGCTCCATGCCAGTCCGTACACCGCTTGGCCGGCGGATACGTACTGCCCGGTATCGGCGTTTTCGCTGGTGATCATTCCGTCATGGTCCGCAACCAGCGCGTGGTACTGCAGGGCATTGCGCGCCACGACCCATTGACTTGCCGACTGAGCACGGCCCGAGAGGGCCGTGCTGTAGGCATCCCGCGTCTGTTCGAGTGCACTCTCGGCGATCAAGTGCTGCGCGAATTGCGCGTTGTCGCGATCCAGAGTTTGCTGAGCGTAAGTCAGGCGATGTTCGGCCGCATCGAGTGCGGCCCGGGCGGAGGCGGCCTGCTTTTCTGCATCAGCTGAGTCTAGCCGCGCGAGCACCGTGCCACGGCGTACCGCATCACCAAGCCGGACCGTGCGCTCGACTACCTTGCCGGCAACGCGAAACGACATGACGTTCGCATAGCGCGCCGCAGCTTCGATGGGATAGCGCCAGGATTGGCCGCCGTCCGCCCCGGAGTAGGCGTGGACGGGAAGCGCCACCACCGCGGCCGGCGGTGTCGGGGCGGCCGGCCGGCCATGGCACCCGGCGAGGGCGAGGGCGAGGGCGGTCGCCAGCAGCCACAGCGCGTGGGTGGCCGCGGGCCGAGTGTAGGCATTCGTATATAAATTAGACATGTGTCAATCCCTGTGCAAAAAAAATCAACCAGGCGATTTGCTTTCCGCGGCCCCGCGGATCAACTGAAACGCGTAATTGCTGAAATCCTGGACCGCGACGCCGCGCCGGGCGAGCTCGGGTCCTTTCGCCATCGCGATCTGAATGATCCCATGCGTGAAGGCCCACAGGGTCAGGGCGAGCAGGAGGGGATCGCCGACATCGGCCCGGATGCTGCCATCTCGGATCCCGGTTTCGATGGCTTGCACCACGGTGCTGATGAGTTGATCGCCGGCAACCTGACAGGCGCCTTCATTGGTGCTCGGGTCGGCGTCCGCGGAATGCGACTGAAAGCGCGTGCAGAAGTCGAAATAATGCGGGAATTCATGCGCGTAACCCATGTAGGCGCGGCCGATTGCGTCGACCTGATCCATGCCCCGCGCCGTTCCCGCAGCGGCGGCCAAGAAGCGATCGCGAAGCAGTCGCATCGCGCGCTCGCCGATGGCGAACAGCAGATCTTCCTTGTCGCGAAAATAGACGTATACCAAGGCACGCGACAGCCGTGCGCTGCGCGCCACCTGATCGACGGTCAGCGCGTCCCAGCCCTTCTTGGCGTACAAGGTCTCGGCGGCGTCGAGAATCTCGGCACGCCGGCGCTCTTTTTCCTCTTCGCGACGAACGGAAATGTAGGACATGCGCGCCATGGTGCACATTCATTGACACATTGTCAATGAATGTGCATATGTTTTATTTTTGGTGCCGGCGCGTCGGTATCCCTCAGATGTTCACCTGCAAACCGTCCATCGGAAAGCGCTCAAGGAGTGCCGTACCCCACGATCCCCTTGGTTTCCAGGAACTCGTAGATGCCCCAATCGGCATATTCCTTGCCGTTGCCGGACTGCTTGTAGCCGCCGAAAGGTGCATGGGTATCCCAGTCGGGATAGTTGATGTTGACCGTTCCGGCGCGCAATTCCGCGGCCACTTTTCGCGCATGCTCCAAGTCCAGGGATGAGACATACGCGGCGAGCCCGTAGACCGAATCGTTCGCCTTGTCGATCGCCTCCTGCTCGGTCCGATAGGGAATGATCGACAGGACGGGGCCGAAGATCTCCTCCCGCGAGATGGTCATCTCGTGACGAACATTTCCGAACACGGTCGGCCGCACGTAGTAACCCTTCGTAAGCCCCTCGGGCCTGCCGACGCCTCCGACGACGAGCGTGGCGCCCTCGTCGATACCCTTCTGAATGAGGCGCTGAATCTTTTCAAATTGCACCTGGCTCACGACCGGACCCAACACCGTCTCAGACGCGTGCGGATCGCCGACGGTGTGCGTGGCGGCGACGCCCTTGGCGATCTCGAGAGCTTCCGCTTGACGATCCGCCGGCACGAACATCCGGGTGGGGGCGTCGCACGACTGTCCGCTGTTGCTGAAACAGGCGGCCGCGCCGCGTGTTACGGCATCGCTGAGGTCCGCATCCGCCAATATGATGTTGGCGGATTTTCCGCCCAATTCCTGAGCGACGCGCTTGACCGTCTCCGCGGCGACCTTCGCGACGATGATTCCGGCGCGGGTCGACCCGGTGAAGGACATCATCGCCACATCCGGATGGCCCGAGAGGTACTGGCCGACGGTCGGCCCATCGCCGTTGACGAGGTTGAATACGCCCTTCGGAACCCCGGCGTCGTGCATGATCTCGGCGAAGATGATGCCGCTGATCGGCGCGATTTCGCTCGGCTTCAGCACCATCGTGCAGCCCGCGGCGATGGCCGGCGCCACCTTGCAGACGATCTGATTGAGAGGCCAGTTCCATGGGGTGATGAGGCCCACCACGCCGATCGACTCGCGAACGATGCGCGTATTGCCGCGCTGGTAGGAGAACTCGAGCTCTTCGAGGGCCTTGATGGTCGCCTCCAGATGCACTTGGCCGGCCCACGCCTGCGCCTCGCGCGCGAACTTGCTCGGCGCTCCCATCTCTTCGGTCACCGCGTCCGCGATTTCGTCGTAGCGCGCGTTGTAGAGTTCAAGCACCTTGCGCAGCAGCGCGAGGCGCTGTTCACGGGTCGTGCGGGAGAATGCCGGAAACGCGGCCTTCGCGGCCGCGACTGCGCGATCGACGTCGGCGGCGCTGCCGAGCGAAATCTTCGTGTAGGCGCGTTCGGTCGCGGGATCGATGACATCGAGCGTCTTGGGCACGGCCGGGCTCACCCAGGCTCCGTCGATGTAAAACTTTTCGTGGTTCTTCTGGTGGTTCGTGGACATGGGTTTGCGGTTCGCGGACATGGGTAGTCCCTCTGACGTCGGGGAATGGTGCGAAAGCATAGCAGCAATTTACCGCCGGGAGGTCAACCGGCGAGTGCCCGGTGCAAGGCGATATTGATCACCACGCCCCCGCACATGAGCCACCCGAACAGCAGCGCCGCGAGCGCGAGAGGCTTGGCTCCGGCCGCACGAATTGCCGACCATCTCGTGCCCAGACCCAATGCAGCCATTGCCATCGCCAGCACCAGCGTGTCGACCCGAACTGCCGCATCGATGAAGGACCGTGGCAGCAGATTCAAGGAGTTGAAGGCCGTCACGGCGACGAAGCCGACGGCAAACCACGGAACGGTTATCCGGCGCGGTGCGCCCGTGCCGCTGATGCGCGATTGATACATCGACAGAATGACGAGGAACGGCGCCAGCATCATGACGCGCACCATTTTCGTGATGACGGCCGTGCCGGCCGCGGCCTCGCCGATGGCCCGCCCGGCGGCCACCACCTGAGCGACTTCGTGAATGGTGGATCCCGCAAAAATGCCGTAGGCCGCGGGTGAGACCGCGAACAGCGCGAATCGCTGGTTCGCGTGATACAGCGCCGGATAGAGAAATATCGCCAGGGTGCCGAAGACCACGACGGTCGATACGGCAACCGTGACCTGGTCGGACCGGCCGCGCAGCACGGGTTCGGTGGCCATGACCGCCGCAGCGCCGCAGATTGAACTGCCGGCGCCGATGAGCATCGCCGTCGTGCGGTCCAAGCCGAAGACACGGGGGCCGGCCCAGCAGGCGAGCGCGAATGTGCTCGTGAGGACGACGGCGTCGATCGCAATACCCGTGGCGCCGACCGTGGCCACATCTTGGAGCGTCAATCGCAGGCCATAGAGAATAATGCCGACGCGCAACAGGGTGTTCTTCGAGAATGCGACGCCGGCGGCCGAGACGGATTCGACGCGTGGGTACAAGGTATTGGCCGCCACCATTCCGAGGACGATCGCGAGCGTCAGTACACCGATCCCGTTCGCCTGCAGCCATCCGGCCTGCGCGAGTCCGGTCGCGCCCGCGGCCAGCGCGGCGGTGAGCGCAATTCCCGTCAACCTGTTCATGGACGCACGATAGCGCCTGGCCGTATATTTGAAAAACGGATTGTTTTGGTATAATCAAGCGATCCAATAGGTTGATTGGCGGGCCCGCATGAAACTCACGCTACGGCAACTCGAGATTTTCCAGGCGGTTGCGCTGCGCGGGAGCACGAGCGCGGCGGCCAGGAGCGTTCCGCTCTCGCAATCCGCGACCAGCGCGGCCGTCAACGAGCTCGAGCACGTGTTGGGGACGCGGCTGTTCGATCGGGTTGGGAAGCGCCTGCTGCTCAACGACCGCGGCCGAACCCTGCTGCCCGCGGCGCGCGCCGTTCTGGATGGCGCACAACACATCGAGGACACCTTCGGTTCCGGCGGCGGCGCGCTGCTCGATTTGAAAATATTTGCGAGCACCACGATCGGCAACTACATTCTGCCGCGGGTATTGGCGCGTTTTCGCCGGCTGCATCCCGACGCTGTGCTCGATTTGCGGATCGGCAATACTCTCGACGTCGTGACGGCCGTGCGCGAATTCGGAACCGACCTGGGGTTTGTCGAGGGTCCGTGCCACGCGCCCGATGTCGCCGTTCTGCCGTGGCTCGAAGATGAGCTCGTTGTCGTCGCGGCGCCCACTCATCCGCTGGCGCTGGCCGCCGGCCGCGGGAGGCTGACCGGGAAACAGTTGATGCAGGCGCTCTGGCTGCTGCGCGAACCGGGGTCGGGAACGCGGGAGGCCGTGGAACAGGCTCTCATGCCGCATCTGCCCAACATTCGGTCGATGATGACATTGGGCAGTTCCGAAGCCATCAAGAACGCGGTTGCGGAAGGTTTGGGCATCAGTTGTCTGTCGCGGGCCGTCGTGCACGATCTGGTGGCCGCGCATCGCCTGATCGTACTCGCGACCCGATTGCCCCGGCTGACGCGCCGTCTCAGCGTCATACATCATCGGCTCAAGGTCCTATCCGGGCCGTTGCAGGGATTCGTGGCGTATTGCGAAAACGCCGGCGGGCGACCTACCGGCGGCGGGGCCACGGGTCGGCGTGGGGCCCCCTAGTCGGCGTGGTGCCCCGTAGAGGAAGGTTGTTTGCGCGGGGCGCGCCGCGGACCCATATGACCACGTAATCCGTCCCACCAACCCTGCCAGACCGCGTAAATCTTGCGTGCCTTGTCTCGTTCGTACAATGCAATGCGTTTGACCAAACGCAAGCAGCGAACAAAGCTCTTGTACCGCCACCGGCGGCTGCCTGAGGCGCCGTACTCGCGAAGCAGCACGGTGTTGTTCCGTGCGATGTAGTAGCGCCTGTCGGGTGAATGATTGGTGGTCCACTTCGTGATCCACGGCAGTTTGTGCGAAGTGGGAGCTCCGATGGTATGCGACATGAGCGGCCGCCGCGCTTGTATAACGCGGTAGCCCGCGGCTCGCGCCCTGAAGCAGAACTCCGTGTCGACATAATCGATGAAAAACTCGTCGCGGAAGGGCGCGATCGCCGAATACGCCCGTAAGGAGAGCAAGGATCCGGAGGTGATGGCCGACTCCACCTCCTCCCACAGCTCGCCCCTCGCCTCGAGACGAATCGGCTCAATGGATTGCCCGGTCGTATCGCGGAAGCGCGTTCCCACGATGGCGACCCGGTCCCCGTCGGGGAAGGAGGCGTGCGTCGCCAATAAACTTTCGACCATGTCGTGGTCGACTTCGGTGTCTTGGTCCAGCAGTATGGCCCAGGCAAATCCTTCGGCCAAGGCGCGGCGAGCACCGATGTTGAGGGCCGTTGCGATGCCGAGGTTCTCGAAATTGCATACCAATGTGGCCGCCGCCCCGGCCGCGGCGCCGCGGAGCATCTGCATCCCGGCGTCGGACGAGCCGTTGTCGACGATGAACGTCGTGCCGACCTGCGGAACGATGCGGCGGAGGCGCGCCGGAAACTGCTCATCGGGGTGGTACGTCACCACGACCGCGCAGACTTGCCCGCGAGCGGCAGGCTGGTCGGGCATTTCCTCCTCCATGCGCCACTATATGATAACGGGGTCGCGGACGGTTCAGCGCGGCCGGATTATATTCCTCGGGTTGCAGGCACCGAGGTACGCGATGTCAATATTGCCCGAAGAACAAGCCAAGACCTACATGGTGAAGCTCCTGACCGCCATGTGCCGCGCCGGCGGGTCGGACTTGTTCATTTCCGCTGATTTTCCTCCAACCATGAAGACCCACGGCAAGATGCATCCCATGGCGCCGCAGAAGTTGACATCGACTGTCGCCAGGCAGCTCGCGCTCTCGTTGATGAATGAGCGTCAGCGCGACGAGTTCGCCAAGGAACTCGAGTGCAACTACGCCATGGCCATACCCGAGGTCGCGAGATTTCGGGTCAATGTTTTCGTCCAGCAGCAGCATACGGGCATGGTGATCCGAACGATCCCCGCCGAGATTCCGAGCTTCGAGACTCTCGCGCTGCCGGAAATTCTAAAAGAAATCGTCATGACCAAACGCGGGCTGGTGCTGGTCGTCGGCGCGACGGGGTCCGGCAAATCGACATCCCTGGCCGCCATGATCGACCATCGCAACAGATCGTCGTCAGGGCACATCATCACGGTGGAAGACCCCGTGGAATTCGTGCATCGTTCGCAGCAATCGTTGGTCACTCACCGGGAGGTGGGCATCGATACGCATTCCTGGCATCACGCCCTCAAGAACACGCTCCGCCAGGCGCCCGACGTGATTCTGATCGGCGAAATCCGCGATCCGGAAACCATGGAGCACGCCATCGCATTCGCCGAAACGGGACACTTGTGCCTGGGCACATTGCACGCGAACAGCGCCAATCAAACCATCGATCGCATCATCAATTTCTTTTCCGAAGAACGCCGCAAGCAGCTGCTGATGGACTTGTCGAGCAATCTTCGCGCCATCGTTTCGCAGCGGCTCATCCGGACCAGCGACGGCAAGGGGCGCAGGGCGGCCATGGAAATCTTGATCAATACGCCGTCGATCGCGGACAAGATCCACAAGGGGGAGTTCCACGAGATCAAGGCGCTCATGGGCAAATCGCGTGAGTTGGGCATGCGAACATTCGACTGGTCGTTGTTCGAGTTGTACAACGCCGGCGAGATTTCCTACGAGGAGGCGATACGCAACGCCGATTCGGCCAACGAGCTGCGATTGAACATCAAGCTCAACGGCACCCGTCCGCCGCCGGTGGCGCCGCAAGAGGCCATGAATACGGTCTAGGAGCCTGGGACGTTACGCGCAATTCGCGAGGTCGTCGTCCTTCGGCTGTTCGGCAAACAGGATGTCGTCCGGCGCTATCGCGCGGCCCATCATGACGACCTTCTGCCAGTCATCCGGGGACAGGAAGTCGGGCTCGCGCGACAGCTTTCTGACGATTTCCAGGAAACCGCGCTGATTCATCGATGCCGCGCCGTAATAGGTTTCCAAGAGCTTCATGCGCAGGTCGCGGCGCTGGGGATCGCGGTCGATGGCCATCTTGAGCACGTCCACGATATTGGTGCGCCGGTCCTTCACGTCCGGTTCATCGAGCAGATCGCTCGGCATGTGTACATGCTCCGTCGTGGCATCCAGATCGAGCAGGTTGTAATCGAGGGCGGTGCCGTTGACCGCCGAGGGATCGAATTTCTTCGTATCGAGTATCGCCGTGTTCAGATCGGACTTGATGACCGCGGTGTCGAGTCCCGAGGTATCAACAGCCTCGGTATTCATATCCGCCGTATCGTGCGTGGCCGTGTCTGCCGGCGCGGTATCGTCGACGGCCCTGTGGGGAGCCGTGGCGTCGATGCCCAAGGAATCGACGCCCAAGGACTCGAGGTAGGATCGCTCGAGCGCAACGGTGTCGATCCCTATTGATTCATCGATGTCATTGTTCGCCGTGCGCGGCAGGATTTCACGGGCGATAATCGCATCGGCCGCGGCTAGCGGCGGGCGCTCCTGGACGCGGGATACCGGCGTGCCCTGCGCCTCGGTCGTGGATTCCGGCAGCTGCTGCGCGGCGTCGCGATGGGGTATTGCAGAGGTGGGCAGCGGCTTTTCCGCCGGCAACGCCGGGGTAGAGGCTGCGCCGGCCGCCAGAACCCGTCTGCGAAGATAGGTAAGCCCGGCGAGCAGCAGCGCCAAGGCAATGGCCAGGGAACCCAGCATACCCTTGCCGATCGCCGGCTGAACGGGCGTCGGCGCGATCGCAGCAAGCACCGGCGCGGGGTACTCTCGAGCGCGCATGAGCTCGACCTGCACGGGGGAATCGCCCGTGGTAGACGGCGGAGCCGCTGCCGGCGGGGCCATCTGCTTCAGATCCTGGATCTTGGCGTTCTCGACGGCCAGCTGTTGGTGCATTTCCTCGAGAGCCTTTTCGAGCGACTGAACGCGGTCCTTCAGCGCCGCGGTCGCGGCCGCATGCGCCGCTTCGGGTTGAGCCGGCTCCGCGCCCGCCGGTGCGGCGGCAGGAACCGCAGCGACGCGATGCTGGGCAGCTGGTCTGCCATCCATTCTCCATGCCGTCATCTGCGCGCGAACCTCGCGCTTCGCATCGACGGCGTCGATGGCGGCCACGTCTTGCGCCGATGGGATGCTGAGCAGCGCACCGAGATGCAGGATGTTGATATTGCCTTCGAAGGCATGCGGATTGGCCCGGAAGATGGCGATCATCATTCGCTGTGCGTGCGATTCGTTGCTTGCGCCGGCGCGGCGCGCAATCGTACGCAGGGTGTCGCGTGCCGCCACACGATGCTGCGATGCAATGGGCGCGGCGGTCGAGGCGTTGCCGCGCGCGGAATTTACTGGCTTTGCCGTCGCGACGGGCGAAGGCGCCACAGCGGGTGAAGGCGCCACGGCCGGCAACGGCGCGGAGTCGCCGACGGCGGCAGTTTGGGCGGCCACCCGGACGGTCGGGGAGAATCCGGCTGGGTCGAGCAGCAGCGAGTATTCGCGAATCAACTCGCCTCGACCCCAGCGCAAATCCACGAGAAAATTGATTACGGGATCCGTAAAAGCTTCGGCCGAGCGAACGTTGAGTACCGGCCGTCCCTGAGAATCGAGTCCGACCTTGAACGTCGCCGTTGAGAGAAAGGAGGGGCGGTCTGCGCCGTAACGCTGGAATATCTCGCGATTCGCGACTTTGGCGGTGAGTGCGACCAACTCTTCACGAGTCGCACCGACGATGTCGATCTGCGCCGACAGAGGCTCGTTGAGAGCGGAGTCGACTCGAATATCCCCGAGGCCGAGCGCTTTCGCTGCTCCGGGTAACGACATGGCTAGCATCAGTAATATGGGGTAGGGCCCGCGTGACATCGTCTGCTCCAAAGTTGGGTGCTCTGAGCATCATGGTAGGGACGAACCGGCGAAGGATCGCTGCTCCAGTGCACACCATCTATTTAATTATGGCAAATGCTATGCGAGAGAATCCCTTGTTGGATAGCCAAGAGTACCAAGACTTCGACCCAATTCACGCAAATGGGGTATTGACCGTATGCCTTGGCGCCCCGGGTGCCAAATGCGCTCCAGAGTGGCTCAATTCCCAAAATTTGCGCAAAGATCAGTAATATCGCGTCACGAGGACCCTATAAAGATCAGTAATATCGCGTCACGAGGACCTTATGCTGGACAAAATCCCGACGATTCCCTCGCGGCCGCAGCCGGCCGCCGACAGCTTCGCGCTGCAGCGCCGCCGCGCAACGGGCGATACCCCGCGACTCGAGTATTGGGGCTTCGACAACGAAACGGACCCGCTCACGGATGTCTTGCTGGCGGCGCCGGATCATCTGCGGCACATGGCCACGAGTTCCCTGTCGCGCAAGTTCTTGCGCGAGAGCCCGGCCGACCTCGAGGTCGCGAGGGCCCAGCACCAGGAGTTGATGGCGGCGTACCGACATTTCGGTGTCGGCATCCACACGCCGCCGCTCGAAGCGGAACTCCCCATGCAGGTCTATACCCGCGACTCCAGCGTGATGACGCCCTACGGCGCAATCATCACCGCGATGGCCAATTGGTGGCGGCGGGGCGAGAATTACGCCGCCATTCGCAATTACGAACGTCTCGGCATTCCGATCTACGACATGGTCACGGCCGGCACTTTCGAGGGCGGCGACTTCAACGTCATCGAGGACCGCTGCGTACTGATCGGCTGCGGCGGCGGCCGCACCCAGGAAGAGGGTGCGCGTCAGGTCGAGAGCTGGTTCAAGAAGGAAGGGTGGGAGACCAGGGTCGCCTTCTTCGACGAGTATTACGTGCACATCGACCTCATGGTGGTGCCGATCGCCAAGAAACTGACGGCCGTATGCCTTGACTGCACCGAACCCGCGCTGGTCGACTGGCTCAAGGCCAAGGGCCACGACATCGTCGATGTTCCGTTTCACGACACGATCAATCTGGGCTGCAACTTCATGTCCTTAGGAAAGGACCGGGTGATCGTCCCGAAGGCCAGCGGCGCATTGATCCACCAATTGCGGGCGCGCGGCTTCGAAGTGGCTGCGGTCGATATGAGCGAAATCTCCAAAACCGGAGGCGGCATCCATTGCATGGCGCAAGCGTTGCGCCGCGACGCGTCCGCTTGACGCCGCCGCGGATCAACGGCGACCGTCTCTGGTCGCGCCTGATGGCCTTGGGCAAGATCGGCGCTACGGCCCAGGGCGGCTGCAATCGGCAGGCTCTTACCGATGACGACCTGGCGGGGCGCCGGTTGTTCGCCGACTGGGCGGAAGCCGCGGGTTGTCAGGTGCGCGTGGATGCCGTCGGCAACTTGTTCGTGCGCCGCGCCGGGCTCGAGGACACGCTCCCGGTGGTCTTGACCGGCAGCCATCTGGATACGCAGCCCACGGGCGGCAAATTCGACGGCGTTTATGGCGTGCTGGCCGGGCTCGAGGTCATCGAATCGCTGAACGATGCCGGCATGACCACGATGCATCCGATCGAAGTGGGGGTCTGGTGCAACGAGGAGGGTTGCCGCTTTCCGATGGCCATGATGGGCTCGGCCGTATGGTCGGGGCGTCTGCCTTTGGATACGGCGTATGCCCTCACGGATCGCGCTGGCCACAGCGTGCGGCTGGAACTCGAACGGCTGGGCATTGCCACGGATGAGCCGATGTCGCGCCAACCCGTCAAGGCGGCGCTTGAAGTGCATATCGAACAGGGCCCCGTCCTGGAACAGCGCGCGAAGACCATCGGCATCGTCACCGGCGTGCAGCACATGAGCCGGCACGAGGTCGTGGTCGAAGGTCAGGAAGCTCATGCGGGTCCCACCCCGATGGACATGCGGCGCGATCCCGTCCGAGTGCTCGCCGAGGTGCTGCCGGCGATCTACGCGGCGGCCCGCGAGCGCGGCGCTGACGCCCGGCTCACCGTCGGTATCATCGAAACGTCGCCGGGCTCACCGAATACGGTTCCCGGCCGGCTGCGCTTCACCATCGATGTTCGGCATCCCGATCTGCGTCAATACGGAATGCTGCGGTTCGAGGTCGATCGGGTGGTGCGCGCCGCGCTCAAGCATCACGAGCTCGAAGGCGATATCCGCTGCGTGTGGGAAGCTCCGGGCGTCATTTTCCATGCGCTCTGCGTGGATGCCGTACGCAAGGCGTCCACCGCGCTTGGACTTGACTCGTTGGAGATGGTGAGCGGCGCCGGCCACGATTCGTGCAATACCGCCGCCATCGTACCTACCGGCATGATTTTTGTTCCCTGTGCGGGAGGCTTGAGTCACAACGAAGCGGAGAGCGCCCTGCCATCCGACCTGGAGGCGGGAGCAAACGTACTGCTGCATGCGATGGTGGGGCTCGCGTCCGGCGCGTAACATCTGGGTGAGATCGATTGCGCTCGTGCGCGCTACTGCGCGCGCACGAAACCGGTGCGCAGCGCACGCGCCCACTCCGGCCTTGCCTGCTGTTCTGCGATTCGCGCCGCCGCTTCCCAGTCGTACGGCACCGCGATCAATTCCGCGATCCATCCGTCCGTCGATGCTTCCACCAGGGCATACCGCGCATGCGGTGATCCGATTTCGACGATATGCGGAATGGGATGGTGGCCCTCGTAGGCTTGTATTCCCACGCTGCCCGGATTCACGATGACCTGCCCGTTGGTGAGCTGCGCCACACGCGGTATGTGCGTATGACCGCAGAAAATCAGCGACGCCGCACACGGCTGCGCCCGGGCTTCCATCTCGCGCGGCGCCGCCGGAATCAGTTCGCCGTCGCGGATGTTTTCGAGAAAACACTCGACATCGCTCTCGGGAGTGGCATGACAGAGAAAAACATCATCGGACGCCCACATCGTGGCCGGCAGCTTCGACAGCCATTCACGCTGCGGTCCGGTGATTGATTCGGCGGCATGGCGGTCCGACAATCCCATGGCCTCCCGGTCCGCCGCCAACAGTTGACGCTCGTGATTGCCGCGAATGGTGGGCAGATCGAGCGACATCAGACGATCCGCGGTTTGGCGCGGGAGCAGCGGGCCTGAAAGGATGTCGCCCAGGTTGACGATCATGTCCACCTTGCGGCGGCCGATATCGGCCAGCACGGCGTCGAGGGCGCCCAAATTTCCATGGATGTCCGAAATCGCAGCAATTTTCATCACTGCAAATTGGCAGAAGACGAGACTTCCGGCAACATTTACCCATGGACCTACAACTGTCGAAGAAAATCGCTCTCGTCACCGGCAGCACGGCCGGGATTGGCAACGCGATCGCGGCGTCGCTCGCGCGCGAGGGCGCCTCGGTCATCGTCAACGGCAGAACGCAGCCGGCGGTCGACGCGGCCGTCGCGGCCATCAAGGCGCAGACCGGCGGCGATGTCACGGGCTTCGCCGGTGATTTGGGCCTCGCGGCCGCGGCCGAAGACCTCGTGCGCCGATACCCTGCGGTGGACATTCTCGTGAACAATCTCGGGATCTTCGAGGTTCGCGCCTTCCAGGATATCAGCGACGCCGACTGGCAGCGCTTCTTCGACGTCAACGTGCTCTCCGGCGCACGCCTCGCGCGGCTGTATCTTCCCAAGATGCTGGAGCGCAATTGGGGCCGCATCATTTTCATTTCCAGCGAGAGCGGTTATCAGATCCCGGCGGAGATGATTCATTACGGCGTGACGAAGGCGGCGCAAATCGCCGTGGCACGCGGCTTGTCGGAACTCACTGCCGGCAGCGGCGTCACCGTCAACTCGATATTGCCGGGTCCGACCCGGTCGCGCGGCGTCGGCGACTTCGTGGCGGAAATGGCCGCCGCCGCGGGTCAGTCCGCGGGGCAGGTGGAAAAGGATTTCTTCCTAACGGCGCGGCCAACCTCGCTGCTCAAGCGGTTTGCCACGCCGGAAGAGGTGGCGGCGTTGGTAAGCTATGTGGCCAGTCCGCTGTCTTCCGCGACCAACGGGGCCGCGCTGCGGGTCGACGGTGGGGTCATCAAGACGGCGTTTTGAGCTGTTTCGAGCCCTTTTGAGCTAAAGACTTACGCCGTCTCGCCGATGGACTGGGCATGTCAGACGGTAAACCCCGCAAACCCGCCGATCCCCTGTACCAATTGGTGCGCGAGGGACGCGGCGAGGAATTCAATCGCCGCCGCAAGGCCGGCGAGAAGTGCGACCTGCGTGGCTGCGATTTGCGCGGCATCGATTTGCGTGAGCTCGACGTCGCGGATATCGACTTCTCGGGTTGCTATTTTCGCCAGGCAGATCTGCGGGGGCTCGACTTGCGTACCTGCCGGATGGAGGGAGCAAGCCTTCACGCCGCGCATGTCTCCGGGGTCTATTTTCCGCGCGAGCTGGCGGCGGCGGAGATCGAGATGTCGGTGAGGATGGGCACTCGCCTGCGCTACGGCTGACGGTTATTTCCAAGCCTGCGTAAGGAGTTCGTCCAGCGCGGCAATGATCGCCTGACCTTCGCCACCAAGCGATTCCACCAGTTCTCCCAGTTGGTCCGTGGGGATCGACACTATTTCGAGCGGATGCAAGACCACCGGCGTGCCGCGGATCTTAAAAGTGGGATTGAACCGGGGGTGGTTGATTTTCCCAATCGCAGACTGCCGAACCAAGGGCACCACGACTCTCCGGCGGTAGTCATCGAACTGTGAAGATTGGACGACAACGACGAACGGAATCTCTTCTCGATGCCTGCCGGTATTGCGGTGTACATCGAACTGGGACATTTAAAGTGAAGAGTACTCGTCGCCGATTGAACCGCACTTCGTATTGAACTTGTTCCACATCGCGACGGTGGCTTCAACGGCCTTCCCGTTGAGCAACTGTTGATTCCTCTCGTGAGCGACGAACTCCGCCAGCAGAGACTCCACGACTCCGGAGAGGTTATCCGTCAGCGACTTTGCCTCATCAACCAGACTTTCGCTCAAAGTGAGGTTGACTGCGCGTTTGCTCGCGTTTCGACTGGAAGCTTTCATGTTGATAGTCCCACATGCGCATTGTATGCGCATAGTACGATACTACAAGTGGATGCGCGTCCGGCGCCCCGCGTTGATCCCCGCGTGCAGATCGGCTGCCGCCGCGCGGATGGCAGCGTGTGCGCCGCCGCCGGCAAAAATGATGCCGCGCGAGGAATTGATGAGCATGCCGCCGCCTTCGGCGTCGAGTCCAGCCGCGAGGCTGCTGTCGAGATCACCGCCTTGCGCGCCGATTCCGGGAACCAGAAACCACAGTCCAGGATGCGCGCGCCGCAACTCGGCCATTTCGGCGGGGCAGGTGGCGCCCACCACCAACATCAGGTTCTTGTTCTCATTCCAGTGCCGGTCGGCGCGCTCCGCGACCCGTCTATACAAAGGCAGCCCGTCGACCAGCAGATCTTGGAAATCGCGGGCTCCCGAATTCGACGTGCGGCAAAGCAGGACGGCGCCGCGGTCGCGGCGGGCGAGAAAGGGCCGCACCGAGTCTTCGCCCATGTAAGGATTCACCGTCACCGCGTCCGCCCCGTAGCGATCGAATGCCTCGCTGGCATACGCCTCCGCCGTGTTGCCGATGTCATTGCGCTTCGCGTCGAGGATGACCAACGCGTGCGGCGCCCGCTCCCGGATGTATCGGATGCTGGCGGCCAGCTCGGCTTCCTTACCCAACGCGCTGTAAAAAGCGATTTGCGGCTTGAACGCGGCAGCCAGGTCGGCTGTGGCATCGATGATGCGGCGATTGAAGGCGAGCAGCGGTTCGGGCGCCCCGGCGAACTCCTGCGGCAATCGGGCGAGGTCCGGATCGAGGCCGACACAGACCAGGCTGCCGCTGGTGGATTGTGCCAGCTCGAGGCGTGCGGCAAACGTCGTAACCATGCGCCATGATAGCGGGCGCACCCCGCATTAGGGAGTATGCTTGAAGTTCGTGTGAGTACCATCAAGCCCCGTACCGGACCGCGATTGGTGTTGCAGCCGGCCAGTCGCCGGGCGGCGCGGCACGCGGGGACCAACGCGCTCAGGCGATTCTTTGTCATCGCTGATGCCTGGGAGCTCTCGCCTTTGCAGCAATGCCGATTGCTGCGGATCCCATCGCCTCAAGTTCTGGCGCGCTACCGGCTCGGTCAGGCGCCGCGCCTGTCCGCCACCCAACAGGAACGGGCGGCACTGATCGCCAGCATCCAGCAATCGCTGCTGGCGGAGACGGGCACGAAGGACCGAGCCTGGGCCTGGGTGCACGCCCCGCATGAAGGGACGCCGTTCGAGGGCGACAGTCCCCTGTACTTCATGCTGGAAAAAGGTCTGCCGGGGCTCCGTGAGGTCGCCCGGATGCTGGTACGCGAAAGCGAACCCCGATGAGCGTTACGGTTGCCCGCCAGGCGCCCCCCCACCAGGCGTGCCCCGCTGGCCGCGCGCCTGCGTTATACTTGGAGGCTGCCGATGCGAATGTGGCGGAATTGGTAGACGCGCCAGACTTAGGATCTGGTGGGGTAACCCGTGCGAGTTCGAGTCTCGCCTTTCGCACCACAACACGCAAGATCGGTTCCACCCCAACAGAATAGGTATTGTCATGCAGGTTTCCGTCGAGAGCACCGGTAAATTAGAGCGCCGTATGCAAGTACAGGTGCCGGCCGAACGCGTCAGCAAGGAAATCGCCTCGCGATTGAAACAGATCAGTCGCACGGCGCGTTTGAACGGGTTCAGGCCCGGCAAGGCGCCCCTGACGGTGATTCGTCAGCAATTCGGTCCGCAAGTGCACCGCGAAGTGATCGGCGAACTCATGCAGTCGAGTTTTTCCGAGGCGGTCACCCAGAACCAGCTGGCGCCCGCCGGGAATCCCCGCATCGAGCCGCAGAGCATCGGCGAAGGGCAGGACCTGACCTATGTCGCGACCTTCGAAGTGTTCCCTGAGGTCGTCCTGCAGCCCATCGATTCGCTGGAGCTCGAGCGCATCACGGCGGAAGTCACCGAGAGCGACGTCGACGCGATGATCGAGCGGTTGCGTAAGCAGCAGATGAAGTACGCGCCGGTGGAACGCGCGACGATGGCCGGCGATAAGGTCACGGTGGATTTCGAGGGCACCATCGAGGGTGTTCCGTTCGCCGGCGGCAAGGGCGAGAACGTCCCGATCGTGCTCGGCGAAAACCGCATGCTTCCGCAGCTCGAACAAGGGCTCATCGGCGCCGCCCCGGGCGAACAGAGGGCGGTGGACGTCGATTTCCCGCCCGATTACCGGGCGACGGAACTTGCCGGCAAGCGTGCCAGCTTCAAAGTCGACGTCAAGACCGTCGAGGAACCCACCTTGCCCGACGTGGACGCAGCATTTTGCGAGGCCTTCGGGGTCACCGAAGGGGGCGTGGAGAAGCTGCGCGAGGATGTCGCGGCGAACATGCGCCGCGAGCTCGACCAGTCGCTGCGGACCCGCAACAAGGCCGCGGTGATGGAGAAACTTCATCTGGCGAATCCCATCGAGGTGCCGAATACCCTGCTCGAGTCCCAGGTCCGCGACATGCAGATCGAGGCGATGCGGCGCGCGGGCACCAAGGACGTTGCGCAGGCGCCGCCGCACGAACCGCTCATCGAGCCTGCCCGCCGCCGCGTGGCGCTTGGTCTGTTGTTCAACGACATCATCCGCCGCGAGAACATCGTTCTGGATCCGGCACGTGCGAACGCGCGCCTGGATGAAACGGTCGGCGTGTACGGCGATGCCGCGGCGATGAAGCGCGCCTACCTGCAAAACCCGGACGCGATGCGCCAGGTGGAGAGCTTGGCGCTGGAAGACCAAGTGGTGGACTGGGTGCTGGCGCATGCTAAGGTGCACGACAAGAGTTCGACGTTCAAAGAGCTCATGAACTTTGAGGGCTGATTCACAGCAAACATCTTGAAATGGCCCTGTACTGTCCTCACTACGGCGTAGCGGTGTTTTGGTTCTTGGTTTTAGGTCATTCTTAAGGGGCGGCACTCCATGACGACTCGCGCACTCAATTTGGTCCCGATGGTGGTCGAACAAACCGCTCGCGGCGAGCGGGCCTACGACATTTATTCGCGTCTGCTCAAGGAACGCGTGATTTTCATCGTGGGTCCGGTCGAGGACTATATGGCGAATCTCGTGGTCGCCCAACTGCTGTTCCTCGAATCCGAAAACCCGGAAAAAGACATTGCTCTTTACATCAACTCGCCCGGTGGGTCGGTGAGTGCGGGCCTTGCGATCTACGACACCATGCAGTTCATCAAACCGGATGTGAGCACCATCTGCGTCGGTTTGGCGGCCTCCATGGGAGCCGTGCTGCTCGCGGGCGGTTCGGCCGGGAAGCGGTATTCGCTCCCCAACTCGAAAATCATGATTCACCAGCCGTCGGCGGGCTTCCAGGGCCAGGCCTCGGATATCGATATCCACGCCCGCGACGTCATGGAAACCAAGCAGCGCCTCAATGGGATCCTGGCGAAGCATACCGGGCAGACCGTCGAGCGCGTCAAGCTGGACAGCGATCGCGACAACTTCATGACCGCCGAAACCGCCAAGGCGTACGGAATCGTCGATTCCATGCTGGAAAAGCGGGGCGAAGTGCTCGCAAAGGCTTGATCGGGCCGAAGTCCACCCGTTGGCGACGCGGAACCGGGTCACAGCTCTGGCGACCGCATCTTTGCGGAACGTCGGTTGGGTGCTATATAGTCAGAGGCGTAGCCTCGTTTCCGGCCAAGTCCGAGACGCGGTCAACTTGAGGACAGCATGAGCGACGATTCGCGCGGCAAACATGATGACGGCAAACTGTTGTATTGCTCTTTCTGTGGAAAGAGTCAACACGAAGTACGGAAGTTAATCGCCGGTCCCTCGGTATTCGTCTGCGACGAGTGCGTCGAGCTGTGCAACGACATCATCCGGGAAGAGCTCGAGGAGCGCGCGGAGCGTACGCGCGATAAGCTTCCGAAGCCGCAGGAAATCAAGAAAGTCCTGGACGAATACGTCATCGGTCAGGAACGGGCCAAGCGCGTGCTGTCGGTCGCCGTCTACAACCATTACAAGCGGTTGCAGACGCGGGGCACCGAGGGTGTCCGCTCGCGCGACGAGGTCGAACTCGCCAAGAGCAATATTCTGCTGATCGGGCCCACCGGGTCCGGCAAGACGCTGCTGGCGGAAACGCTGGCGCGGCTTTTGAATGTTCCGTTCACCATCGCCGACGCAACCACCTTGACCGAGGCGGGTTATGTCGGCGAGGACGTCGAAAACATCATCCAGAAGCTCCTGCAGAAATGCGACTACGATGTGGAGAAGGCGCAGACCGGCATCGTCTACATCGACGAGATCGACAAGATTTCCCGTAAGTCGGACAATCCGTCCATCACTCGCGACGTTTCCGGCGAAGGCGTGCAGCAGGCGCTGCTGAAGCTGATCGAAGGCACGATCGCCTCCGTTCCGCCGCAGGGCGGGCGCAAGCATCCCCAGCAGGAATTCCTGCAGGTCGATACCACGAACATCCTGTTCATCTGCGGCGGCGCGTTTGCCGGCCTCGAAAAGATCATCATGAACCGGACCCATAAAAGCGGAATCGGCTTCATGGCCGAGGTCCGGGAACAGAATGCGCGGCCGCACGGCAACGACGTATTCCACGATACGGAGCCCGAAGATCTCATCAAGTACGGCTTGATCCCCGAATTCGTCGGCCGCCTGCCGGTGGTGGCGACCCTCGAAGAGCTGGACGAAGACGCGTTGATCTCGATCTTGCTGCAGCCGAAGAACGCGCTCACGAAGCAATATCGGAAATTGTTCGACATGGAGGGCGTCGAACTCGACTTCCGCGAAGATGCGCTGCGCTCCGTGGCACGCAAGGCCATGCAACGCAAGACCGGCGCGCGCGGCCTTCGCACCATCCTCGAGAACGTGCTGCTCGACACGATGTATGACCTGCCTTCCTTGCGCAATGTGCAAAAGGTCGTCGTCGACGAACAAGTGATCGAAGGACAGAACAAACCCTACATCGTCCATCGGACCGAGGAGACTCGGCTGGTGGCTCCGGTTGAAGAACAGCGGCGGCCCACCGGCTCGGACCATCTATGAGTCGCACACCCGCTCCTTGACGGCAAGGAGTCGACTTGAAACTACTCCGGCGGCCCGCATGTTAGTCAGCTTGATTGCTGTCCACTTACCAACATTAAGGCAAGCCTAGTGAGCGACGAACCCAAAATCGATGTTCCGTCCGTAGCCCCCGTCCAGGCCGGCATGCCCGTTCTGCCGCTCCGCGACGTAGTGGTTTACCCGCACATGGTGATTCCGCTGTTCGTCGGGCGGGAGAAATCCATCGTCGCACTCGATCTGGCCATGAAGGCCGACAAGCGCATTCTCTTGGTCGCTCAGAAACAGGCCGACGTCGACGATCCGAAGGGCGAGGATCTGTACCGCGTCGGTACCGTCGCCACGATTCTGCAGCTGCTCAAACTGCCCGACGGCACAGTCAAGGTGCTGGTCGAGGGCGTCGACCGCGCCACGATCGAGAAACTGGTCGAGGGCGAGTTCTTCTCGGCCGAAGTCACGGCGATGCCCGATCTGGAGCGCTATGAAGAGCGTGAAATGGACGTGCTGACGCGCTCCGTCATCACCCAGTTCGAGCAATATGTAAAACTGAACAAGAAGGTGCCCCCGGAGATTCTCACTTCTCTGGCGGGCATCGAGCAAGCGGGGCGCCTTGCCGACACTGTCGCGGCCCACATGTCGTTGAAGCTCTCCGAGAAGCAGAAGGTTCTCGAAATCCCGGACGTGCGTAAGCGCCTGGAACACATGCTGGCCGTCATCGAAGGCGAGATGGACGTGCTGCAGATCGAAAAGAGAATCCGCGGCCGCGTCAAGCAGCAGATGGAAAAGAGTCAGCGCGAGTACTACCTGAATGAGCAGATGAAAGCCATTCAGAAGGAACTCGGCGATCTGGACGATGCGCCGAACGAGATCGGCGAACTCGAGAAGCGGATCAAAGCGGCGGGCATGCCCAAGGAAGCGCGCGAGAAGGCCAACTCGGAACTCGCCAAGCTCAAGCTCATGTCTCCCATGTCGGCCGAGGCCACCGTGGTGCGCAACTACGTCGACTGGCTGGTCAAGTCGCCGTGGAAGAAGCGCAGCAAGGTGCACCTCGACATCAACGCCGCCGAAAAGGTGCTGGAAGCCGATCACTTCGGCCTGGAGAAAGTCAAAGAGCGGATCGTCGAGTATCTGGCCGTCCAGCAGCGGGTCAAGAACCTGCGCGGCCCCATCTTGTGCTTGGTTGGGCCGCCGGGTGTGGGCAAGACCTCGCTGGGTCAAAGCGTGGCACGCTCCACGAACCGCAAGTTCGTGCGCATGTCGCTTGGCGGCGTGCGCGACGAGGCGGAGATTCGCGGCCACCGCCGCACCTACATCGGTTCCATGCCGGGCAAGATCATCCAGAACCTGGCCAAGTGCGGGGTTCGAAATCCATTGTTCCTGTTGGATGAAATCGACAAGATGTCGACGGATTTCCGCGGCGATCCTTCCTCG
Organism: Gammaproteobacteria bacterium; assembly: GCA_034667965.1. Lineage (GTDB taxonomy): Bacteria > Pseudomonadota > Gammaproteobacteria > Steroidobacterales > Steroidobacteraceae > Bog-1198. Next base: position 34,683 of record JAXDQI010000295.1, read on the forward strand.
GCCCTGCTCGAGGTGCTGGATCCGGAACAGAACAGCACCTTCAACGACCATTACCTCGAAGTGGATTTCGATCTCTCGGAAGTGATGTTCGTGTGTACCGCGAACACGCTGAACATCCCGGCTCCGCTGCTCGATCGCATGGAAGTGATCCGCATTCCCGGATACACCGAGGACGAGAAACAGAACATCGCGCGGCGCTATCTCCTGCCGAAACAGGTGAAGCAGAACGGCCTGAAGGTCGATGAATTGGTGGTGGCCGATGTGGCCATACAGGACATGATTCGTTACTACACGCGCGAAGCCGGGGTTCGCAATCTGGAGCGCGAACTCTCGAAGATCGGACGCAAGGCGGTCAAGCAACTGTTGCTGAAGCCCAGCGACAAGACCGTGACCGTCGATTCGAAGAACCTGGATACCTATTTGGGCGTGCGGCGCTTCCGCTACGGCAAGGCCGAAGAGAGCAACCGCGTGGGTCAGGTCACGGGTCTGGCGTGGACCGAGGTGGGCGGCGAACTGCTGACCATCGAAGCCGCCGTGGTCCATGGCAAGGGCAAGCTCACCCACACCGGCCAGCTCGGCGAAGTGATGCAGGAATCCATTCAGGCAGCCATGACCGTGGTCCGCAGCCGTTCAGCCATGCTCGGGCTCGACATGGACTTCTATCAGAAGGCCGACGTGCACATTCATGTCCCCGAGGGCGCGACGCCCAAGGATGGCCCCAGCGCCGGCGTCGGCATGTGTACCGCGCTCATTTCAGCTCTGACCAAGATCCCGGTGCGTTCGGATGTGGCGATGACCGGTGAGATCACCTTGCGCGGTGAAGTGTTGCCGATCGGCGGATTGAAAGAGAAGCTGCTGGCCGCGCACCGCGGCGGCATCAGCACGGTGTTGATCCCGGACGACAACGTCAAGGATCTGGCCGAGATCCCCGACAACATCAAGGAAAAACTCGACATCCGCGCGGTCAAGTGGATCGACGATGTACTGCAGGCGGCTCTGGCGCACTTGCCGGTGCCGCTGCCGATCGTGGAGCCTAAGCCGCCGGAGGCCATCGCCGGCGAAAAGCGCCGCCGTAAACCGGCGCGGGGTAAAGCGCAGGTCAGGGCGCACTGATCTAAGCGCTGCGCGCTGGACTAACGGGGTCGCGGCGACCCCGGCCTTGAGGCGCGGCCGGGGAAGAGGCCGCGCAGGGGGCCGTCTCCCCCAACCCTTTTTGCGCTGGACGCTAGCCAAGCGGGACCGCCTCGCGTATATTCCCGCCCCTCTTCCAGGGGGGTGCTTAGCTCAGCTGGTAGAGCATCGCCTTTACACGGCGAGGGTCGGGGGTTCGATCCCCTCAGCACCCACCAGCACGCGGAGTGGTAGTTCAGCTGGTTAGAATACCGGCCTGTCACGCCGGGGGTCGCGGGTTCGAGTCCCGTCCACTCCGCCATTTCCTGACGAAGAGTCCCGCGCGTGCCGCATGGCCGCGCTGCGGGTATGATGCCGCGGGGCGCGTAGCCGTGCCCGGCGCGCTGTAGTCAGGAAGGGAACTGGTAAATAAAATGTTGCAGTCGATTCACGATAAGTTGAAGGGGTGGCTTGCCGGGGTGGTGCTGGGCGCCATCGGCCTGGTGTTCGTGTTCTGGGGCATCAACTGGACCATGAGCGCGCCGAACTACGCTGCCAAGGTCAACGGCACCGAAATTTCCAGCAGCGAGGTGCGCGAGGCGTATCAGCGGCAGCTCGCGCAATTCGAGCGGCAGACGAACGGCGCCCTCGACGATGTGACCCGCAATCAAATCAAGCGCCATGTGCTCGATGAATATGTGAACAGCGAGGCCGTGGTCACGCGTGCCGACAAGCTCGGCTATCGGGTGAGCGACGACGAACTGCTGAAGGCCATGTCGCAGGTGCCGCAGTTCCAAGTCGACGGCAAGTTCGACAAGGTCCATGCCATCGCCGTGCTCCGGGCCCAGGGCCGGTCCATTGCCGAAATTGAAAATCTGTTCCGGCGCGACGTGAAGCTGCGGCAGCTCGACACGGCACTGAACATCTCGAGCTTCGTCACCACCAGCGAATTGAAACAGCTGCGGGCGCTCACCCAGCAACAACGTGAGCTGTCCTGGTTCACCGTTTCCGCGGCGAAATACATCGCCGAGGCCAAGGCCGACGATGCGGCGCTCAAGGCGTACTACGACGCGCACAAGGCGGAGTACATGACGCCGGAGACCGTGAACCTGCGCTACATAGAAATCAGCATGGCGCAGCTCGAATCCAAGGTATCGGTGAACGATGCCCAGCTCAAGGCCTACTACGAGGAACAGAAGACGAAAACGCCGGAGCGCTTCACGCAGCCGGAGCGGCGCCGCGTCCGCCATATTCTGTTGCAGGTCACCGACCCCAAGGAAGACGCTGCCGTCAAGGCCAAGGCCGAATCGATTTTGAAGCGCGCCGAGGGCGGCGAGGATTTTGCGAAGCTCGCCAAGGAATTCTCGCAGGACACAGGATCGGCGGGGGCCGGCGGCGACCTCGGGTTTTCCGAGCGCAAAGTGTGGGTCGCGCCATTCGCCGATGCGGCCTTCAGCATGAAGGAAGGCGAGATCCGCGGGCCGGTCAAGACGCAGTTCGGTTATCACATCCTGAAGCTCGAAGGTATCCAGCCGACCGCGGTGAAATCGTTCGACGAGGGCAGGGCCGAACTCGAAACCGAATATCGCCGCAACGAAGCCGAGCGGTTGTTCAACAATGCCCAGGATCAGCTGGCCGACGCCGCATTGCAGAACACCACCGACATCGACGTGGTTGCCCGCAAGGCCGGATTGACCGTTCACGACATTCCCGATTTCAGCCGCAGCGACGGCGGCGGCGAACTCGGCAAGGCGGCCCCCGTGTTGGCAGCGGCCTTCAGCCAAGATGTGCTCGACGGGCGCCTGAGTTCCATGGTGGAAATGGAAAAGGGGCGCGGTGTGGTGCTGCGCGCCACCGACCACAAGCTGCCGCAGCAAAAACCGCTGGAGGCGGTGCGCATCGACGTGGTCGCCGCGTGGAAGAAACAGCGCGGAGCCGAGCTGGCTACGGCCGCGGCCGCCGATGCGGTCAAGCGCCTGTCCGCGGGCGAGGCTCTAGACACGGTGGCAAAGAGTCTGGGCGCCGCTGTCCAACCCGCAAAATTCGTGGCGCGGACCGATCAGGCGGTGCCGCTCGACATCCGCCGCCAGGCGTTCGACGCGCCGAAGCCCAACCCCAAACCCGTCTATCGGAATTTTCCCCTCGGCGACGGCGATGCCGCCGTTCTGGCCGTGACCGCCGTGCGCGACGATCCGAGCGTCGATCCAAAACAAGGGGAAGGACAGCTGCGGCTCCAATTCGCGGAGCAGTGGGCCTCGGGCGAGGCGCAGAGCTATGCCGCGGCGGCACGCGCGGATGCCAAGGTGACGGTCAACCCGCAGGCTCTGGATTAGATCGTTGACCGAATTGCTGCACCAGTTTTCGGACTGGTATCTATCGGTACTGGCCCACGGCGGGTACTGGCTCATCGGCGGGCTGATGGCGTTGGAAAGCACGGTGGTGCCCATTCCGAGCGAAGTCATCATTCCGCCGGCGGCGTATCTCGCCCATACCCAGGGACAATTGTCCCTCGCCGGCGTGGTGGCCGCCGGCACGCTGGGATCCTGGGTGGGCGCGGCAATCATGTATTGGGCCTCGCGTTGGTTGGGGCGGCCGCTGGTGATGCGGCTCGGACCCTACGTCGGGGTGGCCGCCGCGAAGATCAGCCTCGCGGAAGGCTGGTCCGCCCGCTATGGGTGGCCCGGCATCTTCCTCTCCCGATTGCTGCCCGTGATCCGGCATCTCATCGGTATTCCCGCCGGCATCCTGCGCATGGACTTCCGCTGGTACAGCGCGGCCACGTTAGGGGGTTCATTGGTGTGGACCTCGGTGCTCGCCTGGCTCGGCATGACCGTGGGCCAGCACCCTGAGCTCCTGCAGGGCTCGCTGCACCGCTTTTTTCTGCTGGTCCTGGCATTGGCCGCGGTGCTGGCGGCGCTGTACTACGTGTTCGTCAGGCGAGCGGTGACCCGGCCGTAGGCGTGAATGGCGAGCAGATACAGATTTCTGTATCATATGGTCATGAAGACTACGCTCAACCTTCGTGATGATCTCGTTGCACAGGCGAAAGCCCTGGCCACTAAGGAGTCAACTACCTTGACTCGAATGATCGAGGAGGGGTTGACACTACGGCTCCGCAAGACACGCCGGGTATCAGAAGGCACGGTCAAGGAACTTCCGGTGTCGCCCCAGAGCGGCGGACTGCGGATCGGCGTCGACGGCACCCGAAATCAATCGCTATTCGACGCCGCCGACGAATGACTCCGGACGTTAACATTATCGTCGCGGCGTATCGCGCGGATCATGTTCATCACCACACCGCGCGCGGCTGGCTCACGCAGGCGAGAAAGGAATGTGCCGCGGGCATCGAAACGCTGGTCTTGCTTCCGATCGTGATTTCCGGCTTCCTGCGGCTGGTGACGAACCGACGCGTATTTCCGCAGCCGGATTCGATTGAGGACGCCATCGCGTTCGTAGATGCGATTCTCGAATCGCCCGGAGCGGAACTCAAGACGGCCGAGGACGACTGGCCGCTTTTGAGGGACAAACTCCTGACGCTTCGTCTCACCGGCAATGCAGTGACCGACGCCGCTATCGCATCGATGGTCCAAGCTTTGAGCGAGCACCTCGTAAGCTTTGACCGCGATTTCAGCCGATTACTTCCTACCCGGGATCTTACGTTATTGAAGCCAAAAGAATGATTTTGCGTATCATTAAACAGGAGAGTTATTTATGCCGGACCAGCCGCAATACGCAGAGCGTCGGCGAGAGGCGCTCCGAGCCGAAGCGCAGAAGGATCTGGCTGCCGTCGAGACCTACGCGGAACAGCATGGTTCATTCGCAGATCTCGTTCGGCAGCACTACAAGCGGTCCAACGGCGCAGTCGACGACCACCACCGATAGCCACGCCCTCGCCAACCGCCCTAAGTCGTCGTGCGGCCGCCGGTCACGGGCACCCCCGCGCCCGGGAATTTGGTAAAGATTGCGGTAGCCGCCGTGTTGATGCGCTCCACCGCGTTCGGACCGGTCAGGTCGGCCACACTCTGGCTGACGCTGGCGTGCCAGATGGGAACCCGCGACTTGGCGTCGAAAAGATCGACCGAGATGCGCGTTTCGTCGCGCACGTAGGGACCGTCATAGCCGAATCCGCCGCCCCAACCGCGACGACCCCAGCCGCCGCCCCAGCCCCAGCCGATTCCGAAGTTACCGTAGTAGTCGTCGAACACCTGGCGCGTGCCCATGGCATAACCGACGACGCAATCGGCGGATTTGCGGTCCGCGGCCTTTTGAATGCCCTTGGCGCCCATGTTGGCCTCGATCGCTTGACGCAGACGCTCGGCGTTCAACGGATTGCCGAAGGCCGAAGGCTGGTCGGTGTTCGCCGCATGCTCGTCGGCAAACGCGTAGGTATGACAGCTGCCCACTGACATGTTGGGGTTGATGTCGGTTTTCACGGGCAGCCCGGAGCAGGCGCCGAGCGCGACCAGCGTCCCGCCCAGCAACAGCGACGTAGGGATGGATTTCCTGAACATAAAACTACTCCGTTCTCTCGTGTGGCAGCCCTCGGGCGGCTCGCACAATATTAGTCTGTAAATCGGCCTCAAAAGTTGCACAGTACGCCCGTTAGTGGGGCGACAGTCGAACATAACGCGGGACGGCCGCCGGCGTTGACGCGGGGGCGCCCCTTGGCGCCAGGCTGCTCAGCGCGTTTCGGAATCCTCCGGAAAACTCATGCCCACGGAGTTGAAGCCGCCGTCGACGTAGGTGACTTCGCCGGTAATACCGGCCGCCAGGTCGGAGCAGAGGAACGCGGCCGCATTCCCGACGTCCTCGATGGTGACATTGCGTTTGATCGGCGATACCGACGCCACGTGCGCCAGCATTCTGCGCAACCCGGGAATGCCCGCGGCGGACAGCGTCTTGATGGGACCCGCGGAGATGGCATTGACGCGATGCCCCAGCGGCCCGAGGTCTGCCGCCAGAAACCGCACATTGGCCTCGAGACTGGCTTTCGCCAGGCCCATGACGTTGTAGCCCGGCAACGACCGCATGGCGCCCAGATAGCTCAAGGTCACGATGGCGCCGGCGCGCCCCTTCATGAAGGGCAGGGACTCGCGGGCGAGAGCCGTCAGGCTATAGCTCGAAATATCGTGCGCCACCCGAAAGCCGTCGCGGGTGGTTGCATCGATGAAGGTTCCCGTGAGCGCTTCACGCGGCGCGAAGGCGACGGCATGCACCAGGATGTCGAAAGCGTCCCAGCGGGTTTTCAGGTGCGCGAAGCCTCGTGTGATGTCATCGTCCGAGGCCACGTCCATTTCGAACGTGATGTCCGATCCCAATTCCTTCGCGAGCGGGACCACGCGATCGGCCATCCGCTCGATGTGCGAGAAGGCCAACTGCGCTCCCTCGCGATGCATGGACTGGGCGATTCCCCAGGCGATTGAACGATCCGTGGCCAGCCCTACGATCAAGGCGCGCTTGCCCTGCAAGAAACCCATGTAATTTCCTAGGAGTTATCTAGGCGCTTACGCGCCGGATCTACGGGGTCGCGGCGACCCCGTCCTTAAGTCGCTCGCTGCGCGAGCGGTAAAGACCTGCCTTCGCTTATCCTTGCTGCCGGTTGGCATCGACATACATTACCAGCCTTTTACCGGCTTTGATCTGGTGACGCTCGTTGATGCCGTTCCACGTCTTGAGCTGGGCGACCGATACCTGAAACTGACGCGAGATGCTGTAAATCGTGTCGCCGCGCCGCACGGTATACAGGACTCGGCGGCCGCTCACCACACCCTCGTCGCGAAAGCGGCGCGCGTTCGCCTTGATGACCAGCCGTTGGCCCTTCACCAACGAATCGCCGGTCCCCAGGTTGTTGAGGCGGGCGAGCGTGCTCACGGGTATGTTGTTGCGCCTTGCGATGCTGGACAGGGTTTCGCCGGCGCGCACTCGATAAACGATCTGCCGCTGCCTGCGGCCGCTGGTATCGGTTTCCGGCCGGTCCACCCGGGCCGCCGCAATCATCACCTTGTCCGGCAGGCTGCCGCTGATTTCAGGGATGCGCAGTGATTGTCCCGCGGTCACGCGGCCGCCGGACAGATCGTTGACCTTCGCCAGCACCGCAGCGGAGGTGCCATAGCGCTTGGCGATCGCGGCCAGGGTGTCGCGCTTGCCCACCTCGTGCGTGGTATAGCGGACCCGATCCTCGGGCGCCAGCGTCTTCAGGGCGCCTTCGAAGGCATCGGCATAGTCGATGGGCACCAGCATGCGATGCGGTCCCGCGGGGTCGGTGGCCCACCGGTTATAGCCCGGGTTCAAGGCGATCAGGTCGTCGTAGCTCGTGCCGGCCAGCTGCGCGGCGATTTTAAGATCGATCTGCGATTCGGTTTCGATGACGGCGAAGTAAGGCTCGTTCGGCATGGGCGCGAATTCCAGGCCGTAGCGCTCGGGCTCGGCCATCAGACGCTTCATCGCCAGCAATTTCGGCACATAGGCGCGGGTTTCCGCGGGCAGGTTCAGATGCCAGAAGTCGGTGGGCCGGCCGACGGAGGCGTTGTAGGCGATGGCGCGCTCGACGCCGGCCTCACCGACGTTGTACGCCGCGATCGCCAGCAGCCAGTCGCCATTGAATTCGTCGTGGAGCGCCTGCAGGTAATCGAGGGCCGCGCGCGTCGACTCGACCACGTCGCGCCGGCCGTCGTACCACCAGGTTTGCTTCAAGCCGAAGCGCACGCCGGTGCCCGGAATGAATTGCCACAGCCCCGCGGCGCGGCTCACGGAGTACGCGAACGGTTCGTAGGCGCTCTCCACCACCGGCAGCAGCGCGAATTCCGTCGGCATGCCGCGCCGCTCGACCTCCGTGATGATGTGGTACATGTAGCGCTGGCCGCGCTGGAATACCCGTTCCAGATACTCAGGATTGTGTTCGAACCACGCGAGTTGTTGATCGATCGCCGGCTCCGACACCTCATCGAGGGCGAAACCCGCACGCATGCGTTCGAACAGATCGTCGTAGTCCTCGCCGTTGTGGTGCTGCCACTCCCGCGGCATGGTCAGGGAGGGGGGCGCCCCGGCGGCAGGCGCAGGTGCCGCCGGGCCCGCATCGGCCGAGGTGACCGTCGTCGCAACCACCACTCGTTCGCGCGCCACCGGCGGCGGCGCCTCGTGGGCGCAGGCGGTCAATCCAAGCGCGGCGGCAGTCACGAGTAGGCGACGTAACACGGCGGCTGGCTGCATCCGGCTCATGCTCATCGGTAGGTGTCTTTCCAGGAGCGGAGCGCGGCGAATACATCGGCCGCTTCGGGGAGCGGCCTCCCGGCGTGTGCCTCGGCGGACGCCCGTATGGCGGCTATGTCGCACCGCAAAAAAGGATTGATGCATATTTCGAGCGACAGGGGCGAGGGCAGGGTCGGCGCATCGGCGGCGCGGGTACGTTCCACAGCGTCCCGATAATCCTGTGCGGTGCGATTGCCGGGGTCCACCGTCAAGGCAAAGCGCAGGTTGGCCGCGGTGTATTCGTGTCCGCAAAACATGCGGGTTTCCGGCGGCAGGTCGCGCAGGCGATTGAGTGAGGCATTCATTTGTCTAGGCGTACCCTCGAACATTCGGCCACAGCCGGCGCTGAACAGCGTGTCGCCACAAAACAGCGCGCCATGCCCCCAAAACGCAATGTGACTTAAAGTATGCCCGGGCACCGCTAAAATCTCGAAGCCAAGTCCCAAGTCCGGCAAGTCGCACCGCTCACCATCCCGGACCGTGCGGTTGCGCAGCGCGATGCGGGCATCCTCCGGGCCGATCACGGGCACGGGGCCCAGCTCGAGAAGTGCTTGGACGCCGCCGATATGATCGGCGTGATGGTGAGTCAGCAAAATCGCGGCTAAGCTTAAGCCACTCCGGTGTAGCTCGGCGCGCACCGGGGCGGCATCACCGGGGTCGACGGCGACCACCCGGCCGGGAACTCGCGGCGATTCGATCAGCCAGATGTAGTTATCGGAAAATGCGCGCACCGGGCGCACGTCGAGAGGGGTTGAGGGTTTCTGCATTTTGCGGCTTATTTAACCTGTAACATTCAAGCTTTGCTAGTATTTTCAAGGAGTCCCGATTGCACTCAATGCGTGACAACACCGCCGGCGAATGGTTCGACGACCCGCTCGGTGGACGCGTGTTGCGCGAAGAAGCGGCGCTGGCCCGGCTGGCCCTCGACGACGTGTTCGGTTTCGAGTTGCTGCAGGTGGGCGCATGGGGCCCGTCTCCGCACCTGCTGGGCGGCGCGCGCACGCAGCATACGACGCTGCTGGCCCCCGAATTGAGTCCCGGCGTTACGCTGTGCGCGCCGCTTCAGTCGCTGCCCTTCCCCTCGGATTCCATCGACGCTATTTTTCTACCGCATACGCTGGAGCTGGTCGAAGATCCGTATGCGGTCCTGCGCGAAGCGGAGCGGGTGCTGTGCGCCGACGGGTGCCTGATGATTTGCGGTTTCAATCCCTTCAGCGGCTGGGGCGCGAGGCGCTCGTTCGGCCGGTATTTCCGTCGTCCCGCTTTTCCGCCTCAGACCCGGCGCATGCTCTCGGAGCGGCGGCTGCGCGATTGGATGGCGCTCCTCGATTTCGAAGTGGCCAATGTGTACGGATACCTAGGGCCCTTGCCCATCACCCGGCGCCCCCGAAAAATGGCCGATGGCACGGTGCGCCAGGCCGAGTACCGAGCGCGGCGCCCTCTGACCGCCGGCGCCTATCTCCTCAAGGCACGTAAGCGCGTACAGACCCTCACCCTGGTTCGCCCGCGCCGCCGGGTTCGCCAACTGGTCCTCGTGCCCGCGGCCGAGCCGACTTCGAAATTGGGTTCCAGCAAATTGGGTTCCGACGATAGCGGCGCATGACCCACGTCGAGATTTATACGGATGGCGCGTGTCGCGGCAATCCGGGTCCCGGCGGCTGGGCGGCATTGTTGGTCGCCGGCAAGGAGCGCAAGGAAGTCTCGGGCGCCGAAACCGCAACCACCAACAACCGCATGGAACTCATGGCCGTCATCGGGGCTTTAAGCGCCTTGAAACGGCGCTGTTCAGTCAAACTGTACACCGACTCGAAGTACGTCCTGCAGGGCTATACGGAATGGCTGCCGGGATGGAAGGCGCGCGGGTGGCGCACGGCCGCACGCGAACCCGTAAAGAACCAGGATTTATGGGAGCAGCTGGACGCCGCCGCGGCGGCACAGGATATCGAATGGCATTGGGTCAAAGGGCATTCGGGACACGAGCAAAATGAATATGTGGATCAACTCGCCAATCTCGCCATCGATCATCTACTGGCGGGACGGTAAACGCTGATGCGTCAAGTCGTTCTCGACACGGAAACCACCGGCCTCGAAGTCGAACAGCAGCATCGGGTGATCGAGATCGGCTGTGTGGAGTTGTTCAACCGGCGGCTGACCGGCCGCCGTTTTCATCGCTACCTCAACCCTGAACGCGACATCGACGAAGGTGCGCAAGCCGTGCACGGCCTGTCGCGGGAGCAGTTGTCGAAGGAACCCACGTTCGCGCAGATCCATGCCGAATTTCTCGAGTTCGTGCAGGGTGCGGAGTTGGTCATTCACAATGCGCCGTTCGACGTCGCGTTCCTGGACGCCGAGTTCGGGCGGGTTGGACTCAAGGCCGCCGGACCCATGAAAGTCACCGACGTCTGCCGCGTGCTGGACACCCTGGCGCTGGCGCGACAGATGCATCCCGGCCAGCGCAACAGCCTGGACGCCTTGTGCAAGCGCTATTCCGTGGACAACTCGCATCGCGAGCATCACGGCGCCTTGCTCGACGCCCGGATTCTCGCCGAGGTGTATCTCGCCATGACCGGCGGTCAAGCGAAGTTCACGTTGAGCGAGGAATCGGATACCGCGCGCAGCCGCGCACGGCAGGCGGCACCGCTGCGCTTCTCCCACGGCGTTCGGATCGCCGTGGTGAAGGCCAGCGAGGAGGAGCTGGCTGCCCACGAACACGCGCTGACGCTGCTCGACAAGGCCTCTCACGGCAATACGGTGTGGCGCAGGCTGTCGACCGAGCACCGAACGCCAGAAGGGTAGCGCAGGCTATCGACCGAGCACCGAACTCGGGGAGGGTGTTACGCACTTCGGTCGAATGGTATCTTGAGGATCACCATCGGCAACCTTCGTAAGCGCGAGTCCGTCATGGCAATATTGATTTCTTCCCTGCCCGCGTGGGCCGCCGTGGCCCGGCACTCCCAGGAACTGAAAACCGCGCACCTGCGCGATCTGCACGCCTACGACCCGCAGCGCTGGGAGAACTTTCACGTCGAATCCGGCCGCTGGCTGCTCGATTATTCGCGTCAACGCATCACCAAGGAAACGCTGTCGTTGCTCATCGGCCTGGCGCGGGCTGCCGACTTGCCGGCGCACATCACCGCGATGTTTCGCGGCGATGCCATCAACAGCACGGAAGGCCGTGCGGTGCTGCACACGGCGCTGCGCTCGGATTTCGCCGGCGGCGCCGGGATCCAGTCCGAAGTGCGGGCGTCGCGCAAGAAGCTGTCCGAGTTCGCAGGCGCCGTGCGCCGCGGCGACAAGCGGGGAGTCACGGGCAAACAATTCAGGCACGTGGTCAACATCGGCATCGGCGGTTCGGACTTGGGACCGCTCTTGGTCTGCGATGCGCTTAGGTCTGAATGGAGCGGCGGCCTCACGCCGCACTTCGTATCGAACGTCGACCGCACGCAGCTCGAGGATTTGACGCGCACGCTCGATCCCGCCGAGACCTTGGTGCTGATTTGCTCCAAGACGTTCGTCACTCAAGAGACCCAGGCCAACGCCAATGCCGCACGCGCGTGGATCGTCGGCGCCTTGGGCGAGAAATCGCCGGCCAATCACTTCGTCGCCGTATCGACCAACGCATCCGCCATGGATGCCTTCGGCATCGCTCAGGAGCATCGTTTCACCATGTGGGACTGGGTGGGCGGACGGTACTCGGTCTGGTCCGCCATCGGCCTCGTGGCTGAACTCACCATCGGCAGCGAGAAGTTTCAAGAATTCTTGAGCGGCGCCGGCGAGATCGACAAACATTTCACGGAAGCTCCGTTCGAAAGCAATCTGCCGGTGTTGATGGGTCTGCTCGGAGTGTGGAACCGCACATTCCTGGAGCTGCCCACGCTGGCCGTCCTTCCCTACGACCAGCGCCTGGCGCGCTTGCCGGCGTATCTGCAGCAGCTGGAGATGGAGAGCAACGGCAAGAGCGTGTCGCTTGCCGGCGAACGCGTGTCCTTTGCGACCGCGCCGGTGGTCTGGGGGGAGCCCGCGTCGAACGCCCAGCATTCGTTTTTTCAGATGCTGCATCAAGGAACACCGACGGCGGCATTGGATTTCATCGCGCCCTTGAGGGGATCCTGGGGAGGTACCGAGGGCCAGGACCTGGCGCTGCAGAACTGCTTCGCACAATCCCAGGCCTTCGCCTTCGGCCATACGCCGGAAGAGGCCGATGCGGACATGCGCAAGGCGGGCTCCAGTGCCGCGGACATCGACCGGTTGCGTGCGCACCGCGTGCACGAGGGCAACCGGCCCAGCTCCTTGCTGATGTACCCGCAGACCACTGCCGGCTCGCTGGGCGGGCTCATTGCCTTGTACGAGCATAGCGTGTTCGTTCAAGGCACGGTCTGGGGCATCAACTCCTTCGATCAGTTCGGGGTGGAACTCGGCAAGAAGCTGGCGCTCGGGATCGACATGAAGGGCCAAAAGGCGCCGGCCGGGCAGGGGGCGGCGGGTTTGAAGGCGCTGATCGAGTACGTGGCGAGGAATCGATGAGGGTTTGAGTCGCCGGTGTCAGCTCGCGGTCCGCCCCGGCGACACAATGCGGGCTCACTAACCGTCATACCAGTTATCGATCAAGAGTCCAGCCACGCGCGAAAACTCACGGACGTTGCGCGTGACCAGAGTGGCCGACTGCGCCAGGGCGATTCCCGCGATTTGAACATCGATCGGACCGATTCCCACCCCTAATCCTTCGAGTTGGGTGCGGGCTCGCGCCGCCGCCTCCGCCGCTGCCGCGTCGAACGGGACGACATCCATGGTATCGATGGTCCGATCGAGCGCGGCGAGTAGAGCCGCTTGTCGCGCTCCCGAGCTCAATCGCAGCATGCCATGGCGAGATTCATAAAGGACCGGTGCGGGAAGGCCGACGTCAGCCGGCGTAAGGGCTCGTAGACGTTTCGCGATGTAGCCTTCCCCGCGAAAAAAATAACTCAGCGAGTCGGTGTCGAGCAGATATCTCACCAAGGTGTCCGCGGCAGATCGGGCACATCGGTCGCTCGGATGTCCTTCGCCAACGGCGCATCCGGAAGCGATCCGCTCAAACTCAAAAAGTCCACGGGCCAGGTCTCGCGTGCCGCCGCTCGAATCAACCCCGCGACCCAGCGACTGTACGGTAGACCGGCGCGCTCAGCAGCTTTGCGCATCGCTTGTTCAGTTTCCTCATCCAAATACATCATCACCTGAGCCATTGGTGAATTCCTATATATAAATATACTGATATATATTATAGCTAGCTGATTCTCTGGACAAGGAGTCATCTAGAGCGCTACATAGCTGTCATATCCATATATTAGTATCATTGTCAATAAATGATATCATGCAATATGACCCGCAAAGCTTCAATATTCAGACTTGATCCCGACGCCCAGGCCGCTCTGGTGAATCTCGGCCGGCTGTTGGGCCGACCGATGAACAAACTGGTTAACGAGGCGGTACGAGACTACCTCCTGAAAACCAGTCCGAAAGAGCGTGAGCTCGAGGGGACCCTGGCAAGTCTGCGTGCGTATCGCGAGCGCGATTTGCGGGTGAGGGAGGCGCCGGCCCCCTACCTGAGCTCTCCGGTCGAGTCTGAAACCATGGGCCCTGCCCGTGAATTCGTTCGCCGGGTATCAGCGCGGTATTCCGTGAAGGCCGCCCTGCTGTTCGGTAGCCGCGCTCGCGGCACGCATCTCGCCGACAGCGACGTGGACGTCGCAGTTCTATTGCGCGGTCCACGCGGCAAGCTCATGGATACATCGCTCGATATGGCGGATATCGCTTTTGATGTGTTGTTGGAGAAAAACGTATACATCCAGCCGCTGCCGATTTGGGAAGACGAATGGGAGCATCCTGAGAGTCACTCCAATCCGCGGCTGCTTGAAAACATCCGGCGGGAAGGACTGCCTCTTTGAAGCCCGCAGAATTAATCGTTAGAGCGCGGCGTTCGGCGGCCTCTGCAAAACTACTCTTTGACGCGGGCGATCTGAATGGGGCGTGCAATCGTGCCTACTACGCAATGTTTGATGCGGCCCGCGCGGCATTGCTCGCCGGCGATGAGCCCGTCAATTCGGAGGCCATCAAGACTCACAGCGGCCTGATCGCCGCTTTCAGCCGGCATGTGATCAAGCCCGGGCGTATTCCCGCACAGTACGGTAGATCGCTGAGACAGGTAGATCAAATCCGCCTCATCGCGGATTACTCGGACGAGGGCGTTGATCGCGAGAGGGGATTGTCCGCGATTGAGCAGGCAAATCAGTTCGTCGAGGCGGTGAGCGATTACGTGGGAACCGAATAGTCGCGTGCTTGCCTACAGGCTTACCCTATAATCGCGCCCAGCCAATCAGCGGGACGATATTTTGACGAAACAACGCAAGGGCATCATCTTGGCCGGAGGGGCCGGCACGCGCCTGCATCCCGTCACCCTGTCGCAGAGCAAGCAGCTGTTGCCGGTGTACGACAAGCCAATGATTTACTATCCGCTCGCGGCCTTGATGGCGGCCGGCATCCGCGAATATCTGATCATCACCACGCCGCGGGATCAGGTCGCGTTCCGGGAGCTGCTGCGCGACGGTCAACAATGGGGAATCTCGTTCCAGTATGCCGCTCAACCGGAGCCGAACGGCATCGCGCAGGCGCTCCTCATCGCCGAACGGTTTTTGGACGGAGCACCCTCTGCGTTGATTCTCGGCGACAATATCTTCTACGGCGCCAATCTGTCGGGGCTGCTCCAATCGGCGTCGCAACGCGCCGAGGGCGCCACGATATTCGGTTATTACGTGCAGGATCCCGAGCGCTACGGAGTGGTGCAATTCGACGGCGCGGGGAAAGTCGCGGACCTTCTCGAAAAGCCCGAAAAACCGCCGTCGAATTACGCGGTGACGGGTATCTACTTCTACGACAACCGCGCGTCCGAATTCACGCGCGCCATCAAGCCGTCCGCCCGCGGAGAACTCGAGATCACGGATTTGAACCGTGCGTATCTGCGCGACGGTACCCTGACGGTCGAAAAACTGGGCCGGGGCACGGCCTGGCTGGACACCGGGACGCACAATTCGCTGCTGGACGCCGGGGTCTTCGTCCGCATCATCGAGGAGCGGCAGGGGTTGAAAGTCTCCTGCGTCGAGGAGGTCGCATGGCGCATGGGATTCATCGATGCGGACCAGCTGCGGACCTTGGCGGCCCCCCTGCTCAAGAGCGGTTACGGCGAATATCTGCTGCGCATCCTGCAAGATGACCGTCAACCATGAAATTTCACAAGACCCCCATCGCCGATGTGATCTTGATCGAGCCGCAGGTATTCGCTGATGCCCGCGGCTTCTTCATGGAGTCGTGGCAGGCGGCCAAATTCGATGCCGCGGGTATCGACGGCCGCTTCGTCCAGGACAATCACAGCCGGTCGACGCAATGGACCTTGCGCGGCATGCACCTGCAGGTCGATCACACTCAAGGGAAACTGGTGCGCGTGGCCGCCGGGTCGGTGTTCGATGTGGTGGTGGACTTGCGCCGGACCTCACCCTCGTTCGGGCGCTGGTGGGGTAAGGAGCTGTCCGATAAAAATCACCAGATGCTGTGGGTTCCGCCGGGCCTCGCTCACGGTATTTTGGTGACCTCTGAATCAGCCGATTTTCTCTACAAGTGTACGGATATTTATAGTCCCAGCCACGAGCGGACGCTGGCGTGGAATGATCCCACCGTCGGCATCGAATGGCCGCTGCCGCCGGGCGTGGCGCCGCAATTGTCCGGGAAGGATCTTGCGGGCAAGAGTTTCGCCGACATCGAGAAGTTTGGGTGAAGGTGCTCGTGCTCGGCGGCGGGGGCCAGGTGGCGCGCGCCGTGGCCGCCTGCGTGCCGGTGAATCACACCACCCTGGTGAAAACGCGGCAGGAACTCGACATTGCCGACGAAGCGGCAGTGACCGCTGCGGTGGCGGACAGCGGCGCCGCGTGGGTCGTCAACGGCGCCGGCTACACTGCGGTGGATCTCGCTGAGGATCAGCGGAGCCAAGCCTTTGAAATCAATGAGACTGCGGTCGGCTTGTTGGCACGGGCCGCGTCCCGGGCGGGTTGCCGGCTGCTGCATCTTTCCACGGACTTCGTTTTCGATGGAAATTCCAGCCGGCCTTATCTACCGAGCGATGCGCCGAACCCTCTCAGTGTGTACGGTCAAAGCAAATTCGGAGGAGAGCGGAGGGTGGTTGCGCAGGATGCCGGCGGCATCGTTCTGCGCACCGCGTGGGTTTACGCCGCTCAAGGACGAAATTTCGTTCTGACGATGTTGCGGTTGATGCGCGACAGAGAGCAGGTGAGCGTGGTCTGCGATCAGATCGGCACCCCAACCTGGGCCGCTGGTATTGCCGCGGCAATCTGGGGTCTCATCGACGTGAATGCGCCGGGCGGGGTCTACCACTGGACGGATCTCGGGGTGGCGAGTTGGTACGATTTCGCCGTCGCCATTCAAGAGGAGGCGTTGGCTCGGGGGCTGCTACGCCGTGAAATCCCCATCACCCCCATTCCGAGCGCTGCCTATCCGACGCGGGCGCGACGCCCGGCGTTCAGCGTGCTGGACACTGCAGACACGCGAGCCTTGGTCAAGGTTCCGGGGCAGCATTGGCGACACAATTTAAGGACCATGCTCGATGAACTTCGAACCCCGTAATGTGTTCATCACCGGGGGCGCGGGCTTCATTGGCGCCAACTTCGTGCGCCATTGGCTGGGGGACGCCCGAGAGGGCCGGGTGGTGGTATTCGACGCACTCACCTATGCCGGCAATATCGACAATCTCGCGGGTCTGGACCACGACCCGCGATATACCTTCGTGAAGGGCGATATCTGCGACGAGAGCACGGTGCGTGCGTTGCTCGAGCAGCATCAGGTCGACACTATCGTGCATTTTGCGGCGGAATCGCACGTGGACCGTTCGATCTTGGGCCCCGATGACTTCATCCGGACCAATATCGTGGGCACCCACTCCCTCCTGAAAGTGGCAAAAACACTCTGGCTCGACCGGAAAACCGTCCCCAATCACCGTTTTCATCATGTATCGACCGATGAAGTGTACGGATCTCTGCGCCCGGGAGATGAACCCTTCCACGAGGCCACTCCGTATGCGCCGAACTCGCCGTACTCCGCCAGTAAAGCTTCGTCGGACCATTTGGTTCGGGCATACTACGAGACCTTTGGATTACAGAGTACGATCACGAATTGTTCGAACAACTATGGTCCCTACCAATTTCCGGAGAAATTGATCCCGCTCACGGTCGTCAACATATTGCTGGGCAGGCCGTTGCCGGTGTACGGCGATGGATTGCAGGTTCGCGATTGGCTGCATGTGGAAGATCACTGCCTGGCGATATCGCTGGCGCTGACGCGCGGCAAGCCGGGTGAGATGTATAACGTCGGCGGAAATAATCAGACCACCAATCTTGAGATCGTCCGCGCGCTGTGCGGGTTGGTGGATCAGTCGATCGCTGAACGGACAGACTTGCGCGCCTCATTCCCGGCATCGCCCGCCGTCGGCAGCGGGCGAGCGGTCGATTTGATCGCGCATGTGCGTGACCGCCTTGGGCACGATCGGCGTTATGCGATCAATTACGCAAAGGCGCAGAGCGAACTGGGCTACAGGCCGACGCGCGATCTCGCAACTGGACTGAGGGCGACGCTGGACTGGTATATGGCCAATACGCAGTGGTGGCAAGCATTGCTGGGACGAGATTATGCGGATTGGCTGCGGAAGAATTACAAACGATGAATCGCGTGTCGGTTAAACTCTGGCGGCTTGTGCCCCCCGATGGGGTTGCCCGGATCGCGGTACACGCTATGATGTGCGGCCCCGACCGCCGCGCCGGCGCCAGGCCCTTTGTCAATGGAGTTGGAGTTGAATTGTCGACGTTGCCGGTGATTGCCGATCCGTACTATCCGACCTCCCAACATGCGAAGTAGATTTCTACGCGCCGCGATCGTATTGTTATCGATCGGACTGGCGTCTTCCGCGCAGACGCAGACGGCCGATACGCTCCAAGCGCTCAAGGATAGCCTGTCGCCCGATCAACAAGGGTCGATATTGCAGGGCGTCTTGGGAAAGGGTGATGGCACCGGGAAGACGACGGACAAAAAACTGGAAACGCCAGACACGGTGATGCCGAAGGCCGACGACACGAGGGACCAAACACATAGGATCAAAAAACAAGAGACTTTTGACGGGAGGGTCCTTCGTCAGATGGACGAAGATCCGGAATTGCGCGCGGACGACACGGTCCTCATCGAACTGACGCCGAATGATACGACAGGCGCAGATGGACTCGGCAATCAAAACAATGCCAACGGCAATAATGGTCCGAACGGCGGTGGCGGCGCTAACGGCATTGCCGGGCTCAACAACGCAGGCGCCGCCAATGGTATCAGTGGAGTGAACGGCATCGCCGGCGTCCTCGCGGGCAACGCCGGCGGCAATTCCAACAACGCCAACAACAATAACAATAACAATAACAACAACAACAACGGCGGCGCGAATGCCAATGGCTCGAGGCCGCAGGACCAAAAACCAAAGACGGATGAGGAAAAAGAAAAGGCTGAGAAATTCCGCAAGCGTGTTCTGAGCAACAATCCCTACCAGCTCAATCACTTTGGAGTTCTCGAGATTCCCGGAATGCCGGCCATCCCGCTCGCGGGACTGACCGCATTCGAGGCCACGCAGCGACTCAGCGCCGATCCGGAATTGAAGGATTACAACGTAAAGCTCACGTTGCTCCGACTTACTCCGTCCGGCGAGCAGGCATTGAAGCCCTTCGGTTACGACTTGTTCAAGGGGTTGCCGAGCACTTTTGCCCCAGTATCCGATATTCAGGTACCGGCCGATTATGTCGTCGGGCCCGGCGACACGCTCGAGGTCCAGGTATACGGTAACGAGCCCGCATTGTACGAATTGACCGTGCAACGCGACGGCCGGATCAATTTTCCGAAGCTCGGGCCGATCATGGTCAGCAACATGAGTTTCGACGCGGCTCGCGCGACGATCGAACGTCGCGTGGCGGAGCAGCTGATCGGAGCTCGAGTCAGCGTCACCATGGGCGACCTTCGATCGATCCGCGTCTTCGTGCTGGGAGAAGCCGAAAAACCCGGCTCCTACACGGTGAGCGGTCTGTCGACCATGACCAACGCACTGTTCGTCAGCGGCGGCGTGAAGAAGATCGGATCCCTGCGCAACATTCAACTCAAGCGCAACGGCCGCCTGGTCACGATCCTCGACCTCTATGACTTGCTGCTGCACGGCGATACCAGCAATGACCGGCAGCTATTGCCGGGCGACGTCATCTTCATTCCCCCCGTCGGCAGAACGGTTTCGATCGATGGCGCTGTAAGGCGTCCCGCGATTTACGAGCTCAAGACGGAAAACACCGCGGCTCAGGCGGTTGAGATCGCGGGCGGATTGCTACCTGACGCGGACGGCAAGATGGGGCAGCTGGAACG
>JAXDQI010000296.1:0-6555 GCA_034667965.1 Gammaproteobacteria bacterium
CTTCGGCTTTTGCAGCAGGTTTCGGATGATCTCGCGGCGCGTGGCGTCCGAAAGGGCCACGAACGTCGCATCGAGGTCGCCCACGCGGGGCCGATGAGCCGTCGACATGCGGCGTCTTTAGGCCGCCGCCGGGCTGCGCAGGCGTTGCGTGATCCACCACACGTGACCCTCGGGATCGATCGCCCCGTAGCTGCGATCCGACCAATAGTCATCGCCGTAATCGTGCACCGCGAGTTCTTCGACGATGCGCGCGCCGCCGGCCCGCGCCTGGGCACAATGCGCCTCGGCGTCATCGACGAAGAACATGAGACATTGAGTGTTTGCGCCGCTCAACGATTTCGGGCTGCGCAATGTTCTTTTCCACGCGCGTTCCGCATTCGAACTTTCCTGGGCGAGCATGATCAAGCCGTCTCCAAGGCTAAGTTCGCAGTGTTCGATACGGCCGTTCTCGCCCTCGACTTTGATCCTCACTTCGAAGCCGAAAGCGCTGCACAGCCAATCAATCGCCGCAGCGGCATCCTGGTAGACCACGCTGCTCGAGAAGCGGGGCCAGCCCGCGGGAGTGGGTTTCATACGAAGCCTCCTGTTGACGAATGTTGACGAGCACGACTAATGTTAACGAACATGGAAAATGTTAACGACATCGTTAACAAAATGCAAGGGCGGGGAATTCGGCCTCGAGGCAGGGGCCCGTAGAATCCGACATCGTCAGTTCACGCAGATGTTAATCTTTTCCCAATGGAACCGAAGAATAGTGGCGGGCTGATCGAGAAGCGATCGATCGACTATGTGCCCATTGCCGAGCGGCACGGCAAGGTGTGGCATCTGTGGCCCGTGTGGTTCTCGGGCGATGCCCACCTGGCGACGGTCGCGACCGGCGTGGTCGGCGTCGCCCTCGGCGGAAATTTGATTTGGATGGCGATCGCGGTAATGCTGGGCTCGGCCTTCGGCACCTTCTTCATGGCATTTCATTCCACCCAGGGCCCGCAGTTGGGGCTTCCGCAGATGATTCAATCGCGCCCCCAGTTCGGTTACGTCGGCGCCTTGTTGGTCTGGGGGGTGGCGCTCATCGCCTATATCGGCTTCAACGCATTCAATCAAATCCTGGCGGCGCAGACGGTGCATGACTTGTACGGGTCGAATCCCACCGCCACGGTGTTGGTATTCGCCGTGCTGGCCGTCGCCTTGGCCGTCGTTGGCTATGATCTCATCCACCTGGCGCAGCGGCTCATCGCCTACGTCCTCATCGCCGCGCTGCTGGTGTTCACCGTGGCCGTGATCGTGAAGGCCCGCCTGCCGCCGGAGCAGCTTGATCTCGGGAATTTTCGGGTCGTGCCCTTTCTAGCGCAGTTCTTCGCGGCCGCCTCTTATCAAATAGCCTGGTCGATTTATGTCTCCGACTATTCGCGCTATCTGCCGCGGAACGTTGGGGTGAGTGCGTCATTCTGGTGGACGTTCCTGGGCGGCTTCGTCGGCGGCGCGTGGACCATGCTGGTCGGAACGCTGTCTGCCGCGCTTTTTCCCACGCTCGAGGTCGCCACCGCCTTGCGGGCTACGGCGGATCAAGTCATCCCGGGCTTCGGTAAGCCGCTATTGCTGTGCTCGCTGCTCGGCCTGTTGACCATCACATCGCTGAACTGTTACGGAGCCTCTCTGACCTTGTTGAGCGTCGCGGATTCGTTGAAACCCACGCGTCCGACGCTGGCCAAGCGGATAGTGACGTTGATTTTTGCAACCGTGGCGGCATCCTGCCTCGCGCTGGCGTCGTCCCAGAACTTCGCCGAGAAGTTCGGCGAATTCCTTGCCGTGCTGCTGTATCTATTCACTCCCTGGACCGCCATCAACCTGGTGGATTTTTATGTGGTGCGCAAGGGTCACTACTCGGTGCGCGAGATCTTCAATCCGCACGGCATGTACGGACGATGGAGTTGGCGCGGGCTCTGTGCCTACGGCATAGGATTCGCGGTGATGATCCCGTTTTTCAGCACCCAACATTTCAAGGGACCGATTGCCCTGGCTCTGGGCGGCGCAGACGTCGCGATGTTGGTGGGTTTACCCGTTTCGGCGATCGTCTACATCTGGGCATGCCGCTCGCTCGATCTCGAGGCCGATCGGCGGCAGGCGTACGAGGCCGACATCGGACTCGATCCCGACGCCGCCCCCCAAATGGCGCCCGATGTACGGACAAGCGGCGTTCCCGCGGAAACGTCCGTCGCCACGACCGTCGGTCGTTCCTAATCGGCGAGGCGGTCGCTGGCGGCCGGCGCTGATCCGCGCCCGTAACCAACGCACACAATTCGAGCGCCCGACCCACGGGAGCGCACCGTCGCAAGTCGGCAGAGCGCGGAGCTCAGCTGTTGTTGTGGCATTACCACAAGGAGGTAAGAAGTTTACAATTTGATGACGTCACCATAACTATTTGAAAAACATGACATTAAATTTGCATTGCGCGTTCGCTCGGCAGATCGCCGCGCTAGTTGTCGCGGATTGGCCTGCTATTTGCACCACGGGTCTATCCGAACCGCAGGGCCAGGTTCAATGCCCCGGCGGGAGGCGATAACGACACGCAACAAGGAGAACATTAATGTCAACGCGTTCCAACAAGGCACAGCAATTCGGTTTGAGACTCGCGATCGCGATGCTTTGCGCCGGCGGGTCCTCGATGTGTTCGTCTGCAGCCCTGGCCGATACGGCCACCACGACGGCCACATCGGAAGCCAGCGCCGACGCCGCGGGACTCGATGAAATCATCGTGACGGGTTCGCGCCAAGCGGGACTGAAGGCAGCGGATAGTCCTGCCCCCATTCAGATCCTCAGCGCCGATTCATTGGCGGCGGCATCGGGAAATCCTGACCTCATGTCGACGCTGTCTCAGTTGGTGCCTTCCTTGACCATGCAAGCCTTCGGTTTCGATATGGCCGGCCAAACACTGCAGGCGAAGTTGCGAGGCTTGAGCCCGAACCACGTGCTGGTATTGATAAACGGCAAACGCCGACACACCACGGCCAATCTCGCGGTCGACACCGGTTCCACCTATCAAGGCGGCGCGGGGGTCGACCTCAACTTCATTCCCTTGGATGCCATCGAGCACATCGAAGTGTTGACGGATGGAGCTGCGGCGCAGTACGGCACCGACGCGATCGCCGGCGTCATCAACATCATCCTGAAGAAAAACACGTCAGGTGGCGTCGTCAACGGTACATACGGTCAATACGGGAACGATGGCGGTGGTAAAACGGAAGACGTGAGCGCCCAAGCCGGCTTCGAGCCGTCCGACGGCGGTTATTTCAGCTTGACCGGCCAGTTTCACAACCACGGTCATAGCAATGTGGGCAATGTCGATGAGCGCGTGGTCAATCCGGCCAATTTCACCAGCTATCCGGATTCCAATCTGCCGAACGTTCCCGGTTACCCGAACTTGAATCGAATCTCCGGCGACGGTGCGCAACAGTCGAAACTGCTCCTGGTGAACATGGGATTTGATTTCGCGAACGGCACGGAACTTTATTCCACCATCACCTACGGCAAGAAGAACGCGGCGTCATATGAGAATTACCGCTTACCGGACAAGGCGGTTTACACCGACGCGCAAACCGGCGCCACGGTGGTTCCGTATCCATTCGGCTTCAATCCCCAGGAAGCGAGCGACGAAAACGACTATCAGTTCAATGCCGGCCTCAAGGGCTCGATTGCGGGTTGGAATTGGGATGTGGGCACCGGATTCGGCGGTGACAAGGTTTCCATCTCCACCATCGATACATTCAGCTTCCAGCCTCAGGCGCTGGGTGTTCCCAGCCCGGCCAATTTCTACGATGGCTACTTGCAAGCGACGCAATGGACCAGCACCGCCGATGTCAATAAGGACTTCGACGTTGGGCTCGCCGGTCCGCTGAACGTCGCCTTCGGAGCGGAGTATCGTCGGGAGACTTATTCCATAGGTGCGGGTGTTCCCTACTCGTACGAAGGGGGTGGTGCTTCCTCCTATCCGGGATTCGCTCCCAGCAGTGCCGGCACGAACAGCAGGAAGAACTACGCGGGTTATGTCGATTTTGCCGCGAATCCCATCTCGGGCCTCAGACTCGACGCCGCCGGGCGCTTCGAGCATTACAACGACTTCGGCAGTGCCACCGTCGGCAAGCTCACCGGCCGATATGACTTCACGCCGGAATTCGCGCTGCGCGGCACGATCAGCAATGGGTTTCGGGCTCCCACTTTGGCGGAGGAGTACTACACCTCGACCAACGTTGGGCCCACGACTGCGTATGTTCAAATCGCCCCCAATTCTCCGGCTGGCAAGCTGCTGGGGCTAGGCGACGGGTTGAAACCCGAGCACTCCGTCAACTTGAGCTTGGGGATGGTCTGGCGTCCGACGCCGGGTATGAGCACCACCCTCGATGTGTATCAGATCACCGTTACCAACCGCATCGTGGGTAGCGGTCAGATCATCGGAACGAAAAATGGAGCCTTGGTCTCGGCTCCCGTCACTGCCGCGGTCGTTGCCAGCGGCGCGGCGATCGATCCGGCCGTCTTGTCGAGCGGCACGACCGGTATCAATGTTTTTGCGAACGGCATCGACACGCGCACCCGAGGGGCGGATTTGGTATTTGATTTTCCGGTTGAATACAGCTTCGGCAAGATTGTCTGGTCCGTTGGAGCCACCTACAACGATACGACCATCACGAAGTACGCCGGCACCCCTGCCTTGCTGGCCGGCGGTAGTCCGCCGACCAACGAGTTGTATGATCCGACGGCAATCTCGGATCTGACGACAGCCAACCCCAAATATGTCGTGAATTTGGGCTCGCTGTTCACTACCGGTAAGCTATCGGTCAATCTGGTCGAGAAGATTTACGGTCCATCGTCGGAATATGGGAACGACGACGGCGACAACGGCGGCACGGGTGCGGGAACTTATCCGGGCTGCGTGGTCAAGCCGGGAACGCTGTTCATTTGCCCCGGTGGATTCGATTACTTCGAGTCCAAAATCGGTGTGACTGCCATCACCAACCTTGACCTGAGCTATAAAATGAGCGAGCACGTGAAGTTCAGTCTGGGGGCGAACAACCTCTTCAATAGATTCCCCGGTAAGTTGAATGCGACGCTTCGAGCACATGAGAATAGCTTTGCCTACGGCGACAACGCGGGCGTAACGCAATACCCGACATTCTCACCGTTCGGAATCAACGGCGGGTTCTACTACGTGAAGGCTTCGTACACGTTCTAAAGCTGCGAGTTTTTCGGACATTTGAAACGGGGCGGTAGCGATGGGTCGGCTGCCGCGTTTTTCAATTCTTCAAACGATACCCCGTCTTGAAAATCCACGAGATCGCCAGGAGGCACATCGCGAGGAACCCGACGGTCATCAAAAAGCTCGTGACCACGCTCACGTCGGCCGTGCCGTAGAAGCACCAACGAAAGCCACTGATCAAATAGACGATGGGGTTGAACAGGCTGAACGTCCGCCATGCCGGCGGCAGCATGCTGATGGAGTAGAACGCGCCGCCCAGAAAAGTGAGCGGCGTGACCACCAGCATGGGGATGAACTGTAGTTGCTCCCAACCCTTCGCCCATAGCCCGAGAATGAATCCGAACAGGCTGAAGGTCACGGCCGTCATCACCAGGAACGCGATCATCCACCCTGGATGCATGATTCTGATGGGGACGAACAAGGAGGCCGTCGCGAGAATCACCAAGCCGAGGACGATGGACTTTGTGGCGGCGGCTCCCACATACGCGAGCACGATTTCGGCATAGGAAATGGGGGCCGACAACAGTTCGTAGATCGTGCCGACGAATTTCGGAAAGAAGATGCCAAATGAGGCGTTCTGCAAGCTTTCGGTGAGCAGCGCCAACATCATGAGTCCGGGCACGATGAAGGCGCCGTACTTCACGCCGTTTACGGCATTCATGCGCGATCCTATCGCGGCGCCGAAGACGACGAAATACAATGACGTGGTGATCACCGGCGTGACCAGACTCTGAACGAGCGTGCGCAGCGCGCGGGCAATCTCGAACTTATAGATGGCCCAGACGCCATGCCTGTTGAATGGGATTCGAGCGGCGTGGTTCATCGGCGCGTGCTCACCAGGCTGACGAAAATGTCCTCGAGCGAACTCTGCTGGGTATGCAGGTCCTTGATCGAGATGGACGAATCGCTCATGCGCTTGAGCAGCGTGGATATATCCATGCTGGCATTACCGTCGACGGTGTACACCAGATCGTTGCCGTCGCCTTTCAATTCCAGGCCCCACGGTGCAAGTTCGGCCGGAATCGACGTCAGCGGTTCCTGAAGGTGCAAGGTCAGCTGGCGCTTGCCCAGTTTCTTCATCAGCTCCTTCTTTTCCTCCACCAGGACCAGGCTGCCCTGATTGATGACGCCGATGCGATCCGCCATCTCCTCGGCTTCTTCGATGTAATGTGTGGTGAGGATGATGGTGACTCCTCGTTCGCGCAGGCGGCGCACCAGCCCCCACATGTCGCGCCGCAACTCGACGTCGACGCCGGCCGTGGGTTCATCCAAGAACAGAATCTCCGGTTCGTGCGACAGGGCCTTGG